>NZ_SDLG01000019.1:0-48850 GCF_013096965.1 Anoxybacillus sp. CHMUD
ATGTCTTCTGTTGACGGGCGAAACGATAGATCGTGTTCTTTTTACCACTTAGGGCATTTTCTATTACGGGGATGCCCTATTTGTGTTGCGCTCCTTTACATACTACTATCGGGATGAATAGTTACCATCTGTTTACACCCCTTCATTAACAACGATTGCCCAACCGACGTTTGAGATGGGAAAAAAGGCGGCAGAACGGTTGTTTATGCAAATGAATGGCGAGACTTCGCCACAAATGTTTCGGCTTGCTCCAAAGTTAATAGAAAGAGATTCAGCGAAGAAAAGAGGAGAGAAAAATGAATAGTAACCAAGTAGTCATCGGAGTAGATATTGGTACAACAAGCACAAAAGCTGTCATTTTTGAAGAAGATGGGCGTATTCGAGCGATGCATGCGGTTGAATATCCGATGCTTCATCCCCAACCGGGATGGGCGGAACAAGACCCTCACGTCCTTTTTTCAGCGGTGATGCAAAGTATACAAGGGGCGATATACAAAGGGGGCGTTTCATCGGAACAAGTGAAGGCGGTCGGGCTGAGTGTAGCGATGCATTCGCTCATGCTAGTCGACGATCATCATCGCCCATTGACGAATTGTATCATTTGGACGGACAATCGCAGCAACAAGCAAGCTGAACAGTTGCGAGCAAGTGAAAAAGGGATGGACATATATAAAAAAACAGGAACACCTATTCATCCGATGTCGCCGCTTGCTAAGTTAATGTGGTTTAAAGAGCATATGCCACACGTATTCGAACGCACACATAAGTTTATTTCTATTAAAGAATATGTGTTATATCAATGGTTTCAACAATATGTTGTCGATTATTCAATTGCCTCAGCTACCGGCTTATTTTCTTTACAGACGTTTGATTGGGATGAAGAAATTTTGCAATTCCTTCATATCGATCGTCAGCAACTATCGCAACTTGTCCCAACGACATATACACTACAGGGGATGGACAAAAAATGGGCGGAACAGCTTGGAATTTCCCGAAATACGCCTGTTGTCATCGGCGCAAGTGATGGTGTGCTCGCAAACGTCGGGGTCGGCGCAGTACTTCCTCATGAGGCGGCAATTACGATTGGAACAAGCGGTGCGGTACGAACGATTTCATCCGTTCCAAAAACGGACGAAAGAGGGAGGACGTTTTGTTATGTGTTGACGGAAAATGAATGGGTCGTTGGCGGGCCGACAAATAATGGCGGCATTTTACTTCGATGGTTGCGCGATGAATTTGGGGCGCAAGAAAAAGAAGTCGCAAAACGGCTCGGGATCGATCCGTACGATTTATTGACGCAATATGCGGCACGTGTACCCGCAGGGGCAGAAGGATTGTTATTTTTACCGTTTTTATCAGGGGAGCGAGCGCCCTATTGGGATGCACATGCACGTGGGACATTTTTCGGCATTAGTTTGCAACATAAGCGTGAGCATTTTATTCGTGCTGTCATGGAAGGGGTTTGTATGAGCGTCTTTTCCGTTGCCCTTGCGGTTCGGGATGTCATCGGACCGTTATCAGAAATTCGGGTGTCGGGCGGATTTGCGAAATCGCCTTTTTGGCGCCAAATGTTGTGCGATATGATGGGGAAAGAGTTGCTCGTCCCAGAGACGCATGAAGCCTCTGCGCTAGGGGCAGCAGCACTGGCGCTTTATGCGCAAGGTGATATTTCATCGCTTCAAGAAGTAAAATCGTGGTTGCGTATTTCATCGCGCCATGAGCCGAATGAACAACATACAGCGACATATGCGGAACTATTTGATTTGTATACAAGATTATATATGAAGTTAAAAGATGAGTTTCCAATCATCTCTTCGTTTCAAAGGAAATATGTGTAACTAAGGGGGTGATTTACTTCACAACTAAATCGGTTTAGTAATTGTAAGCGTTTACTGAACATTAAAAAAACAAAGGGGAGCGGAGAATATGGCATCGTCTTCGTTAATTTTAATTGTTATCGCTGGAATTAGTTTGTTATTATTTCTAATTATTCGCTCGAAGTTGCATGCGTTTGTTGCGCTATTGCTCGTTAGCTTACTCGTTGGCATTGCGGCAGGGATGCCATTAAAAAATGTGATCGAGTCCATTCAAAACGGAATGGGGGGAACGCTTGGATTTGTTGCGGTCGTCGTCGGATTAGGTGCGATGTTCGGTCAAATGCTTGAGGCGTCTGGGGGAGCAGAGCGTTTAGCACAAACGTTAATGAAAAAGTTTGGCGAAAGTAAAGCGCAGTGGGCGCTTGGAATTACGGGATTTTTCGTTGCGATCCCTGTATTTTTCGACGTTGGATTTATTATTCTTGTGCCGATCGTTTACGGGTTGGCGAAAAAGACAGGTCGTTCGCTTTTGTATTATGGCATTCCTTTGCTCGCCGGTTTGGCGGTGACGCATAGTTTTATCCCTCCAACGCCTGGGCCGATTGCGGTGGCGAATTTAATCGGGGCTGATTTAGGTTGGGTCATTTTATTTGGATTTATTGCAGGTATTCCTGCGATGATTGTAGCAGGACCGCTATTTGGAAAATATATTTCACAAAAAATTCATGCTTCCATTCCGCCATACATGGAATGGAAAGAACATGAGGATGAAAAAGATTTGCCAAGCTTCAGTTTAATTGCGACGATCATTCTTATTCCGTTGTTGCTCATTTTAATGAACACGGTTTCAGGTGTTGTGTTGCCAGAAAAAAGTACGCTTCGATCGTTTTTCACGTTTTTAGGACATCCGTTTGTTGCTTTAACGATCGCTACGTTGCTCGCTTTTTATTTCTTAGGACGGAAACGCGGTCTTTCTAAACAACAAGTACAAGATATTGCGACAAAGGCGTTAGAACCAGCGGGAATTATCATTCTTGTCACAGGTGCCGGTGGAGTGTTTAAGCAAATTTTAGTCGATTCAGGCGTCGGCAAAGTGCTTGCTGATATGATGGCAACATCTTCGTTACCACCAATCGTTCTTGCATTTATTATCGCAGCGCTTGTCCGCATTTCACAAGGATCAGCAACGGTGGCAATGGTCACCTCTGCCGGATTAATGGCACCGTTTATTGAGACGCTAGGCTTGACAGGTCCAATATTAGGGTTAATTACCATTGCGATTGCGGCAGGGGCAACGATTCTTTCACACGTCAACGACTCTGGTTTTTGGCTTGTGAATCGCTACTTTGGCCTAGAAGTGAAAGATACGTTAAAGTCATGGACAGTAATGGAAACGATCATCGCTTTCGTCGGTTTTTCAGTTGTATTTGTAATTAGTTGGTTTATCTAACTGTACAAGAGATCGTCTGTTATTCAGAAAATATCGGCAGGGGTGAGACGAATAAAGCAGTATAACCGATGCTTGAAGAGCTGTAAGAAGTATCGGGAGTTACTGAAGAAAAACTTACCTCTGGACTCGGCGAATGCTCTTAGGGAAATGGCTAAACATGTGAAAACAACATATTGCAGCAATAAAGGGCGTCCAAAAAGTCAGTTATTTTGGCTTTCTGGACGCCCTGTTTGTTATTAAAACTGTTTCGCTGCTTCTTTTGCTCGTTCGATCGCCTGTTGCTTAATGCTTTCTGCTTCGTTTGGAAAAGCGTTCATACCTTCGACCGCAATCGTTTGAACGTCTGTTATGCCGACAAAAGCGAGAACAGCTCTTAAATAGCGGTCACCAAACTCCAATTCTTTCGCCGGACCTTCAGAATATATACCTCCTCGCGCTTGAATGTGGAGCGCTTTTTTCCCTTTTAGTAGTCCAACAGGCCCTTCTTCTGTATATTTAAACGTTTTTCCGGCGATACAAAACGTATCGATATATGCCTTCAATTTTGGAGGGAAGCTAAAGTTCCACAGCGGTGTGACGAATACATATTTGTCAGCTTCCATAAATTGTTCACATAATTCGTTGATGCGCGCTACTTTTTGTTGTTCATCTTTGCTTAATTGGTCAAATGCTTGTCCTTGTTGAAGTTTGCCCCAGCCGCTAAATACATCAGCATCAATGTAAGGGACGTCGATATCGTACAAGTGTAGTTCAACGATTTCATCTTCTGGATGATGTTGTTTGTAAGTTTCTAAAAACGCACGCCCGACTGATAAACTAAATGATTGTTGTTCTTGTTTTGGATTTGCGGTAATATAAAGTACTTTTGCCATGACGATTCCTCCTTGATGTAAGTTTACACTTACTTATATTTCGCTTTAATATGAAAAGCTATAACTATAATATAGTTTGTTACTCACCTTTGTAAAGTAAAAAGATTGCTGATTAGATGATAAACAGCGAAGGAATAGGTAAAATACGTATGTAGGTATAAAAATAAAAGGACGGATGATTCATGACAGGGCATGTATTTCATAAGAACAGTGCTTGGCACTAATCAAGCGACAAGCCCTTGACACATATATTAATAAAAGAGCAAATGTGAAGGGGGCTGAGGGGTGAACATTTTAGTCATTTGGCGGTTGTTGACGAAATGACGAAACATATGCCTGACGATTGGCCGATGACGGAAGAAGAACGAAAGCAACTCGTTCATACGCTCGTGTATAGGCGTGATCATGTCGTTCCGCATCTCATCCGCAAATGTTGCAAACAGCTTTGGCCTGAGCTAGCATAGCTTAGGCTTTTTTCATGTGCGAGCGAAAGAAAAAATAGATAAATAGGAAAAGGCCGTATCCTTTGTCCAAGATCATGTATATGTTATTAGCAGAGAGAAAATTTGTTAGAAAGGTGTGAGGATATGATGGTGAAAATTGTTTTAGATGCAGGGCATGGAGGGCGTGATCCGGGGGCGGTCGGAAACGGACTTCGTGAAAAAGATGTAACGTTAACGATTGTGACGAAAATAGGGGAGATGTTGAAAGAGTATGAACATGTCGATGTACACTATACGCGGACAGACGACCAGTTTATTGAACTCTCGGAACGGGCAGCGATGGCGAATCGGATCGGTGCGGACTTCTTTTTATCCGTTCATGTGAACGCAGGTGGTGGAACAGGATTTGAATCGTATATATTCAATGGAAATGTGAGCAAAGAAACTGTTTCATATCAAAACATCATTCATGATGAAGTGATGAAAGCGATTGGAGATGTGCGCGATCGCGGAAAAAAACGTGCTAACTATGCGGTGCTTCGTCAAACGAATATGCCAGCTTTATTGACGGAAAACTTATTTATCGACAACGCAGGAGATGCCGCGAAGCTGAAATCAGACGAATTTCTGTCGCAAATTGCCCGCGGTCATGTGGAAGGAATGGCGAAAGCGTTCGGATTGCAAAAGAAACCGCCTGCTCCACCGAAAGACGATGGAAAGTTATACCGCGTGCAAGTCGGAGCATTTCGCGATAAAAAAAATGCAGAACGTCTCGTCGAAGAGTTAAGAAAAAAAGGATACGATGCGATCATTGTTTAACCTCTGCGATTGGCAGGGGATTTTTTATGCATATTTTTCATTTGTTGTTAAAAAATAATAGCGAATGGAGGGGCGTTATGAGACTGTTCACATGTGGCATCATCATCGTTTGTTTACATGCCTTGCCGTATTTTTTACTTGGGGAAGATGCGCACATGCGCGTGCACGATAATTTAGACTCTAATATTGCTTGGTATCGCGTGCTCGTACAAAGTGGCGAGCTGTTCGGCTCCGTTCATGCGACAATTCCGCAAATCATCGGCGGCTTGCCGCGCAACGCGTACGGGACGGAGTTTAGCGGCATCGTTTGGCTTCATGCGCTCTTTCCGTCCGTTTATGCTTACGGGCTTAGCCAGCTGTTGACGCGCGTATTTGCGTTTATCGGCATGTATATGTTGTTGAAAACGCACGTATTAAAGGAGCGAGAAGCGACGGCAGAATGGATTCGCGTTGGTGTGGCTCTTACGTTTGCCTTGACGCCGTTTTGGCCGTCAGGCATGCTTAGCACGCTCGGTATGCCGCTAGCGTTATGGGCGCTACTTAACATTCGAGCGGGCGATCGTTCGTGGAAAAATTATGTCGTACTCACGCTTCTTCCTTTCTATTCTAGCTTCGTGCTCGGTTTTTTCTTTTTTTTAAGCGCGATGTTTTTGTTTTGGATTGTTGATGCGTGGCGTCGCCGACCGAATATGCCGTTATTGCTGGCGCTCGTATATATGACCGCCCTTTATTTAGCAATTGAATATCGGCTTGTTCATTCATTTTTATTTGCGACCGAACCGACAAGTCGGGATGAATATTTCCATGCCCGTCTGTCGTTATGGCGCTCGCTTCGACTAACATTAAAAAACTACATATTCGGTCATACGCATGTGATGACGATTCATACGCTTGTCATTTTACCTGTCACGTTCATCGCCTTATATATCGTATGGAAACGAAAATGGTGGCGGAATGAACGGCTATTTTGGCAGCTTCATGTGCTCAATTTCATTTTGTCGCTTTGGTATGCGTTTTGGTTTTACAAGGGATGGCTTCCTGCGACAGAAGCGTTTCCGTTTTTAGATCGCTTTAATTTTGCACGCTATCATTTTTTACGCCCGATGATCATTTACGTCTTGTTTGCTTTGTCGCTTCGCATCATTTGGCGCGCATGGGATCGGCGCATCGTTTCATTTGCGCTTTTTGCGCAACTTGTGGTGGCGCTGTTGTTTCATGAACAAATCGTCTATCGCGACAAGCCAACGTTTCGCGCCTTTTATGCGGAAAGGCAATTTCAAGACATCAAACAATATATCGGAAAGCCCGTTCATACGTATCGCGTCGTCAGCATCGGCATACATCCAGCGATTGCACAATATAACGGTTTTTACACGTTAGATACGTACAACAATTTTTATCCACTTTCGTATAAACATCAGTTTCGTCAAATCATTGCGAGCGAGCTAAATAAAAATAAAAAGCTAAAGGAATATTTCGATGAGTGGGGCGGACGTTGTTATATTTTTGTTGCGGAACTTGGGAAAAAATATATGTTTACGAAACGATCAAACAAACGCATTCGCCACTTGCAACTTCATACGGACGTTTTATATGACATGGGCGGGCGATACGTTTTTTCCGCCTTGCCGATTAACAATGCGAAAGACAATCAACTCAAGCTATTGCGCACGTTTCACCATAAAGAATCAGCATGGACGATTTATTTATACGAAGTAGAAGGAGGGAAAACGACATGACCGTTTTAGCGATCGTTGTGCCTTGTTATAACGAGGAGGAGATGTTGCCGGAGACGATCGAACAGTTGCGGGCATTGCGGCAACAACTTATCGATGAACAGCTCATTTCTTCGGAAAGTAAAATTGTGTTTGTCGATGATGGGAGCCGCGATCGGACGTGGACGATCATTTATAAAGCGTGTTTGCGCTACGAAGAAATAAAAGGAATTAAACTAGCGGGAAACGCAGGGCATCAACACGCGCTGTTAGCGGGGATGATTGCCGCTAAACAAATGGCGCATTGCGTTGTGACGATGGATGCTGATTTACAAGACGACATATACGTCGTTCGCGAGTTTGTGCGCAAATTTCAAGAAGGATACGACATCGTCTACGGGGTAAGAAAAAAGCGTGACGTTGACTCATATATGAAGCGATGGACAGCTGAGACGTTTTATCGCTTCATGAATCGCATCGGGGTGAAGTTGATTTATAATCATGCTGACTATCGCCTTATGAGCCGGAGGGCAGTCGAAGCGCTAGCGCAATTTCGTGAAGTGAATCTGTTTTTACGTGGCGTTGTACCACTGCTTGGCTTTCCGTCGACGACCGTATATTATGACCGAAAAGAGCGGAAAGCAGGAGTGACGAAATATCCATTCATGAAAATGATTCGCTTTGCGTTCGATGGGTTAACATCGTTTAGCATGATGCCGATTCGTTTCGTCTCTCTTCTCGGTTTTTGTTCGTTTGTTGTGAGCGTATTATTTGCGTTATATGTGCTATTTTTAAAAATGACAGGCCATACGCAGACGGGCTGGACGTCGCTGATCATGTCCATTTGGCTTGTCGGAGGATTGCAGCTCATGGCGATCGGTTTAGTCGGGGAGTATATTGGAAAAGTATATCAAGAAGCCAAACAACGTCCGCGCTACATTGTCGACGTCGATTTGTTAAATGGACCGATGATCGCAAGGCACGAGCGGGAAAAACTAGCTGAGGAAATTAGTTAAGGCTCCGATTACGCGGAGCCTTTTTGCATCATGGTGCGTTGAAACGATTGAAGCAGGACGAATGAAACGAACGTAAGCACAATCCCTGTCATATACGGCAAGCTCGGCTTCAATGTAAATAGCCAGCCTGCAATCGCCGGTCCGCCGATGCGCCCGAGCGAATCGAACGATGATAACAGCCCTGTTGCGCTTCCTTGTCCGTCCGTCGTATGTTTCGTTAATAAGGCGGATACACATGGGCGAATGACGCCGTTACCGATGCCGAAAATCGTTAAATAAAGGGCAGCTGTCCAAAAGTTATGGATAAATAAAATGAGCGAAAATCCGAGTGCTGAAAGCAATAGTCCAGCGCGAATGACCGTCCCTTCGCCGAACGACTGAATAAGTTTGCCAAGCAGTCCTCCTTGAATGACCGCCCCAGCAAGTCCCATAATCATAAAAATATAACCGAGTTCAGTAGAAGCAAGTCCAGCACGTTGAGCCGCAAAATATGCAAATGTCGCTTCCAGCCCCGCAAGCGAAAACGTGACGATCAACTGCAATACGTATAGACGCGATACGTCGCTTCGTAACGCCGTCATCAGTGATGGACGTTTCGTTTCGCCGTTTGCGCGTTTTTCTTTTGGCAGCGACTCGTTTAAGAAAAAGAAAACGAATACCGCCGTCACAAAAGCTAAACTGCCTGCGATCCAAAACGGAACGGTTAAGCTATGTTTCGAAAACACGCCGCCGATGGCTGGTCCGAAAATAAAGCCGAGCCCGACCGCCGCCCCGATGATGCCCATGCCTTTTCCGCGATTTTCTTCGGTCGTCACATCGGCAACGTACGCCATCGCTGTCGGCATCGTTGCGGCCGATAAAAAGCCACCGATGATGCGCGCTGCAAACAACATCCAAAGTTTTGTTGCTAAGGCGAATAAGAAAAACGAAAGCGCTAGACCAAAAATGCCGAGCAGTAAAAACGGCTTGCGTCCGTAACGATCAGACAGCCGTCCCCACATCGGTGCAAATAAAAATTGCATAAACGAATATACCGCCATTAACCAGCCGAGCTGTGTTGGGGTGGCACCGATGTTTTCAGCGTAAAACGGAAGGACAGGAATAATAATTCCGAATCCCATCATGACGAAAAACATGACAATAAATAAAAGCGGCAAATAACGCCGATCGTTCATATGACCATCTCCACTATGTAGTTTGCATCTTTATCATAATGGAAATGTGACCATTTTTCAAAGATGTCGCTGCATTGACAACGGAAAAAGTTTTCGCGAAACTGAGATTGGATGAACGATGTGGGAGAGTGAAGAAATGACATATATAAACCAACATGTGTTAAACAACTTATTTTACATTTTAGTAAGCATTTTTTTCTTTTACTTTTTGTACGATCACGTCCGCTTTTTTCAACAAAAAAAGGCGCATCAACATGTGTTGCTCATCGCATGTTTAAGTGTCCCCCTTATTTTATGTATGAAATATCCAATTTATATCGCACCAGATTGCGTGCACGATTTGCGACAAGTGCCGTTTTTGATCGGCACGTTTTACGGCGGTTGGGCGGTGAGCGTACCGCTATTGCTTATTTTGCTTGTGGCGCGCTTTATGATGTATGGATATGAGTTTATTACCGTTGCGGTATATGTGATGATGTGCCTATGCGGTAGCTTGTTTTCTCCGTTTTTTCAGCAGCTTACAAGAAAGCAGCGGCTCGTTGCTTCGGCGGCGATGACGTTTCTTTTGGCGATTGCGGCAACGGTGTTGGCGGTCGCCATTTCCGATTTTCAAGTGACGGAATCGTACGTTGTCGATTTTATTCTCGTTCCTCCTGTTGCGATGTTGTTCGTTGTATTTATCATTGAAACGTTGCGAGAGGCGCTGTTTATTCGTTCAAAAGCGATCAAGTTGGAGAAAATGGAAGTCGTCAGTCAGCTTGCCGCCAGCATTTCCCATGAAATTCGCAATCCCCTTACAGTCGTCAAAGGTTTTATGCAACTGATGAAAGCAAAAGACATATCAGCGGAAACAAAAGAGCAATATATGAATATCGCCCTCGAGGAGTTAAACCGCGCCTGCATGATCATTGACGATTATTTAACGTTTGCGAAGCCGTTTCCTGAAAAAATTGAGACGCTTCATGTGGAGCGGGAGCTAGAAAAAGTGATCGACATGTTGCGTCCGTTTGCGAACATGTATGGCGTACAAATTGTCGCAACACTCATGCCTGCCACGATGGAAGGAAACGCACAATATTTTCGGCAATGTTTTTTAAATATAATAAAAAATGGCATTGAAGCAACAACAAATGGCGGTAAGGTATATGTCGATGCCCACGCCGATGGAAAAACGGTTACGATCGTTGTGCGCGATGAAGGGGAGGGGATGACGAAAGAGCAACTTGCTCGTTTTGGTGAGCCGTATTTCAGCACGAAAGAAAAAGGAACAGGGCTCGGGGCGATGGTGTCGATTCGCATCATTGAAATGATGAACGGAACATGGCGCATTCAAAGTGAAAAAGGGCGTGGAACGACGATGACAGTCAGCTTCTCGTTATTAGAAAAATAAAAATATTGCGAAATAGCGAAAAAGTATTGTCTTTAATGATTTTGGGCGTTAAAGTATAAAATGAACATAACGAGTAAGGGGAGTTTACATCGATGAGTTTGTTCAGGAGAAAGTCGGTTGAAGCGCTGATGAGCGAATCAGGAAAAAATGGGGCAACGCTCAAAAAAGAATTAGGCGCATTTGATTTAACGATGCTTGGCATCGGTGCGATTATTGGAACAGGTATTTTCGTTTTAACGGGGGTAGCGGCTGCTGAACATGCGGGACCAGCGCTTGTTCTTTCGTTTATTTTATCTGGATTGGCGTGCGTCTTTGCGGCGCTTTGTTATGCGGAGTTTGCATCGAGCGTTCCGGTGTCAGGGAGCGCGTATACGTACAGCTATGCGACATTTGGGGAATTAATCGCTTGGATGCTCGGTTGGGATTTAATTTTAGAGTATGGTGTGGCAGCTTCGGCTGTTGCGGCAGGCTGGTCTGGTTATTTCCAAGGATTGCTTGCCGGATTTGGCATTGAGTTGCCGAAAGCATTAACGAGCGCTTACGATCCAGCAAACGGGACGTTTATTGATGTGCCCGCCATTGTCATCGTCTTGCTTATTACGCTTTTATTGACGCAAGGGGTGAGGAAATCCGCTCGTTTTAATGCAATCATGGTCGTTATTAAAGTGGCGGTTATTTTATTGTTTATTGCGGTTGGCGTATGGTATGTGAAGCCAGAAAACTGGACGCCGTTTATGCCGTTTGGATTTTCCGGTGTTGCGGCAGGAGCGGCGACGGTGTTTTTCGCTTACTTAGGGTTTGATGCGGTATCGACAGCGGCAGAAGAAGTGCGCAATCCGCAGCGCAATATGCCGATCGGGATTATCGCATCGCTTGTGATTTGTACGCTTCTTTACATTGCGGTGTCGCTTATTTTGACAGGCATTGTGCCGTATGATCAGTTGGGAGTAAAAAATCCAGTTGCTTTTGCGTTAAACTATATTCAACAAGATTGGGTGGCGGGATTTATTTCGCTCGGTGCGATTACAGGCATTACGACGGTGCTTCTTGTCATGCTTTATGCACAAACGCGCCTCTTTTATGCGATTAGCCGCGACGGCTTGCTTCCGTCATTGTTTGCGAAAGTGAGCGAGCGCAAGCAAGTGCCGCTTGTGAACTCATGGGTAACAGGCATTGCCGTTTCCATTTTTGCCGGTGTCATCCCGTTAAATAAATTGGCGCATTTAACAAATATCGGAACGTTGTTTGCATTTACGACTGTTGCGATCGGCATTTTAGTGTTGCGAAAAACGGAACCGAATTTAAAACGAAGCTTTATGGTGCCGTTTGTGCCGGTCATTCCGTTGCTTGCGGTAGCGTTTTGTACGTATTTAGCGCTTCAGCTTCCTGCCATGACGTGGCTTAGCTTTGGCGGTTGGCTCGCGATCGGTTTCGTCATTTACTTCTTGTATGGTCGCAAGCATAGCAAGCTAAACGAGGCGCATGCGGAACAAAAACAAGTAAGTTGACGGGTTGACAAAATGTGTTCATGTTTTTATAATAAAATTACAGTTAAATTATAGTTTTCCTTTACAAAGGGGAGTAGCGTTCAGGCGTTCGCCTGAAAACAAAGTCGTCAATTCGTGGCATCGTCCATCGGCTTTGTTGGCACAACATGTGTCTAGCGAGACCTTTGCCGTTCGGCGAAGGTCTTTTTTGCGTTTTCATGATTTTTTGCCGACGGGCGAGGGAAAACTACATATTACAGGAGGGATCATTGATGGATGTATCATTGTTGTTAGAGTATGGTTGGGTGCTTCTCGTTTTAATCGGATTGGAGGGCATTTTAGCGGCCGATAACGCTGTCGTCATGGCGGTGATGGTCAAACATTTGCCGGAAAAACAACAAAAACGGGCGCTCTTCTACGGGCTTGCCGGGGCGTTTATTCTTCGCTTCGCTGCGCTTTTCGTCATTTCGTATTTAGTGAATATTTGGCAAATTCAAGCGCTCGGTGCGTTGTATTTAATGTTTATTGCGGTGCATCATTTTATCAATAAAAATCGCGATGGCTCGCATAAAACAGAGAAAAAGCAATCTGGTTTTTGGATGACTGTACTGAAAGTGGAACTTGCTGACTTAGCGTTTGCGATCGATTCGATTTTAGCGGCAGTCGCTTTAGCGATGACGTTGCCGGATACAAATTTACCAGCGATCGGCGGCATGGACGGCGGAAAGTTTTTAGTCATCTTCGCCGGTGGATTGATGGGTGTCATCATTATGCGTTTTGCGGCGAATGCGTTCGTCAAACTATTGCAAAAACGCCCAAGCCTAGAATCGGCCGCATTTTTAATCGTCGGTTGGGTTGGGGTGAAATTGGCAGTATATACGCTTGCACATCCAAGCTTAGCAGTCGTTTCCGAACATTTCGCGCATTCGGCGTTATGGAAAGCGATTTTCTGGATCGTTCTTTTAGCGATCGTAGCTGGCGGCTGGTTTTTCTCAGGAAAAGAAACACAACAACAGAAAGAAGCGATTCAAACGTTGAAAAAAGCGCAAAACGAGTAAAAGGAGGCACGTTCCTCCTTTTTTTGTTATAATGAGAAGAGGAGGAGTGAGATTTATGTTAAGTGAAAAATTGTTAAACGGACTGAATGAACAAATGAATTTCGAATTTTATTCCGCACATGCGTATATGGCGATGGCGGCATATTGCTCGGCGGAAGGATTGGACGGTTTTGCGAACTTCTTTTTAGTGCAGGCAGAAGAAGAACGTTTTCATGCGATGAAGTTTTACAACTTCATTAACGCGCTCGGCGAGCGGGCGGTGATGACCGGCTTTCCTGCGCCAAACAACGAATTTACGTCCGTTCGCGACTGCTTTGAAAAAGCGCTCGCCCATGAAAAAGAAGTGACGCGCCGCATTTATAAACTATCTGACTTGGCGTTAGACGAGCGCGAACATGCGACGATGAACTTTTTAAAATGGTTTATTGACGAACAAGTAGAAGAAGAGTCGATGTTTGATACGCTTATTCAAAAACTAAAACGCATCGAAGGCGACAGCAATTCGTTGTTTATGCTCGACAACGAACTTGCCCAGCGCACATTCACACCAGAACCATAAAGGGAATGCGAAGGCATTCTCTTTTTTATCCCCCCCTAACCAAATGTCGTGTATGAGGCGATAAATGGATATAGGGGGGGTTGTGATGAAGAAGTGGTTAGTCGATGATGAGCCGTTATTCGTTTTGCCGACGGTGGCGGTAAAGCTTGGACTAAATGAAAGCATATTTTTACAACAACTTCATTATTGGCTCGAAAAAAGTACGCATACGTACGATGGATATACGTGGGTATATAACACATACGAAGGATGGAAAAAACAGTTTCCGTTTTGGTCAGAAAGCACGATTCGGCGCACGATCGTCCGGCTTGAGAAAAAAGGGATCGTCGTGTCAAGGTATCGTTCGAAACTGGATAAAACGAAATGGTATCGCATTGACTACGATGTGCTTACCAAAGTGCTTGACACAAACGTTGTACATGACGAGCAAGTGACGGAAGATGACGAGAACATGTGTATCGAAAAAACGAACGGTCAACATGACGAGCGGACGATGCAACATGACGCATCGCACGCGTCAACTTGCCAAGACGCACGTCGCAATATGAACAGACAAACAAATATAACAACAGATCATACGTTACAAAACTTGATTTATTTTTATGAACAAAATGGTTTCGGGACGATCAGTAGCTATGTCGGTGAACAGATGGCGCTATGGGTGAATGACACGTCAGCGGAATGGGTGCTCGAAGCGTTAACGATCGCGTTAAAAAACGGAGTGAAAACGTGGAAATATGCCGAGGGGATTTTGCGCAATTGGAAGAAGCATGGTCGCATAAAAAAAGAAAAACGGGCGGTGCGAACGGAATTGATTCCGGAATGGCTATATATCGACTATACGCAATATGAGCGGAGAACGTATAACGAAGCGGAACTCGAACAAAAGCGGCGTGAGTTAGAAGAACGATTAAAAAAGAAAAGGGCATGAATGTCCATACCCTATCCGATTTGTTTAAGTGGTTGGTCGTTTTCGTTTGTTGCTTCTACAGCTTCTACAAGCAATTCAACGAGATGGACGGCGCGTACGTTTGTGAGTCCTTCCCGTTCAATGCCGAGCTTCATTTGTAGTAAACAGCCGGGATTGGCGGTTACAATTGTCGTCGCTTTCGTTTGTTTTACTTGTTCCATTTTGTAGTCGAGCACTTGCATCGACATATCCGGTTCGATGATGTTATAAATGCCCGCAGACCCACAACATCGGTCGGCATCTTTCATTTCACGAAACTCGACGCCTGCAATCGACTGAAGCAATAGGCGTGGTTCTTTTGCGGTTTTCATGACGTTGCGCAAATGGCATGAATCTTGATACGTCACCGTTTGGTTTGGCAAGCGCCATCCTTGCTTATGAAAGCCGAGTTCCACTAAAATGACGGACACATCTTTTATTTTTGCGACAAACGCTTTCGCACGATCCGCCCAAACAGGATCGTCTTTTAACAAATGGTCGTATTCGATTAAAAAGGCGCCGCACCCGCCAGCGTTTGTAATGATGTAATCGACATCGAGTGTTTCAAACGCTTCGATGTTGCGTTTCGCTAACGTTTTTGCGTCCGCTTTTTCACCGCTATGTCCATGAAGCGCCCCGCAACACGTTTGCGCCTCAGGAATGACGATGTCACAACCAACAAGCCGTAACAGTTTCATCGTCGCATCGTTGATGTCCATAAACATCGTATCCATTAAACAACCACGAAAAAAAGCGACACGCCGCTTGCGTAGGGGGAGCGCTTCTACATGCGTCGGGCGCTCATTCATTTGTTTCCACGTCGGCACGTTTGGCAACACGTTTTCCATCATCGCTAAATGATTTGGCAATAGGCGCAATAACCCGAGTTTGCGAACGAGCGCTTGCAACCTAGAGCGTTGATACACGCCGATGAGGGCGGTCACCATTCGCATTCGCTTTGGATGAGGGAATAGCTGCTTAAATACGACGTGGCGAACGAGACGAACGAACCACGGATATCGTTTATGTTGCGCAATAATGTCGCGCGCTTCTTCTAGTAAATGGCCGTAGCGCACTCCAGAAGGGCAAACGGGCTCGCACGCTCGGCAGCCGAGGCACAATTGGAGCGAACGTTCGACGTCTTTATCCGGTTCAATGAGCCCGTCGACGACCGCTTTCATGAGCGCAATGCGTCCGCGCGGCGAGTGCGACTCTTGAAAGCCGGATTCAATATACGTCGGGCATGTCGGCAAACAAAAACCGCACCGCATACAGTTTAATAACTCGTCTTCATTCATGCGCGCTTGAAATTGTTGTTGGATGAGCTGTTCGTTTTTCATCGCGTCATCACCACCCGTTTGCGCGTGCTTTTTGCGAACACTTTCCCTGGATTCATAATGTTGTTCGGATCGAGCGCTCGTTTAATCGCCTGCATCGCAGCGATTCCTTCTTTACCGAGCTTCCATTCTAAATACGGCGCTTTCATCACGCCGACGCCATGCTCGCCAGTAATCGTGCCGCCAAGCTCAATCGCTTTTGCAAATATGTCTTCGAACGCTTGCTCGACGCGATGCAGTTCGTCTTTGTCGCGCACATCGGTCGGACATGTCGGATGAAGGTTGCCGTCACCTGCGTGACCGAACGTGCAAATGTTGACGTTATATTTTTTAGCAATATCGTTAATCGCTTTCACCATATTTGCAATTTGCGAACGTGGAACGGTCGCATCTTCTAAAATCGTCGTCGGTTTTAAGCGAGCGAGCGCCGATAGCGCTGAGCGACGCGCTGTGCGCAAATTGTTTGCTTCTTCTTCCGTTTGTGCTACTTGAACAGAAATGGCGTGTTGTTCGCGGCAAATGCGCGCCATCGCTTCCATATCGCGCTCAACGACTTCTTTCGAACCGTCTTGTTCGATGAGCAACACCGCTTTAACGTCCGTCGGCAAGCCGATGTTGACGAACGACTCGACGACTTGTAACGTCGGCTGGTCTAAAAATTCAAGCGTTGTCGGAATGATTTTGTTGGCGATAATGGCGGAAACGGAGCGTGCTGCCGCCTCTAAATCTTCATATAACGCGAGCATCGTTTTTTTCGTCTCCGGCATCGGAATGAGTTTTAACGTCGCTTCTGTAATGATCCCGAGCGTGCCTTCCGAGCCGACAAACAGGCGCGTTAAATCGTAGCCCGCGACGTCTTTCGCGAGCTTTCCGCCCGTACGAATGATGTCACCGTTGGCAAGCACAACTTCAAGCCCCATGACGTAATCGCGCGTCACGCCGTACTTTAAACCGCGCAAACCGCCGGAATTTTCATTAATGTTTCCTCCGATCGTTGAAATTTTCATCGAGCTTGGATCGGGCGGATAAAATAGTCCTTTTGCTTCGACAGCGTGAATAAGGTCAAGCGTAATAACGCCCGGCTGAACGGTAACCGTTAAGTTTTCTTCATCAATTTCTAATATGCGATTCATATGTTTAAAAATGATGACGATGCCGCCTTCTGTTGGACATGTGCCTGCACAAAGATTTGTTCCTGAGCCGCGCGGCACGATCGGAATGCGGTGCTCATTGCAAATCTTTACAATTTCGCTCACTTCTTTTGTGTTGCGCGGGGCGATAACTGCGTCAGGAAGCGATTGAAAGTTTGGTGTTGCGTCATAGGAATAAACGAGCCGTCCGGCTTTCGAATCATCGTAGTTTTCTGCACCGACGATGTCAATGAACTGTCGTTTCACTTGTTCAGTAATCATATCATCCACCTTCTTTCCTTTGTTTGTACTGTAAGCATATAAAAAAGCGGGAAAACCCGCTATGTATAAACATATAAAAATAAAACGCTTACAGATTATTTTTTTGTTGTTTCATCTAAAAAACGAATAGCTAAGTATAAGGTGATGATATGTTCGAGATGGCGCACGTTCAGTTTCGTATAATCTTGTATTTTTTTTAGCCGATAATGAAGCGTATTAATATGAATGTGAAGCGCCTCTGCCGTTCGTTTGAGCGATAAGTGGTTGGCGAAAAAAGTACGCAATGTATGAAGAAGCTCTTGTTCATTCATTAATGGCGCAATCGTTCGTTTAATAAGTTCTTGTTTTGTCGCAAGCGAAATGTCTTCTAAACACATGTCCAATCGTAAATCTTCATCGAAAACGATGTCGCCTGTTTGTTTGGCGATATGAAGGGCACGTTCGGCTTGCTTATACGAATGGTACGCCTGTTTACTATCTCCCATTTTTCCGCATCCGATATGAAGCGTCACATCGTATTTGTCTAATAGTGCGCGTTGCATCGTTTTGATTTTAGCGATCGTTCGTTCTTTGTCATCGTCTGTTTGTAAAATAAGTAAGCGATCGTTTCCCCAACGGACGATGACGTCACGTGCATCGTTCCAAACGGTTTGAACGTATTTCCACATGTCAACGGAAATCGTTTGTTTTGTTTCCTTTAACGAAGCGATAATGACACGCCGTTTAACATGCAGATCGATATGAAACAGTTGGGCTCGCTCGTGCAAGGATGGCGACCATTCGCGCGCTTGCAGCCAATCGAAGACGAACGTTTCAAGCGCACGCGCTTCAAGTTGTAACTGTTCCGTATAGTAGTTTTCTTGAATGAGAAGCTCGGTCATTTTTTTTAATAGCTCACCGTATGGTGATACGTTCGCTGGGTCTCCTGTAATGCCGATGACGCCAATGACGTCACCGTGAAAAAAAACAGGTAAGTTGATGCCAGCTTTTACTCCTTTGAGCTTTCCTTCGTCTTCTTTCGTAATGATTCGTTTTTGTTTTTCTTGGCAAACGAGAAACGCGCCTTCATGAAATTGCCCGATGCGCGTCGGGTCGGTGCTGGCGATAATGATGCCATGCGTGTCGACGATAATGAGATCTTCATGAATGAGGCGGCGGACGTCCGACACAATTTTTTTCGCAAGGTGAGGGGAAAGCATGCGTCCACTTCCTTTCTGAGTGAATACAAACGAAGAAACCGTCCTTTTGATGATGCGAAAGGACGGTTATCTATTTGTTACATTTGAAAGCGTGCGACCGCCTGACGAAGTTGCTCCGCTGTGCTTGCGAGCTCTTGCGACGAGGCGAGCAGCTCTTGCATCGTTGCGTTTTGTTCTTCTGTCGTTGCGGCGACTTGTTCAATATTATGGGCGGATTGAGATGAAATATCAATAATTTGGTCAGCGAATGCCGTCATCGTTTTCACTTTTTCTTCTACGGAACGAATCGTATCGTGCACCGCATCGCTTTCAGCTTGGACGCGCGCCATATGAGTCGAAATCGAGCAGAAAATGTTTCCGACTTGTTCGACGAGCGAATGTCCAGCTTGGAACGATTCGCTGCTTTCATTCATCACTGTCACCGCATGGGCTGTTTGCGTTTGCGACTGTTCGGCAAGCGCGCGAATATTACCTGCCGCATGGGCCGTTTGTTCCGCAAGTTTGCGCACTTCTTCCGCAACGACGCCAAATCCTTTTCCGTGCTCTCCGGCGCGCGCCGCTTCAATGGCGGCGTTTAACGCAAGCAAATTCGTTTGATCGGAAATGTTTGCAATAAAGCCGACGATTTGATGAATTTCTTTCGATTTATCGTTTAGCGATTCAATAACTGTCGCAAGCCGTTCAATTTGTTCGTGAATGACTTTCATTTGTGCAACCGTTTGCTCTACTAAAGATGTTCCTTCGTTGACGCGCGCCGCCGCTTCTGTCGTTACTTTCGTCGTATTGGTTACTTTTTCTATTACGCTCGTTAATGCATTGGACACATCGTGCACCGCGTCGTTTGTTTTTTGTGAGACGTCAACTTGTTGTTCAGCACCTGAAGCGATTTGCAACATCGCTTGTGTAATTTGCTCGTTCGCTTCCGTCGTCGTTTCTGCATTCAATCGCAACGTTTGTGACATATCGTTTACATACTTCGCTGCCGCTTGAATTTGGGCGATAGATTGCGCTAGTCCGTCCATTAATTCATTCATCGCATGAGCGATTTGCCCGACTTCGTCATTTTTCGTATCCGTCAAACGCTCAACGCGCAAATTGCCGCGCGCAAGCTCATGGCAAATGTGCACAACTCGTTTTAACCGATTGCTTATTTTACGGCTAACGACGGTAAGAGAAACGACCGATAAGGCGAGGGCGACAACGACCGCTATAACCATCATCAATATATTTTTCATGATCGTATCATGCATTTGCGCGACGAGGTCATGACGTTCACGAATAACGAGCTGCTTTAATATGTCGAGCTTTTCAATGCTCATATCGCGAATCATCGCCGCTTTATTTTGGAAGCTTATAATTTGAGAAAGGTCTATAATTTCCCCACGGTCGCGATATGATAAGATGGTCGGTTGAATCGTTTTATGAAGCAGTTCGTTCAGCTGGTTTTCGATAGAAATCGTTGATTGGTAAATCGTTTTCGCTTCTTCCGTTTGCATATACGGTTCGAGCTGCTTCATTTTATCGTTAAATTGCTTCGTTAAATCTTCATAGTTCCATAATGTTTCAGGGCGAGGGTTTGTCATGTAGTCGGTGATGACAATATATTTTTGTTTAAATAAAGCATTCAGATCGGTAATTAAAATAGCTTGGTCGCTTTTTTGCTCCACTTGTTTTACGACGTTCGTTAAGTTATGAACAAGCAAGGCGACAAAAATGAAAACGCTGACAAATAAAAGTGTAGCAAAGCTGAAAACGATCCCATATTTTTTCCCGATCGTCGTTTTGTTTTTCGTTTTTTTCTGAAAACTGAACTTTTTTCTAGCTGTTGTCGCGTTTTTCTGCTCATCTGTTTTCGGTTTTTTCTGAAAATGGCTCGTCCATCGACCTTTCATGAAAAAGCCTCCTTTCTTTTTGTATCATTATAGCACGACAGTTCGTGGGAAGGGGAGAACATTTTTGGACAAAATGCCACGAATTTTGTCACAAATTTTTTGTTGCAATCGGTTTCAAGTTCGGTTGAAATTCAAATTAACAAGGACAATACATTAGCTATTGGAACTACATTATGGCGGCGTCGATGGTGTTTACGATGCCTGTATTAGTCATTTATGCATTTTTCAATCGCTATTTCATTAAAGGCATTTCATTTACAGGGGGAAAATGATCCCTCTTGTTTCATTTCTTCTAGCTCACGATATTCGCCTATAAATAAAAGAATATATCCCGTCACAATAATGCCGACACCAATCACTTCCATAAGTTGAATCCATTCGCGGTCCATATACGCCACCTCGTCATGTATTGCTCCTTCAATGTATGACGAAAACGGGGCGAATGTATCAATCCGCCCCGTATCCGACGTCTTTATCTGGATGGGTAAACGGTGCTAGTTCGCTCCGTTTTTCTTCGAGTAAGGCGCGGTTTTCGGGGGTATTCCAACCGATGTCGTTTGTTGGGTGCACCCATTCGTCACCCGCCATTACACTCGGATCGGTTTCGTCGCTCCATTCATGAAGTGGGGAGTTTGGCGAATTGTATTTACTATCGCCAATGACGACCCCATACCGATTGACAAATGGTGGTTTCATCTCGATGCCCGTTCCCTTAAATGACGGGGCGTGAATTTGATGCGGTTGCGTCTCATCGAAAATGGGCGATTCGATTTCTTTTTCTTTTTCCATGATGATCACCTCATCATTAATGTGGCTAAATGGCGTATAAAATATGTTCATTTGCGTGACATTACTTGTGAGGGGGGATTCATATGCATTTTCCAATTGCACAATTGCATGAACGCGACATTGCCGAAGTGCAACAATTTGAGCGAAAGCTTCGTGAACAAACGGGCGAAGACATTATACTCATTGCATACAAAAAAGAACATGCGGGAGGTGAACGATCATGAAGCGCAAAGTGACACACGATGCCGCAAAAACGAACAACCAAACGCCGACGGAAAGCATGCCGAAAGATGAATTTGCTGCGCAATACGCTGGTGGCGAAGATATGAGCCGCGGCGCAAACCGAAATTCGAAAAAAGGACGGCAAGGAACATGAAAAACAAACAAGCAGGCAAAACAATTCCGATTCCAAGCGATATATTAAAGGAAGAATTCGGGAGCGAACAAGGTGACATCAATGCGCATAAAGTGATCGAGCTGTTAGAAGAAGTGAAGAAGGAAAAGAAAAATGAGTAAAGCATATTTATGAAATAATTGCATAGTACAAAGTGTAGGCTACATAGGTTCGGACTATGTAGCCAGAGAGAAAGGGCTGCTTACGTATATACGAAAGCAGCCCAATTTGTTACGTTTTTTACTTTTTTGAAAATGAATACAATGGTAAAATGTAATAGTAATGGCTCTTTACCAAAAGTCGTACTTGAGATTTACTCTCGCATTGTCGACGGCTTTTCACGCGGAATCCCGAGTTACTCGCCGCCTATATTCAATATCACGCGGAGCCCCGAGGGATATTGATGTACTCTCATATTATAATAAGACTTAGGCAAAAGTCAACTTCCAGTTGTTAAGGAACGGTGTTAATTAATGGGTAAGGAAAAGATCATGATATTTTTTGATGAGAGCGGCAAAAGGAGTGTCAAACCTAATTTGATGGGTGGTCTATCTATTCCGTATGAAATATACTATCAAGACGATTTTCAATTATTAACTCAAAAATTGAGGGATGGATTGATTAAGTTACATTTTAAGAGCTATTATGGCGATTCGAATGAAAGGGATAATTTTATTCGTATTGGCGAGACTTTAGCAAAGTATTCCGAGTTTATCAAGATGATTGTAATTAATTATGATTATTCTGCTCTTGTTGGTGCTACTGAATTAGGAAAAGATGTAGTTGAAGACATGATTTACACGAAGTTTCCTGAAAGAATTCTGTATGGTTTACTAAGAGGATACGGTAAGAACATTGACATAGAAGCAGAAGTGTTAATCGAAAAAGCTAATGAGTACGAAAATCTTAATCTCTTCCAACTTAGAGATAAGTACGAACATGATGTTAAATTGAATTTAGATAGTTTAGTAAAGGATTTATTAAATATTCAAGCGCTTTATAGAGGGGAAAATTACGTGATTAATAATTGTAAACTAGTTCCCAAGGGTGAAGAAATCGGCGTAGAAATGACTGACATGATGTTGGGGATTGTGAGAACAATTATAGAAAACAAGCCATCAACTACCTTAAAATATACTGCCAAAAATAAGTTAACGATGCACTTATTACGGAATCGAGAGTTTTGTTCTTTAATACAAAATATAAGATATTTTGAATGGGATCAATCCAAAGAATTACCAGAAATAAGTTTAACGAGTTACTTGCAGCTATTCATGGCTAGACATTTTAATGAAACACTAAACTGAGTACCACCAAAGCGGGTGGTATCAGACTGTTGACAGGTTCCATCATGAGGAACCTGTCTTTTTTCTCCCACAAACATTTTACTCATACGTGACTTGTTGTTCCATTTCCAAAAAATACGTCTCTGCTTTCATTGTCGATTGGTTAAAGTAAACGATCATCGCCATGTTGCATATGCGCACTTGTTTCGTTTGTAAATAATGCGGCAAGTCGAAAGGAATCATTTCGACGACGGTATGTTTAAATAGTTCTTTTTCGCTTAGTGAAAGAAGATATGGTTGTTCGGACAGTTTTTCGTATACACGTGCGCGCGCACTCTTGTCCGTTTTTTCGTCCCACCACGGTTTGCGCGGTTTTTGTTTTTGATTGCGCAAATAGTCGTATTTCATGAACGCTTCGACGATCGGCAAGTCGTTCGTGTGTAACGTTTGTAAAAACGAATAGAGGCGGCGGAATAAATCTTCAAGTTGATGTCCGATGCGCGCCCATCCTTGTTCGTCCCAATACGTGCCGAACGATTGGAAAAAGTCAAACGGTGTGTCAAATAAATGGGTGACGATATATTCAATCGTCTCGTCCATCCGATGATCGTTCCAATATTTTTCAAGCACATCTTCGACTTGTTTTAAGCGAATGATGTCATGAAACGACAGCACGTTGTTTCGCAAAATTTCATACGGTGCGCGGTCCATAAAGACGTAGCCGTATTCGTTTGCCTTATGGCGTAAGCCTGTGCCGCGCAACATTTTCAAAAAGCCGAGTTGCAATTCTTCAGGACGGAGCGCAAATACGTCATTAAACGTTTTTCGAAACGATGTGTAATCTTCTTCAGGAAGTCCGGCAATTAAATCGAGATGTTGCGCAATTTTTCCACCTTGTTTTACCATCGTAACCGTTCGGGTAAGTTTATCAAAATTTTGTTTCCGCATGACGAGTTTATTGACTTCATCGTTCGTCGATTGCACGCCAATTTCAAAGCGAAACAGTCCCGGCGGCGCTTCACGGTTTAAAAACTCGATCACTTCTGGACGCATAATATCCGCTGTAATTTCAAATTGAAAGACGACGCCCGGCACGTGTTCGTCAATTAAAAATTGAAACATATCCATCGCATAGCTGCGGCTAATGTTAAACGTGCGATCGACAAATTTAATGACTTTCGCGCCATGTTTCATTAAGTAGCGTAAATCTTCTTTTATTTTTTCACGGTCAAAATAGCGGACGCCAACTTCAATCGACGATAAACAAAATTGGCAACTAAACGGACAGCCGCGGCTCGTTTCGACGTATGTGACGCGTTTGGACAAATGCGGAATATCTTCTGGAAAGCGAAACGGCGACGGCATATTCGCTAAATTGATTTTATTTCGCTGCGGATTGATGACCGCTTTGCCGTCTTGATGAAACGCAAGACCAGCGATGTTTGCGACATCATCGCCATTTTGAAGCGCTGTCAGAAGCTGTTTAAACGTTTCTTCTCCTTCGCCGATGACGATATAATCAAACTGTGGTACGCGCTCAAGCCAATAAGCGACGTCATATGACACTTCTGGTCCACCGACGACGATTGTGACGGTCGGATGCACTTTTTTCAAAAGCTGAATAACTTCAATCGTCTGTTCGATGTTCCAAATGTAACAGCTAAACCCGACGACATCGGGTTTGCGGCGATATAAATCGGTGACGATGTTTAACACCGGGTCTTTAATTGTATATTCGACAAGCTCCACATGAAACTCCGGTGCGGCGTATGCTTTTAAATAGCGAATTGCTAAGTTCGTATGAATATATTTCGCATTCAACGTTGTACAGATGATATGCACTGCAAACGACTCCTTTATATGTAGGTTGCAACAAGTCATTATATCATATAAGAAGGGAAAGGAAAAAGGGTATCCTTTTTACAGGACACCCTTTTGTATTATGCTGAAATTTGGTTTTCGGCCCGTTTTGTTTTGCCGCGGTTTGACATCATAAACAAAATGAATGCAACGACGATGACGGCATAAAGGACAAACCAAACGTTAAAGCCGCCGACGATCAAGCCCATGCCGAGCATACCAGCCGCTAAAATGTAATACGTCATCGGAATGAGCGCTTTACGAATTAAGCTTCCTTCTTGACCGACGAGGCCGACTGTGGCGGAAGCAGCGACGACGTTATGGACGCAAATCATATTTCCTGCTGCTCCACCAACAGCTTGCAGCGCAACGACGACCGCAGCGCCTGAAGCTGACAAGCCGATGCTTTCTGCCGTACCGAACTGGAAGAGGGAGAACATCATATTGCTAAATGTGTTACTTCCAGCGATAAACGCGCCGAGCGCACCGATGAGCGGCGCCACGATCGGCCATGCTGAACCGGCGATATGCGATACGCCTTCGGCTAAAACGAGCGGCATGCTCGCAAGCTCATCTGTTTTCGTATTAATGAAAATGTTGATCATCGGTACCGCGAAAATGAGTGCCGAACCTGCGCTTAATGCCGTTTTAAACGAATCGGTAAACGCTTTTTTGTAGCTTGAAGCGTCCATACGATGTAACACGTACGTGATAAGTGAAACGATTAAGAAAATCGTACCTGGCAAATAAAGCGGCGTTGATTTAATCGCAATGCCAGAGTTGAATAAGTTATCGATGAGAATGGTGACGCTTTCTCCCGTTAAAAACGCTTTCACTTCTGTTACGGTGCGCGTAATGACGAGCAACACAGCAACTAATACGTATGGGAACCATGCGTTTAAAAGCGAAATGCGCTTGTTTCTTTGTTGCAAGTTCATTTGTTCATTGTTTAAACGCCCGATCCATTCTTGTTCCCAACGGTTGCGATGTTCGAAATCAAACGTATCTTTCGGCATAAATAGTCCGGCTTTTGCAGCTGGAACGACAATCATCAGGCCGATTAACGCCCCGACTAACGATGGAAATTCTGGTCCGAGCACGTTTGCGATTATCGCATACGGAACGGTGAACGCCAATCCGGCAAGCAACGCAAATTTCCATACGCGCAATCCTTCACGGAACGAACGATTTTTGCCAAAAAAGCGCGTAAGCATCCCGACCATAATAAGCGGAATAAACGTTCCGACTAACGCATGAATGAGGCCGACGTTGGCGGCAATTTGCAGTAAATAGTCGGTAAACTCCATATCGCCAATTGCTTTCATGACGGCTTCTTGATTGGCAAGACCCGTGTTTACCCCAACGAGAATCGGTGTGCCGATCGCCCCAAATGAAACAGGTGTACTTTGAATAATAAGCGAAACTAATACAGCCGCCATCGCTGGAAAGCCGATTGCAACGAGAAGCGGAGCGGCGATTGCTGCTGGTGTTCCGAATCCTGCGGCCCCTTCAATAAACGAACCGAACAACCAAGCGATAATGATCGCTTGAATGCGGCGATCTGGCGAAATGTGAATGAATCCTTGGCGAATCGTTTCAATTGCGCCGCTTTCTTTCACCGTATTTAAAAGCAATACTGCTCCAAATACGATAAACATAATTTCGATGGCGGTTTTTATCCCGTTGACGCTAGCGGCGGCGACAACGTTCATTTTCGTCCCCCAAACGAACAAAGCGATCGCCGCGGTCACAACGAGCGCAACAGGCATCGCGCGGCTCGCTGGCCATTTCAGCACAACAAGAAATAAGAAAATTGTTAAAATTGGCAATAGTGCGATAAATGATAACATGTTCATCCCCCTTTGTTTATGTGAATGATATAACAATATGTGATGATGTAATTCCTTATCCCCTCCTCATAAGGTCATATAATCATCTGATGAGTATATCATAATGTAAGCGCAATCATTTTTCAATACGAAAATTTAAAAATTTTTCACATTTCTTTTGTAAAAAAATATGATATGATATTCTATTTATGTGGGGGAGCAAACAAGAGATGATGGGGTGGACAGAGTGTACAAACAAATTAAACCGAAAAAAATATATGAAGAAGTAGCCGAAGCCATCTTACATATGATTCAAACGGGACAGTTAAAACCGGGCGATAAACTCGATTCCGTTCAACAACTAGCTGAAAATTTCCAAGTTGGGCGCGCAGCCATTCGCGAAGCGTTAACTGCGCTTCGAGCGATGGGGCTTATTGAAATGAAACAAGGGGAAGGCACATACGTGCGTGAATTTGACCCAGCGATGTTATCGTTCCCGATTTCTACCGCTATACTGATGAGCAAAGAAGACGTGGCCCATTTATTAGAAGTGCGCAAACTGCTTGAAGTTGGCGCAGCTGGATTGGCGGCGCTAAAACGGACGGAAGAAGATTTGCGCGCCATGCAAAGCGCCCTTACGCAAATGCGTGAGGTGATCGGCGATGAAGAGCTTGGGGAACAGGCCGACTTTTTATTTCATATGGCGATTGCGGCGGCGACGAAAAATCCGTTATTAGTTAGCTTAATGAACAACGTGTCGGGAATGATGATGGAGACGATGCGAGAAACGCGCCGCATTTGGCTGTTTGCGAAACAAGCGACGACAGAACAACTACTTGAAGACCATATCGCCATTTTTGAAGCGATTCGCGAACAAAACATCGAACTTGCGCAAGAGCGAATGAAAGACCATTTAGGACACGTAGAAAAAGTGCTTTCTGACTACATTTCTTCATGATGAGGGGGCTCCCTCCACACATACTCATCAGATGACCGGTTGACTAATTTGGCAATTGCATGTAAAGTGAAGGAAAAGAAAACGTTTTCGAAAGGGGATCGGGGATGAACGTTACATTATTCGTTACATGTTTAGTCGATTTATTTCACGTCAATGTCGGAAAAGCGACAGTGGAGCTGTTAGAGCGGCTTGGATGTACAATTCATTTTCCAGAAGGGCAAACGTGCTGTGGTCAGCCCGCGTACAATAGCGGGTATGTAAAAGAAGCGAAGGAAGCGATGAAACATATGATTCGCACGTTTGAACATGCAGAATATATCGTGACCCCATCCGGTTCGTGTGCAACGATGTTTAAAGAATATCCGCACATTTTTCAAGGTGATGGGGAATGGGAAGAACGCGCGCAACGCCTCGCCGATAAAACGTACGAACTGACGCAATTTATTGTTGATGTGCTGAAAGTGGAAGATGTTGGCGCGCGGTTAGAAGGGAAGGCGACGTACCATACATCATGTCATATGACGCGCCTGCTCGGCGTGAAAGACGCGCCGTTTACGTTATTACAACACGTGAAAGGGCTGGAAGTTGTCCCTTTGCCAAACGCGCACAATTGCTGTGGATTTGGCGGCACGTTTTCCGTAAAAATGGGGCCGATTTCAGAACAAATGGTCGATGAAAAAATTCAATGTATTGAACAAGTCGAAGCCGACTATTTAATCGGTGCAGACTGTGGCTGTTTAATGAATATCGGTGGGCGCATCGAACGAAAAGGCAAACCGATTCGCGTCATGCACATTGCCGAAGTGCTCAATAGTAGATAGGGGGGATTCATATGGCGATGAAAATTAACATGGGAGAATTTCACGAACGGGTGGAAAAGGGGATTCATAATACGTTTATGCGCGGGGCAGTGGCAGGGGCGCAAGAGCGGCTGCGCACGCGCCGATTAGAAGCAGCCGAAGAACTCGGCAACTGGGAAGAATGGCGCGCGCTCGGAGAAGAAATTCGCCAACATACACTTGAAAACTTAGACTATTATTTAATGCAACTGAGCGAAAATGTAAAAAAACGCGGCGGGCACGTCTTTTTTGCGCAAACGGCAGAAGAAGCGAACGACTACATTTGCCGCGTCGTCGCAAGCAAACAAGCGAAAAAAATTGTGAAATCGAAATCGATGGTGACGGAAGAAATTCATATGAATGCCGCATTAGAGAAGCTTGGCTGTGAAGTCATTGAAACGGACCTTGGTGAATACATTTTGCAAGTCGATGACCACGATCCACCGTCTCATATCGTTGCGCCGGCGCTTCATAAAAATAAAGAACAAATTCGCGACGTATTTAAGGAAAAGCTAGCGTATACAAAAACAGAAAAGCCAGAAGAACTGGCGCTTCATGCGCGTGCGATGTTGCGCCAACAATATTTAACCGCAGACGTCGGCATTACCGGATGCAATTTTGCGGTTGCGGAATCCGGTTCGATTACGCTTGTGACGAACGAAGGAAACGCCGATTTAGTCACCGCATTGCCGAAAACACAAATTACAGTCATGGGAATGGAGCGCATCGTACCGACGTTTGAAGAAATGGAAGTGCTCGTTAGTTTACTGACGAGAAGTGCGGTCGGGCAAAAATTGACGAGCTACATTACCGTATTAACCGGTCCGCGCGAGGAAGGGGAAGTGGACGGACCAGAAGAATTTCATCTCGTCATTGTCGACAACGGACGTTCTGACATTTTAGGGACGGAATTTCAACCGGTGTTGCAATGTATTCGTTGCGCGGCGTGCGTGAACGTTTGCCCTGTATACCGTCATATTGGAGGACATTCGTACGGTTCGATTTATTCTGGGCCGATCGGGGCGGTATTGTCTCCGCTTCTTGGCGGCTACGATGATTATAAAGAGTTGCCTTATGCATCGACGTTATGTGCGGCATGTACGGAAGCGTGCCCGGTTAAAATTCCGCTTCATGAGCTGCTATTAAAACATCGCCAAACGATTGTCGAACGGGAAGGAAAAGCGCCGATTTCGGAAAAATTAGCGATGAAAGCGTTCGGATTAGGTGCAGCATCATCGCTGTTATATAAGCTTGGTTCAAAAATTGCCCCGACTGCCGTCAATCCGTTTACGACAAACGACCGCATTTCGAAAGGTCCCGGACCGTTAAAAGCGTGGACGGACATTCGTGAATTTCCAGCGCCAGAAAAAGAACGGTTCCGCGACTGGTTGAAACAAAGGGGGAACGAATAATGGAAGCTTTTTTACAACGAATTGCTTCACGACTTGGACGCGATGTGCGCACGTCTGTTGAGCGCCCACAGTGGAAACATGCACCGCAACAAACGGTGTTTCAAGGATACAGCCAAAATGAATTGCTCGACGTATTAAAACAACAATGTACTCGCATTCATACGACGCTTGTTGAAACAAACAGCGCCGAGCTTCGTGATACGCTACAACAAGTCGTTGCTGCGCATGGCGGTGGACCGATCGTTGTCGCAAACGACGAGCGCTACGAACAGTTTGGGCTCTCCTCCTTTTTACAGAGAGAAGATGTGTACGTATGGGACGCTACACGTGGACGTGACAATATTGAAGCGGCAGAACGAGCTAATATCGGCATGACATGGAGCGACATGACGCTAGCGGAATCAGGAACGGTCGTGTTATTAAACAACCGCGATCAAGGGAGAACGATTAGCTTTTTACCGACGACGTATGTGGCGCTTATTCCGAAAAGTACAATCGTTCCGCGAATGACGCAAGCGGCGCACATCATTCGGGAGAAGCATGTTCCGTCATGCATCAATTTCATTACAGGTCCGAGCAACTCCGCAGATATTGAAATGAACTTAGTTGTCGGCGTGCATGGGCCGGTGAAAGCAACATATATCGTCATTACCGATCGTTAAGCAGCCGATGCGCTGCTTTTTTTAATTCCAATCAGATTAGTAAAATTTTCGGAAAATTCAAGAAGGAATAAAAAAACAGATGGCGAATATACATCATAACTATGGAGAGGGAGTTTGTGGGGAGGGAGTGCGTTTGAGTTTGCAAAACATGATGGAAGAATCAAAATTCGTTCAGCTTTCGATACAAGAAAAAGAGGCGATCGATCGGCGAATAAGTTTGTATAATTTTATTTTACAACAAGTGACAGACGCGATCGTTTTAGTAAAAGATGACGGGACGTTCGTAGACGTCAATGAAGCGGCGTGCCGTTTGTTTCGTGCGTCAAAAGAACAGTTGTTGCAAAAAAATTTTTACGAATACGCCTACCTTGTGCCAGAACATATTTTCCATTTTCAAAGACAAATGTTGCATAAATTTGGGACATACGACGATGAGCTCATCATCCGTTTAGCCGATGGCGAAATCAAACATGTGCAACTATTTATGCGCCGCTATAACGAACAACCGTTTAACTTATATATGATCCGCGACATTACCTCCAAAAAAGTGCTTGAGCGTGAACGGACGATTAACGAAACGTTATTTAAAGATTTGTTTAATCGCGCAGGCGACGGCATCGTCATTTTTGATGAACAAGGACGCTTTATTGATGCGAATCCTTCCTTTTGTGCGAGTGTCAATGTCTCGAAAGAAGAGCTATTCAAATTATCGATTCAAACATTTATTCCAATTGAATATTACGGTTTATTTGAACAACTGTTGCTCACATTAAAACGAACGGGAACGGTATCGAGCGAACTTCCGTTTATTTTAGGGGACGGCATGCAAAAGCTGTTTGAACTGACGTTAACAACGAACGTACATAGCGGCTTTTTTATGGCGATTATGCGCAACGTGACGGAAAAACGAAGCATGGAGATGAATTTGCAACGAAGCGAAGAGCGATTTCGTGCTATTTTTGAACAAGCTCATGAGGCGATTTTAATTTGCGATAACTTTGGAAATATTTTGCGCGCCAATCCAGCGGCAAGCCGAACGTTTGAATTGTCGCTCCATGACCTTGTTCATGCGAACTTAATGCAGTTTATTGATGCAAAAGATGAAAAAGTACGTCACGTGTTACGGCAATTTTTCCGCGATGGAGAAATTCGCGATGAATTAACGTTTCATATGCCAAACGGGGAGAAAAAACAACTTGAATTTACTTCGAAAAAAGGGGTTATTAACGGCTATCATTTAACGATTTTCCGCAACGTAAGTGAACGGAGAAAAATGGAGAAACAGTTGCGTGAACAAGAACAAAAATTTCGCAACGTATTTAATCATGCGATGGACGGCATTGTGTTAATGGATAACGAACAGCGTATTTTTGATGCCAATCCTGTAGCATGCCGTATTTTCGCGCTTTCCAAAGAACAGTTGATGGAAAAAAGGTTGCATACATTTATCGGAAGCAACGATTTGCATAAATTTCAAATGTGGTTGAACAACGGAGAGGAAGAAGAACAATTTACAATTACAGATGGCGAAGGAAAGAAAAAAATCGTTGAATTATCGTTTAAACCGAACATTATTGAACATGTCGGTTTGATGATGGTGCGCGACATTACCGAGAAAAAAGAAATGGAAGAACAACTTCGCAAATCGGATACGTTAAGCGTCGTCGGTCAACTGGCGGCAGGCATTGCGCACGAAATTCGCAATCCGATGACAGCGCTAAAAGGATTTATTCAGCTTTTACAAGGAAGCATCGGCAATGATTGTGAACAACATAATATGTATTTTCACGTCATTATGTCGGAATTAAAGCGCATTGAGTCCATTATTACTGAATTTCTCATTTTAGCAAAACCGCAAGCCGTTCATTACGAGCGAGGCGATGTCGCAAAAATTATGCAAGAGACGGTCGATTTGTTAAGTGTACAAGCGACGATGCATAACATTCAAATTGAAGCCACATATGAGCCGGTTCCGCCGATTTATTGCGATTCGAAACAACTAAAACAAGTGTTTATTAACATATTAAAAAATGCAATTGAAGTGATGCCAAAAGGCGGAACGATTACCGTTTCCGTGGCGCACGTTGCAGAGGGGGTACGCATTTCTGTCCGCGATGAAGGAAGCGGCATTCCGAAAGATAAAATCAAAAAATTAGGCGAACCGTTTTATACGACGAAAGAGCGCGGAACGGGACTTGGCTTAATGGTCAGCTATAAAATTATTGAAGAACATCAAGGGCGCATTGACGTCGAAAGCGAAGTCGGGGTTGGTACAACGTTTTATATTACTTTACCAATTGATAATGACATGCGATGAACCGATATGATCGTTGGCTATGAAACCGTTCGTCCAGAAGATGTTGCTTCGCACTATCAATGTCGACTAGGCAAATGGTACTTTGATGAACAAACGAAAAAACAACTGCAAGGTACACCGGCATACGAAAAATTAAATGCTCCGCACGAACGTGTACACATCGCAGCGAAAAAAGCAGCCGAAGCGTACGCTAAAGGCGATTTAAAAGGTGCCGAAGCGCAACTTATTGAACTTGAACAAGCATCTGCCGAAGTCATTCAGTTGCTCGATGAACTGATTGAAAAAGTCGAAAAAGAACGAACGTTTGAAACCCACCTCGCGTAAGGTGGGTTATTTTTTTACGATATGGGACAACGCAAGTGCGAAAATGAGTAGCGCTCCTTTTATAATATCTTGCGCATAGTACGGGACGTTCATCATCGTCAGCCCGTTTAACAACACGCCAATAAAAATCGAGCCAAGTAACGTACCGATCACATTCGGTTTGCCGGCACCAAACACGGAAAAACCGATAAAGGCAGCGGCGACGCCGTCCATGAGTAGCGATGCGCCCGCAGATACTTGCCCTGTACCAATGCGGGAAGCGAGCACAATACCACCTAAAGCGGCAAACAATCCGCTAATCATATACGCATATGTACGATAGCGGTTGACAGGAATGCCGGTGAGATGAGCGGCTTCACGATTTTCGCCTGTCATATAAAATAAGCGGCCTGTTTTTGTATATGTTAAAAAAAGATGCGCACAAACGACGAGCAAAAGCATAAGCAACACAGAAAACGGGACGCCAAACAGCTCTCCTTGTCCGATAAATAAAAACGATGGAATAAATTTTCCAGGTGCCACACCACCTTCGGGAAGTGGCATATCGTTATAAATGGAAAAACCTTTTGTGTACGTCAATTGCACACCGTTAATGATGTACATGACCGCTAACGTCGCCAACAAGTCAGGCAAACGAAGGCGAATAATGAGAAACGCATTGAGCAGCCCAACGAGCGCTCCGAGAAGAAGCGGAACGGCAAGGGCTACGAAAAGTTCTTGACGATGTAAAACGAGCGCGGAGGCGCTGGCGATCGTTGCTAAGCTGACGGTGGAGCCGACCGATAAATCAAACCCGTCGACAATTAACGAAAACGTAATGCCGATCGCAACAAGCGTCACAATGGAAATAGAGCGCAAAATGTCGCTAAAGTTGGCGTATGTGAAAAACGAATCGAGCGAGAAGCTAAAAAAAGCGATGACGATTACGATAGCGAGTATCGTTCCGTACTTGTATAAAAACTTCAATTTGTTCCACCCCCTGTCATGTCATAGACGAGCTGTTCATACGTCGCCTCGTGTGCGTCCATTTTTTTGACGAAGCGCCCGTCGACCATGATGTAAATCGTATCGGCGATATGAAGCAATTCTTGACATTCGCTCGTTAAATAAATGATCGCTTTTCCTTTTTCAGCAAGCGCGCGAATGATGGCAAACACTTCTTCTTTCGCATGCACGTCAATGCCTTTTGTCGGCTCGTCAAAAAGAAAGACGTCGCCATTTGTTTGTAACCATTTCCCGATGACGACTTTTTGTTGATTGCCGCCGCTTAAATGTTTCACAAGCGCAGTCGGCGAAGATGGGCGAATATGTAACGATGAAATAAGGTTTGTAGCGATCGTGCGCTCACGTCGTTTGTCAATCCATTGCCATGGGGCGATGTTTGACAATAGGCGTATGGTCAAGTTTTTTTCGATCGTTTCGTTCATAAAAAGCCCTTGTTTTCGCCGTTCTTCAGGAATGAAACAAACGCCTGCTTCAATTGCATCTTTTGGCGAGTTCCACGTTTGCTTTTTTCCATGCAATATGCGTTCGCCTGTCGTTTTTACGTGAGCGATCATACTTTCGGCAAGTTCTGTTTTTCCTGCACCAACAAGGCCAGCGATGCCGACAATTTCACCACGCCGAACAGCAAGATCGACGGTCGTGTTCGTTTTCGGGATATACAATTGTTTCACTTCAAATATCGTTTCGTCGCGGACGGTGCGCGCTCGTTGCTCGTTCGTTTCTTTTTGGCGTCCGACCATATGGCGCACGATGTCTTCTGTCGCTAGCGATACATCGCCTTCGTAAACGACGGTACCGTCTCGTAAAATCGTCATGCGGTCGCATATGCGTTTTACTTCGTGCAATTTATGCGAGATGTAAATAAACGACACTCCTTGTGCTTTCAATTGTTCGATCATCGCAAACAATCGTTTCGTTTCTTCTTCGCTTAATGAAGCGGTTGGTTCATCTAAAATAATGTAGCGAGCGGAAGAAGAAAGGACGCGCGCGAGTAAAATGAGTTGTTTTTCATGAAGCGTGCACGTCTGTACCGGTGTATCAAGCGACAAATGGGCTAAGCCGACGCGTTCAAGCAGTTGTAAAACAGTTGTGCGCTGTTTCGTTTTGGAAAAGAACATATGTTTTTGTTCGACCATTTGTTCAGCGAGAATATTTTCATATACAGATAAAGCAGGGAATAATGCCACATCGACTTCTTGCACAACATGTCCGATGCCGGCTCGTTTCGCATCTTTCGGCGAAAAAAATGTATGTGGCTGTCCATCGATTTCAATCGTTCCGCTAGTCGGTTGCAACACGCCAGCTAAAATGTTCATTAACGTGCTTTTTCCCGCGCCATTCATACCTAAAAGGGCGTGAACTTCGCCCGGTTGGATATGGAAGTTCACGCCGTTTAATACGGTCACATCACCAAATGAATGAACGATTTGTTTCATGCGTAAACCGCTCATTGTTTTTTCACCTTTTCTTCAAGCGTCTTCATCCACGGCGAAACCGCAACATTCGATTGGCCCCAGCTTGTAATGTAGTTGTGCAGTTCGCCGATCGACACTTGCTCATCTGGTAAATCAGAACGTTTCACTAAATGCGGTTCAAGTGAATAAATATTTGGCGTTTGTTCGCCTGCAATTTTTTGATACGCAAAGCGCACTTGCACGCGTCCGACTTCCGCTGGGTCAGTTGCCGTTGTTGCGACCCATGGGCTATTCGGTTGTTGAATGAGTTGTAAATCTTCATCGCTTAAGTCGATGCCGTATACTTTAATTTCTGTTCGACCTGCTTGTTGAATGGCGCGCGTCGCTCCTTTAGCGAACTCATCCCACGTCGCAAAGACGGCGTCGATGTCGCCTTTATTCGGATATTTTTTCAAAATGGCTTCCATTTGTGTTTGTGTATCTAATGCAGTATTGGCGCTTGCCGTGCCGAATTTGGCGACTTCTTTTATGTTTGGATATCGTTTTTGAAACGCTTCATATATGACGTGGCGGCGTTCCATCGGCGTAAAGCCGCCGACCCAAATGGTGACGATTTCACCTTCACCGTTTAAATCTTCCGCTAACGTTTTTAACGTTTTCCATGCTAAGCTGTAATCGTCTTGGTCAATGACGGTGACACCTGGAATGTTTAAATCGTTATCGAATGCGACGACGTGAATGCCTTTCGCGAGCGCTTTTTCAACTGGCGCTTTTAACGCATCGGCGCGTCCGTGGTCTAATAAAATCGCATCGACGTTTTGGCTAATTGCTGTTTCGACGTACGATGCCATTTTCGTTAAATCGTTATCGGCGTTATAAATTTGCACGTCGCCTCCGAATTTCGCGACTTGTTCTTTTACCCCAGCGATATATTGTGATGAAAAGGTACCGATCGACATTTGCATAATGGCGGCAATTTTAATCGGTTTGTTTAATGCGGCTGGAATGTCCGCTCCTGTTGTTTCATTCGTTTGTTTCGTTTCTTCTTTCGGCTGCTCTGCCGGTTTTGAGACGGCGTCTTGTTCGTTCGTGCACCCGACTAATAGCGCGAATAAAAGCACGATCATTGCCCATATGTTTCTCATGCAAAAACCTCCTCAAATAATGTCGGTAGCTTCGTTTCATAATCGCCGAAAACGATGCCTTTTTCAGTAATAATGCCTGTAATAAGTTCATGCGGTGTGACGTCAAATGCCGGGTTGTAGACGTTCACATCTGGTGCGATGCGCACGCCTCCGATATGCGTCACTTCTTCTTTCACCCGCTCTTCAATCGGGATATCGTCGCCTGTTTTCGTCTGTAAGTCGATTGTTGAAAGCGGGGCAGCGACGTAAAACGGAATGTTGAACGCTTTTGCCAAAATAGCTAAGCCGAACGTACCGATTTTGTTGGCGGTATCGCCGTTGGCGGCAATGCGATCGGCGCCGACGATGACTGCGGAAATATGTTTGGCTTTCATCGTTTGCGCGGCCATATTGTCTGTAATAAGCGTCACATCAACACCCGCTTCGGAAAGCTCCCATGCGGTCAGCCTTGCGCCTTGCAAGACCGGGCGTGTTTCACAAGCGTACGCATGAAGGGTGATTCCTTTTTCTTTCGCTAAATGAAACGGCGCAAGGGCGGTACCGTAGCGCGCCGTTGCAATCGCCCCCGCATTGCAAATTGTCATGATGCGGTCGCCGTCTTGAAACAAAGAAAGGGCATATTCACCGATGCGGCGGCAGACGTCTTCATCTTCAATTTGAATGCAAATTGCTTCATGAATAAGCGTCGTTTTTGCTTCGTTGACAGATGTGGCGTTGGCGACGCTTTTCATCAGCCGGTCAAGCGCCCAAAATAAATTGACGGCAGTCGGACGCGAGCTTGCTAAATAGTCGCGATCGCGCTTTAGTTTAGTATGAAATGTCGCTAAATCATCGGTTTCATATAATTTGGCTGCAAGCGCTAATCCGTAAGCAGCGGTCATGCCGATCGCTGGTGCCCCGCGCACTTTTAACGTGACGATCGCGTCCCACACGTCTTCTATATTTTTTAATTCTAAATATTCAGTCTTATGAGGCAACGCTTGTTGGTTTAAAATTGTAATATGCGTATCGTGCCATTGTACTGCTTTCATCATTTTCCTCCTAGCTGTTTACATGTGCGGTTTGTTCAACGAGACGTTTGAAATCATCGACACGAAGATTGTGTCGATGGACGATCAGCTCGCGTCCGAGACGAAGGGCATGGCGTTTCGCTTCGAGCCGTTGTTCAAGCGGCAATTCATCGAGGTCCGCCACATGCGCTAAACCGATCGTGCGGCGAATGACTTCGCAACCAGCAAAGCCGATTGCTTCCACGAGCGCATCGTTCATGATGTCGTCGAGCACGAAAGAAACGCGCGCATACGGTTCGTTGCTTTCTTGCCAACATGTTGTAAATGTGCGAACAAACACGTCCCACGTTTTTTCAATATGTGTAAAGAGCGGCTCGCATTCGCTTTCATGGCGAGCGAGGGCGTTTAATAGTAAATTGGCAAAAAAATTCCCTAAATCAAAGCCGATCGGACCGTAAAATGCAAATTCTGGATCAATTACTTTCGTGTCATCGTCGCTTGCGAATATGCTTCCGGTATGTAAGTCGCCATGAAGCAACACGTCTGCTTTTGTTAAAAAGAGCCGTTTCAATTTCGCTACTTCGCGCTTGAGTTCATCATCTTGCCAAAGCTGCTTGACATCGGCGCGCAGTTCTGCTTCAAAGTTGTTCGTGTCGTGGTCAAAAAACGGGTCGGTAAAGACGAGATCTTCCGTAATTTTACATAGTTCAGGGTTTGTAAATTGTTGGGCGAGCTTCTTTTTTTGTTGTTGATTCATGCCAAAATCAGACGTATAAAACGCCGTTTTCGCGACAAACTCGCCGATATGTTCAGAAAGCTTCGGAAATGTTTTTCCTTCGATCAGTCCACGACGTGCAATTTGTAAATGCGACAAATCTTCCATCACCGTAATCGCTAAAGTCTCATCGGAATAGTACACTTTCGGAACATAGTGAGGAACGTAGCTTGCGAATGTGCGCAACGCTTGGCTTTCAATTGTCGCTCGTTTTAATGTGAGCGGCCAGCTTTCTCCGACGACTTTCGCATACGGTAGCGCTTGTTTGATAATGATGCTGTCGTTTGTGCGTTCGTTGACGATGCGAAAGACGAGATTTAAGTTGCCATCACCAATTTCTTGACTAGAAAGAAGGGCATCGTTGTCAAATAGCCCTAAGCGGACAGCGAGAGCGATCGCTTTTTGTTCTGTTAACGGTTCGTACATATGAATTCCCCCCTTGACATAAATAAAAAACCTCTTTCGCTGAACGAAAGAGGTTTGAAGTTTGCTTCGCACCTCTTATCTCTCAGCCTACTGCTGCAAGAATTAGCACCGTGCGTCATCGCCGGTTGCCGGGTTTCATCGGGCTCGTCCCTCCACCTGCTCTTGATAAGAGTGTTTATCTTTATTCGAATGTTTTGAATAGTGAAAACGTTTCGTTAATTCGCTTGATTTGAATCATACATCGCTTCTCGCTTGTTTGTCAATCTTTTTTTTCAAAAATTTTATACACGTCTGGACGACGATCGGCAAAAATCGGGATGCGGGCGCGTACGCGTTGTACTTCGCTTATGTCGATCGTTGCCTTGATGACCGTTTCTTGTTCGCTTCCTTCTGCAAGAATATTTCCCCACGGATCGATAATCATCGAATGCCCAGCAAACGTGTTGTTCGGGTCTGATCCTGCACGGTTGCACGCGACGACGTAACATTGATTTTCGATCGCTCGCGCCATTAATAACGTGCGCCAATGATGAAGGCGCGAAAGGGGCCATTCCGCAACGACAAATAACACTTCCGCACCGTTTAGCGTATGCGCGCGAATCCATTCTGGAAAGCGAATGTCATAACAAATGACCCCCGCACACGTCGTTTCATCGAGCGAACATAGCCCGGTCGTTTCTCCCGCTTGTAAATATACATGCTCATCCATCAATTTAAACAAATGAAGTTTGCTATATTCACAAACGACATCGCCGTTTCGATGGACGATATACATCGTATTCGTTATGTTGTCCGCCACTTTTTTCGCGACCGATCCGCCGACGATATGCACATGATACGTGCGGGCAAGTTCGGAAAGAAACGCTTTCGTTTGTTCGCCGTTTTCATCAGCAATATGAGCAAGTCTCGTTAAATCGTAACCTGTCGTCCATAGTTCAGGTAAAACGACGACATCGGCTTCTTTCGCGATTTGTTCCATGTAGCGCACGACTGTTTGTTTATTTTTTTCCGGTGCTCCAAACGCAATGTCCATTTGTACGCAAGCGATATTCATCTCATTCACCTCAAAAAAATTTTCTTTACATTTTGATTTTTACGATATATGATTCTTGACTAGAATTTCAACCTTTTTGTGAAGTAGGTGTGAAAAATGAAAACATTTCCGCAATCGAACTTGTTACAGCAACTTCCGAAGCAATTTTTTGCTTCGCTCGTGCAAAAAGTGAACGCAGTCATTGCCGAAGGACATGATGTCATTAATCTCGGACAAGGAAATCCAGATCAGCCGACACCAGCGCACATTGTAAGCGCGATGCAACAGGCGGTAGCAAAGCCTATGTATCATAAATATTCACCATTTCGCGGCTATTCGTTTTTGAAAGAAGCAGTCGCGACGTTTTATAAACGCGAGTATGGCGTGACGATTGATCCTGAAAAAGAAGTCGCTATTTTGTTTGGCGGAAAAGCAGGGCTTGTTGAAATGCCGCTTTGCTTATTAAATCCGGGCGATGTTGTGCTCGTTCCTGATCCCGGTTATCCAGACTATTGGTCGGGGGTCGTGCTTGCGCGGGCGCGCATGGAAATGATGCCGCTACGGGCGGAAAACGGCTTTTTACCTAATTACGAGGAGCTAAACAAAGATGTCGTTCGCAAGGCGAAACTGATGTTTTTAAACTATCCGAACAATCCGACCGGCGCAACCGCAACGAAATCGTTTTTTCAAGACACGGTTTCGTTTGCTGAAAAACATCGTATCGGTGTTGTACACGATTTCGCATACGGAGCGATCGGCTTTGACGGGAAAAAGCCAGTAAGCTTTTTACAAGTCGAAGGGGCCAAAGACGTCGGCATTGAAATTTATACGTTCTCAAAAACGTACAATATGGCAGGATGGCGCATCGGTTTTGCGGTCGGTAACGAAAGCATGATCGAAGCGATCAACGTATTACAAGACCATTTATACGTCAGCATGTTCGGGGCGATTCAAGAAGCGGCAGCAGTCGCACTACTTGATTCGCAACAATGCGTCGCCGAGCTTGTCGCGACGTATGAAGCAAGAAGAAACACGTTCGTTCATGCATTGCGTGACATCGGCTGGGATGTGCAAGCGCCAGCAGGTTCGTTTTTCGCTTGGCTTCCGGTGCCAAACGGCTATACGTCGGAAACGTTTGCTGACCTTTTGCTTCAAAAAGCGCACGTGGCGGTCGCTCCGGGCATTGGGTTTGGCGAACATGGGGAAGGCTATGTGCGCACAGGGCTACTCACAAGCGAAGCAAGACTTCAAGAAGCAGCGGAACGCATCGGGCGGTTGCAACTTTTTTAAAAAATCGTTGACAAAATCGGCATGTGCTGTCATAATTCGAATTAAATTTGTGAAAAACGAACTGTTTGAAAAATTTTATACATTGCGAATTCTTATCAAGAGTAGGTGGAGGGACGAGCCCGATGAAGCCCGGCAACCGACTTAACAAGTGTTAAGCACGGTGCTAATTCTCGCAGCAATGAGCTGAGAGATAAGAAGAGACGAACGATTGAGCCTCTTCTTATGAAGAGGTTTTTTATTTGTAAAGGAGTGGGAAGATGATTACCGCAACATATTTGATTCATGACGACAAAGACTTAGTGAAAAAAGCGGAAGGGATTGCGCTTGGATTGACTGTCGGGTCGTGGACCGATTTGCCGCAGCTTGAACAAGAGCAGTTGAAAAAACATAAAGGCGTTGTTCAGTCCATTGAACAGCTCGAAGAAGATGAGCGGGTCAATACGTTTTTTGGCAAGAGACTAAAGCGTGCCCTCGTGCGCATTTCGTATCCGAGCGTCAATTTTAGCGCCGATTTTCCAGCGATTTTGACGACGACGTTTGGAAAATTGTCGCTTGACGGAACGATTAAACTTGTTGATTTAACGTTTTCTGACGAACTGAAGCGTGCGTTTCCGGGCCCGCGCTTTGGCATTGACGGCATACGCGAAAAGCTTGGCGTTTTTGACCGTCCGCTTGTGATGAGCATTTTTAAAGCGGTCATTGGGCGTGATTTACAATACGTCACCGAACAATTAAAACTACAAGCGCTCGGTGGGGTCGATCTCGTGAAAGACGATGAAATTTTATTTGACAATGACTTAACGCCGTTTGAAAAGCGCATTGTCGCAGGAAAACAAGCGCTTCAGGAAGTGTACGAACAAACAGGGCATCGAACGTTATATGCGGTCAATTTAACAGGTAAAACGTTTGAACTAAAAGACAAAGCGAAGCGTGCGGCGGAGCTAGGGGCGGACGTGTTGTTGTTTAACGTGTTTACATACGGACTTGACGTGTTGCAGGCGCTTCGTGAAGACGATGACATTCGCTTGCCGATTATGGCACATCCGTCGTTTAGCGGCGCGATCGCCTCATCGCACGTATATGGAGTTAGCTATGCGCTTCTTCTTGGAAAACTATTGCGCATGACCGGGGCGGATTTTTCGCTCTTCCCATCACCGTATGGAAGTGTCGCGCTTGAAAAAGAACAGACGGTTGCGATTGCCCATGAACTTACGAAAGAAGAACCGTTTTTACGCACATTCCCTGTGCCATCTGCCGGCATTCATCCGGGGCTTGTGCCGCTTTTAGTGCGCGATTTTGGCATCGACTCCGTCATTAACGCAGGCGGCGGAGTGCACGGACATCCGCAAGGCGCTGTCGGTGGCGGGCAAGCGTTTCGTGCCGCAGTTGATGCGGTGCTTGCTGGTCGTTCGCTTCATGATGCGGCAAAAGAAAACGAAGCGTTACAACAAGCGCTTGATTTATGGGGGGGCGCTTGATGAAGCCAATTATTTTTTGCGACTTTGATGGAACGATTACGTTAAACGACAACATTATTGCGCTTATGAAACAGTTCGCTCCGCCCGAGTGGGAGGCCATCAAAGATGACGTACTTGCGCAAAGATGTTCCGTACAACAAGGTGTCGGACGCATGTTTTCGCTATTGCCGACGACGCTAAAAGAAGACATCGTGCAATTTTTGCTTGACACCGCCCGCATTCGCGACGGATTTTCCGACTTTGTCGCATTTACGAACGAACGGGAAATTCCGCTTTATATCGTGAGCGGCGGCATCGACTTTTTCGTTTATCCGCTGTTAGACGGACTTGTTGAAAAAGAACGTATTTTTTGTAACAGCGCTGACTTTAGCGGAGAAACGATTCACATTACGTGGCCGTATGCGTGCGATGAACATTGCGGAAATGAATGCGGGTGCTGCAAGCCGTCGCTTCTTCGTAAACTCGCGCCAAAGGGGGCAAAAACGATTGTGATTGGCGATTCCATTACCGATTTAGCGGCGGCGAAACTAGCCGATTACGTCATCGCGCGCGACTTTTTGCTTGAAAAATGCCGGGAGCTTCATTTGCCACATACACCGTTTACGACGTTTTATGATGTCATCGATGCGTTACAAGAAAGCGAGGTGATCGTGTGAGACAAAAAAAATGGGAAGAGCTTGCGGAAGTGAAACGAGAACTAGCGGCGCGCGATTGGTTTATGGGAACGAGCGGCAACTTGTCGCTAAAGGTGAGCGATGAGCCGCTTACGTTTCTTGTGACCGCTAGCGGAAAAGATAAACGAAAAGAAACAGCAGAAGACTTTTTACTCGTCGGTGCGGACGGACAGCCAGCCGAAGCGACGCATTTAAAGCCGTCAGCTGAGACGCTTCTTCACGTTAAAATCTACAATAAAACGAACGCTGGTTGTGTGCTTCATGTCCATACCGTTGACAATAACGTTATTTCCGAATGGTACGGTGACGAAGGGGAAGTCGTTTTTACAAATCAAGAACTCATTAAAGCGTTCGGATTATGGGAAGAAGATGCGGCGTTTCGTATTCCGATTATTCCGAATTTCGCCCATATTCCGACGTTAGCGGATGCGTTTGCGAAACATGTGCACGCGGACGCCGGAGCGGTACTTATTCGCAACCACGGCATTACCGTATGGGGAAAAGATGCGTTTGAAGCGAAAAAGTTTTTAGAAGCATGCGAGTTTTTATGTCAATATTATGTGAAACTACTACTTTTAAAACGATAAGGGGGAGTATGTATGGCAGTTATTAAAGTGCGCAACACAGGTGAAGTGATTGAAGGAAAGGAAAACGTCGCTACGTTTTTAAATAAGCAAGGGGTGTTGTACGAACATTGGGATGCAAATAAACTTCCAACGCATCTTCAAAACAAATTTGTATTAACAGACGAAGAAAAGGCGGATATTTTAGCGACGTTTCAAACAGAAATTGAAGATTTAGCGAAGCGTAGAGGGTACCAAGCGTGGGACGTTGTCGCCTTGTGCGAACAAACGCCAAATTTAGAAGAGCTATTGAAAAAATTTGAACAAGTGCATACGCATACAGAAGATGAAGTGCGTGCAATCGTTGCTGGTCATGGCATTTTCGTCATTAAAGGGGACGAAAATACAGGCTACTTTGACGTTGAACTTGAAGCAGGGGATGTCATTTCTGTACCAGAAGGAAACCCGCATTTCTTTACGTTAATGGACGATCGCCAAGTCGTCGCGGTGCGGTTGTTTATTGATCCATCTGGCTGGGTGGCACATCCGTATGAAGAAAAAGAAGGGGCGTAACGCTCCTTCTTTTTAAAATGCTTCAATTAAAAACACCATAACGAGCAAACCGATAATAAACGCATACGTCGATGATTGTTCGTTTCCGTCGCCATGGCTTTCAGGGATTAACTCTTTATAAATAATAAACAACATCGCACCAGCCGCAAACGCTAATCCGTACGGAACGAGCGCGTCGACGACGGACGTTAAATAAAAGCCGATGATGGAGGCGACGAGCTCGATCATTCCCGTCCCGGTTGCCATGAAAAACGCTTTTCCTTTTGAAATGCGTTGATTAAATAAAAAAAGCGCAACGAGCAATCCTTCAGGTGCATTTTGAAAGCCGATCGCTAAGGCGATTAAATCCCCGATATGATTTTGTTCCCCCGAGGCATAACTCACGCCAACAGATAAACCTTCTGGAATGTTATGAAGCGTAATCGCCGCAAGGACAAGCAGCGCTTTTTGATCCATTTTGATGCCGCTTTTTGTATGTGCTAAGTCGATATGCGGTACGATGTTTTCAAGAAGCGTCAGCGTAAACACCCCAAAGCACAATCCAACCGCAAGAGAAAAAAACGTGCCAGAAGAAAGTGACTCAGGAATTAACCCAAGCATCGATGCCGCCATCATAACACCAGCTGTAAAAGCGAGCAACATATCGCGCCATTGGTGCGTAAGGGAGCGCGATAAAAATAAAATAGGAATTGCGCCAGCACCTGTTGCTAGCGCGGATAACGTACTGCCAACAAGCATGTCAAACATGTTTCCACCTCCTGTCGTAAAGGAAGACGAACGGTAATCGTCGTTCCTTTCTTTTCTATGCTATGAATGTCGATTGTCCCTTCATGCATATCGATGATACGTTTACAGACGACGAGCCCAAGTCCTGTTCCCGTTTGTTTCGATGTGACAAACGGTTGAAACAGTTTGTGTTTTACGTCGTTTGGAATGCCGCATCCATTGTCCGTCACTTGCAGCACCGCCCAGTCGTTTTGTTTCGTCAGCGAAATCGTTAGCTCACCGCCATCGGTCATCGCTTCGATCGCATTTTTTGCTAAATTTAAGACGACTTGTTTTAAATGATCTTTTGAACAACGAATCGGAAGTGGCACATCGGCACGTTGAAACGTATAGACGACGTTATGTAAATGCGCTTGCGACTCAATCATCGGATGAATGCTTTGCACAATATAGTTTAAATCACACGTTTCAAGTTTTTGTGCCGTCGGTTTGCCGAGAATTAAAAATTCGTTCACAATATCGTTAATGCGTGTAATTTCATTTTGAATGACGGAAAAATAAAGTTGTGATTCGTTATCTTTATGTTTTTCACTTAATAGTTGAATAAATCCTTTAATGCCAGCGAGCGGGTTGCGAATTTCATGCGCCGTGCTTGCGGCGAGTGTGCCGACAAGTTCGAGTTTTTGTGCTTCGGTCTCTATGCGTTCAAGCATCGTTTGCCGTTTTAATAGCCAATATTGAATCAGTAGCCAAACAATATGGATGGCGACGATCAGCAATAAGATGTATGGAAGGGATGTTTGCACATTTTGTTTCATCGTTACGTGCGGCACGTTCGCTTCAATTATCCATGGTGCATAATTTAAATGAACCGTCACCGTTTGTTGTGATGGGCGAATGTCGTTTGTTGCCAACAACATCGTTCCACGCTCATCATATAAACGAAACGATGCGCCTTGGTCAATGATTTTCATCCGTTTTTTTATGTAATCCATACGTAATTCCGCCACAAAAAAACCGACTGTATCACTTGTTTTTTCATCGACAATCGGTGTGACGATCGTTGTTGTATGATCGCTGTCAATGACCGTTTGTTTTGTCGTTTTCGCCAATCGCATCGCTGAACTTGTACTTTCAGAAAAAAACGATATGTGATGAAAACGAACGTCTTGTTTTTCTATTTGTTGCAACATGTCGTTTATGTCTTTTTCGCTTAACATCGCCATATGTTTGCTAACCATAAACGCTAACGTCTCGAGTTTTGTCGTTGTCTCCGCAAGAAAGCGATCGAGATCGTTTTTATGTATATTCGCAAACAAGCGCGTTTCTTCAAGCAATTGTTGTTGCTGTTGTTCATCTTGCCAAAGCACAATCCACGCGCTTCCTACAAGGCATGGGATCATAACAAGCAAGATGTACAACCATCGTCCCATTCTCTCTCTCCCCATATATGCTCCCTCAACAAAACAAAATTCAAGGAATATTATAACATAAAGATGAAAAAAAGACGGAAAAAATCATTGGTGTAAAGGAGCTTTTTGCTCGGATAGGAAGGATGAAAACGAATGATGTCGAAATATGTCCTGTAAATGATAAGGGGCGAAAAATAAAAAAGACCAAGGGAGTTACCTTAGTCATTAGAAAAATATATGTAGTCGAATAGATTTCAGTCGCCCCTTGGGACGAGTTACTTTCTATCCTACAGCACGCTAGTCGTTCCAAGGAACGAGTAACGTACCGTACTTAGAGAATATTACATAACTATATTGTTGTCAAGGGAGAATGAAACAGATGGAAAGAGAAGTATTGAATACAGAAATGATGCATATTTTTTTGGATGAAAGTGGGACAAAAAAGGATAAACCTACGTTAATGGCAGGATTATTAATTCCATCAAAAATATATAATACCTTTGAATTTGTGGAACTCAATCGGAAACTTCAAAACAAAGAATTTGCTTCCCTTCATTGGACAGATTATACCGGATATCCAAAGATGAGGAACGATATTCTTGAAGTACTTCATGTTTTTTCAAAATATGCTTTTTTTACTAAGTTTAATGTGATTAATTACAATGCGAATCCACTTGATATTCGTAAAATGTTATACAATCAAGATCAACAAACAGCTGAACGGATGATGCAAATGATGATCTATACAAAAATTCCAGAAAGAATACTGTATGGTCTTTTGCGATATTATGGGAAAGATGTATATGTCAAATCTCGAGTATTTATTGAGCATTCGAGAAGGTTTGAAGATTTCAAGTTAGACGAAAAAATACTATATACATCCAAATTGGCATTTTAACCTCTGATTCACACAGCACACCCCATGCGGCGTAACACCTCATCTGGATGTTGTAAGACGTACTGTTCAAAGCGAGTAATGGATTGGGCAATGTCATTTTGATCCTTGTGAAAAACGTTGGCAATCACTTCATCTTTCAACCACTTCCACAGCCGTTCAATCGGATTTAACTGTGGAGAATACGGTGGCAAAAAGATGAAATGAAAAGCATCGCCTTCCTCGCCATCAAGAAAGGCTTGCACCATCTTGGCATGATGAATACGCGCATTGTCCAACACAAGCACGAGGAATCGGTCCGTATATTTCTCTTTCAATCGGCGCAAAAAGTCGAGGAACGTTTCGGCATTGGCGGATGATGCGCGATGAAATACCACATCGCCTTGTTGAACATCGACGGCGCCAAAAATAGAAACGTGGGCGTGGTGACCGTAGCTCGGCACGTGTTTTTGATTTCCTACTTCTGCCCATGTCGTACGTAGCGCTTGATAAGCACGAACATGTGTCTCATCCACATAAAACAGCATGGCATTCTCGGTAATTAGTTTTTTTTTATAAATTCAAGTTCTCTTTGAAAAGCAGCTTGACGCTTAGCGTCTCCTTTGACGAGCTTATACGTCGGACGTGTCCATGACAAACGAAGACGATGCAATAACTTACGAATGCCTTCACGTGACATCGAAACGCCATAGGTTTGTTGAATGTAAGATTGTAAAATGCGCGTATTCCATGATGAAGCGATGCCCCAGCCAGCATCCACAGGTGTAGTAGTTAAAACGAGTTGTCTGATTTCTTGTTGTTGTTCTTCCGTAAGAAACGGCACACGACCAGGCGGCAACCGACGATCGAGTAGATGATCGAGCCCACCTTGATTAAATCGCGCAACGTAGAGGGCAACCGATTGACGGCATACGTTGACCATTTTTGCGACATCTTTACCGAGGTGACCTTCCATAACAAGACGAACAGCGGTCACCCGAACACGAAGGGAAGCATCTTTGATTTTCCGTTCTTGTTTCCGAAGTGTTCGAGGCGTCCAGCCGTGGTCATTTGTAATTTTAAGACGTTTCATGTCCTTTCCGCTCCTTTTACACATGAGTATTTAGGAGCAGTATAGCCATGAAAAAATGTGTTCATACAGAAGTCATCGTTTTAAAGTGCATGTATATA
>NZ_SDLG01000001.1:0-226012 GCF_013096965.1 Anoxybacillus sp. CHMUD
CATCAAACACTTGACGGACATCGACTTTGAACGGTTTGACGTCGCGCAAAGAAACCCCACATCCTTGACACGTATGCACACGGTGGACGACACGATGATGTGGATGTTCCACTTGACGGAGCGTCGTTCCTTGATGTCCTTCTTGTCCGCCTGGCTTGTTGCCAGATGGTTGACGAGAAGAACGTGTGTTGGCAAAACGGTCAGAAGATGGGGGCAAATGGCTATTGGAGCTGTTTTTTTTCGTGCGTGCTTCCAGCTCTTGAACACGGTACTTCAGTTGTTCATTTTCTTTGCGTAGCTGTTTGTTTTCTTTCAACAGTTGCTCAATGACTTGTTGTTGGTGAGTAATGAGCTGCTTTTGCTGTTGGACTTTGCTGATTAAGCTTTCAACTGTAAATACAGCTTGTTGTACCGTCAACATGCGATTCACCTCCTTGTCTATCAATATTCACATCATAGACAGGAAAAGCAAAAAATATTCAGCTCACTTTATGATGTGGCTGAATAGTTACCGCGGAGCATTTGGAGCATAACGCCTACCTATGCATAAACGAGCAATAACCGAGGTGAAGACCTCGGTTATTTTTTTACTTTCGTCTTAAGTGGCAAATCGAGTCTAATTAAATCTTCATACGTTTCACGCTTCACAACAAGCTGTGCTTCACCGTCTTCAACAAATACGACCGCCGGACGCGGAATGCGATTGTAGTTATTTGCCATCGCATAGCCGTAAGCTCCCGTACAAAAAACAGCTAAATAATCGCCCGGTTGCGCTTTCGGAAGCGGTAAATCCCAAATGAGCATATCGCCTGACTCACAACATTTCCCTGCAATCGCCACGACTTCTTCACAATGGTCATGCATCCGATTCGCTAGCACTGCTTCATATTTCGCTTCATATAGCGCAGGTCGAATGTTGTCGCTCATTCCCCCATCTACCGCAACATATTGACGAACGTTTGGCACCTCTTTACGCGAGCCAATCGTATAAATCGTTGTTCCAGCATCACCGACAAGCGAACGCCCCGGCTCAATCCAAATTTCTGGGAATGGTAAATGAAATGAGGCTACGTTCCGTTTCACTTCTTCAATAATTTGTTCGACGTACTGTTCCGGTGCGAGCGGATCATCTTCTTTCGTGTACCGAATGCCAAAACCGCCGCCAAGATTGACAACTTGCGCAGTGAAATGATGCGTATCACGCCATATAGCAAGCTTTTCAAATAATTTTTTCGTCGCAAGAACAAAACCTGTCGCATCAAAAATTTGCGAACCGATATGACAATGAATGCCAAGCACATGAATATAGGAAGAAGCGAGCGCACGCTGTAACGCTTCATCTGCTTGTCCGTTATGCAAATCAAATCCAAATTTTGAATCTTCTTGCCCTGTTAAAATATAGTCGTGCGTATGGGCCTCAATGCCTGGTGTGACACGTAATAAAATTGGCATCGTATATTTATGAGTGCGACAAAGTTGTTGCAACATCTCTAACTCATAAAAATTATCGACGACAACACAACCGATTTTTGCTTCAATCGCCATTTGTAACTCTTCTTCGCTTTTATTGTTGCCGTGAAAATGAATGCGTTCGACCGGAAATCCAGCAGCTAACGCGGTGTACAGCTCACCGCCCGAGACGACATCGAGAGATAATCCTTCTTGTTCCATTAATTGCACGATCGCTATTGTCGAAAACGCTTTGCTTGCATACGCGACTTGCGCACGTACACGATGTTTATCAAACATACGCTTAAACGCCCGAGCACGCTCGCGAATAAGGGCAACATCATAAATGTAGAGTGGGGTTCCGTATAGATGAGCTAAGTCAATCGTATCTACGCCGCCAATTTCTAAATGACCCCGTTCGTTTATTCCCATCGTTCCGTGCATAATTATACATCCTCCTGATGATTCCGAAATAATTAAAGAAAACGTACCATAAATTTTGGTACGTTTCAACCTTTTTATGTCGATTGTTTTTGTTTATTTTGCGGATGTACGATGCTTGGGCGAATCGATGAACCAGCCACAGATCGTCGTACAATAATTTGCATAAATGCCCCGGGATCAAAGGGAATAAACGGCCATAAATATGGAGTATTCAACGAGCGAATGTTCGCAAGGAAAAGTAAAAACCCCGTAACGCCAATCATAAATCCTGGGACGCCAAACAACGCAATGACCACTAAAAATAAAAGACGGAAAATTTTATTTGCAATGCTTAGTTCATAGCTCGGTGTCGCAAAAGAACCGATCGCAGCAATAGACACATATAAAATCACTTCCGGCACAAACAGCCCGACGTCAATAGCGATTTGTCCAATTAACGCCGCCGCAATTAAGCCCATCGCTGTCGATAGTGGTGTTGGCGTATGGATTGCAGCCATACGCAAAAACTCAATACCAATATCAGCAATGAGAAGTTGCACAAAAATCGAGATATTTGTTTTTTCATTCGGACCGATATATGATAATTTTTCTGGCAATAACGAAGGGTCAAGGACAAATACAAACCAAAGCGGGAGTAAGAAAAGTGAAGCAAAGATGCCTAAAAACCGCACCCATCGTACAAACGTTCCTACAGCTGGCGATTGCCGATATTCTTCCGCATGTTGAACGTGATGGAAATACGTCGTTGGTGTAATAATAACGCTTGGCGACGTATCAACCATAATAATCACATGCCCTTCTAACAAATGAGTCGCTGCGACGTCAGGTCTTTCTGTATAACGAACGAGCGGATACGGGTTGTATCCTTGTTTCACTAAAAATTCTTCAATTGTTTTATCTGCCATCGTTAACCCATCAATTTTAATTTCGTTTAATTCCTTCTTAATGAGTTCAACAAGCCCCGGATCGGCGACATCTTGAATATAGGCGATACAAATGTCCGTTTTTGAACGCTCACCCACTTGCATCATCTCAAAGCGAAGCCGTTCATCACGAATGCGTCGGCGAGTGAGTGCTGTATTGACGACAATATTTTCTACATACCCATCGCGCGCCCCGCGCACCACTTTTTCTGTATCTGGTTCCTCAGGCGAACGTCCTGGATAACTGCGGACATCAACAGCAAACGCTTTCGTCTCTCCATCAATAAACAATAAAATTAAACCCGTCAACAAAAAGTCGACCGCCTCATCTAAACTTTTTACTGGATTCACTTGTTGATGAACGAGACGGTTTTCAATAATTTCAGGCAACTTTACTGATTGTCTCTCGTGATCGTTCACTTGAACAAGCATTTCAAGTAACTCGATAATATATTGTGTATCACAAAGACCGTTACAATAATATAAATGAACATCTGTTTTTAAAATGTTTAGTTTACGGACACCTAAATCGAAGCTCGTGCCAACCCCGATCGCATCTTTGAAAAATTGCTCGTTTTCATTCAACTTCGGGGAAATCGGTGTGTAACTTTCTGGTTTCATCACGTTTACTCCTTTCAAGAATATATTCAATCGCTTTGCGTGTAATCGGGCAACCGTGGCGAATATCATCACGACGTCTCATTTTTCCAATATCTCCAATTCCGACAACAATCGGGATAGATAATTCATCTAAACAATATACTGTATCACCATTCACTCGACCGAATTCCCACTCAGCAATTCCTTCTTTATCGACACCGTATGTTGTGAAGTTCCCATCATAATCGATGCAAATATTTACTTTCGTCCACTCTTGATTGTTCGTATCAGACGCCACCGCTATCGCTCCGAGCACATCAATTTGTTCATGTGTTGCAACATAGCGAAGCGCTTGTTCTCCCGCCCCTTCACCGATAATGCCACTATCATCAAACATAACAAAAACAGGGTCATACGGCGTCTGCAAAATAAGTTCAACAAGCTGTTTTCCTGTCAACCGCGATGGGTTGCCTTGCGATTGGCTAATGCAACGAGCACCAAGTTTTTTCGCTAACCATTCAAGGGCACGTTGCACATGTTGATCTCCGTCTGTCACTAAAATAACTTTCCTTTTTTTCATTTCATCCGTCCTCTCGGCTTACAAACAACAGCGGTCACCCAAGCTATAGCGATCGGAAAAGAAAGAAAAAAAACGATATTTGTAAAGTCCCCTGTTTTCACCGCTTGTATACAAGAAGCACCAACGTGAACAAGCGTCATCTCGATCCCCGCATGCGCCAGTGATTGCATAGGGTCGTATAAACTTGTCGCTTCGAGCGCCACGCCAATAAGCAAAAATATTGTCACTAGGCGAGTGAGTGGCCATTTTATAAGCAATAATTGCCCGATAAGCGATAACATACCGCCAATGATAAATGCGTATACGTACTCCATCTTCACGTCACCGCTTCAATCGCAATCGCATGAGCGATCGCCGGAATCGTTTGATTTTGCTTCATCATCGTACTATTAAATAATGCTCCTGTCGCAACAACGAGCATCGTCTTTATTTTTCTCTCTCTCATTTTCTCAAGAAAATAACTGTACGTTACAACAGCACAACATGCACATCCGCTTCCACCTGCAAATGCTTGTTGTTCCGTATCGTAAATAAGCACACCACAGTCATCGTATCTCTCACTTAAGTTCATGCCTGCATCATAGCATAACGACTTTAATTCACTACTCCCAACTTTTCCTAAATCCCCTGTGATAATCACATCATACGCTTCGATCGAAAGCCCACAGTCTATCAAATGTTGCCTAATCGTTGCAAATGCTGCTGGTGCCATCGCTCGTCCCATATCGAGCGGATCCGTCACACCGCTATCGATCACGCGTCCGATCGTTGCCGTGCGAATCCGAAATGGCGAACGTGTCGTACTTAATAGCGCTGCTGCTCCTCCTGTTACAGTCCACGATGCGCTTTCCCCCTTTTGGACGCCAATTGTCGTCGGGAAACGAAATTGACGTTCCGCTGCACCATAGTGACTGCTTGTTGCAACTAGCACACGGTGGGCAAATGCACCATCAATGAACGTACTAGCCACAAGCATGGCTTCCGTCATCGTTGAACAAGCGCTAAATACTCCTAAAAATGGAATATGTAATTCACTTGCAACATAATTCGCGGTGACCGTTTGATTCAGTAAATCCCCTGCGATAAATAAATCGACATCGTGCGCTTGTACTTTTCCTTTCGTTAAACAAATCATAATCGCTTCTTTCATAAGTCGCCGTTCCGCGAGCTCCCAACTTTGTTCACCGCAATATAAATCGTCGTAAGCACGATCAAATGATGAGCCGAGCGGACCTTCACGCTCTTTCGGTCCAACGACGGTGCCGCTCGATTCGATGTAAATGTTTTTCTCAAATACAATCGTTTGCTCTCCTATTTTTTTCATCGAACCCCCCCTTACAAAAACAACGCTGCAACGTATGATGCGACAACTAATGTGACAAGGACACTCCCGCCAACAGAAAGCATATGTTCTGCTACTCCCTCATTGCGATACTCAAGAGCGCTAGCACTCCATATGTTTGCTAGACTCATCATCGGTACAATCATTCCCGCCCCTGCAAATTGTGTCAATCGGCGATAAAATCGGATTGGCGTAAATATCGCAGCACATACCATCAACGTCCCGTTCATCCAGCGAACGGCTTCCGCTTCACCCATATGAAACAATATGATGTACATATCGCGAAGCGCTTGGGCAACGACCGCAATGAATCCACCGACTAAAAAAGCTTTCAACATACGCCTCCTCCTAGCGATCAACGAAATATATCCAATGGAAAAGAGATACTGCGACTTTACCAAACACCATCGCCATGAGTAACATGACAATTTGTTCATCGATACCAAGCCGTTTTGCTAAAATCGGAAACACATTTAACACTTCCGTTAATGCCGCAGCAAGCATACCGACGAACACACCGCTCAATAAACCAATGACACTTGTCACAATTGGCGGAAAAGAAAGCAACGGATCGCGCAAGCTAACCCAGCTACTTACAACCGCACCAAGTACAACACCCCATTCATACGTCGCAATCCATTTCATCGTTTTTGTGAGTTGGGTCAAGCGTGGAATAACACCGAGAACAGTTAAAAATGCAACAAAACCAGAACCGACAGCTAGCCCTCCTGCCAATCCAACAAAAGCTACAACAAACTCACGAATCATCATCCATTCGCCTCATCGCCTCTTTATTTTCATGCATAATGACATATTGATCGAGCGATTGTTGGTATTGAAACATCTCAACTTCAAGCGGGCTCGGTTCTTCGTTAATTCGCTTTTTAAAAAAGTGATTAAAAAATAAAATCATGCCAAGTCCAAGCCCGAGCGAATACGGAATTTGAAACCATAACGGTTTTTCTACTTCTTTCCCTGTAATTACCCGATACAGCCGTTGTTGTACTTGCTGCATGCTCACATCTTCGTGAAAGTTCATAATCGCAAGACCGGAGCCAATGAATAGAAGAAGCCATACGATCGGGACGTACAAATACCCCCATCGCTTTTTCTCACAAACGACTTCAACGATCGTTTGCGACGGTCCAAGTGATTGAATATCGTCTTGAGGAACAACGTTCATTAACGCTTTCATCACATGCATCACATCGATAATGACAATGTTGCGATCTTTTTTCTGCACCGTATAAATAGGAGTTTGTACAATATCATCGATTCGTTTTGTTGCGACAACTTGTGCCACATCCCCTACCCGAATCGTTGCATTCGGCTTCACTTGAATACGATGACGCATTTTCAAAAAAATCGTTTCTTTCATACTGACACCTTGCCTCCATCGTTGTACTAGTAGTATGAGATATGATCGTTATGTATATGCATGAAAGCCCGAACGGACTTATTCATCCATTCGGGCTTTCATTTGTTGCAATATTTTCTTCTCTAAACGAGACACTTGTACTTGAGAGATGCCTAATCTAGCTGCCACTTCTGATTGGGTTTGGTCTTTATAATAGCGCAAGTAGACGATGAGTCGCTCTCGTTCATCTAGCTCTTCCATTGCCTTTTTTAATGCGATTTTGTCAAACCAAACGTCTTGCTCGTCCGCAATTTGATCAAGCAACGTAATCGGATCACCGTCGTTTTCGTACACCGTTTCATGAATGGACGTCGGTGAACGAACAGCTTCTTGAGCTAGCACAACATCCTCGGGTGAAATTTGCAAAAACTGTGCAATTTCATTCACCGTTGGGACGCGACCGTTTTGTTTCGACAATTCGTCTTTTGCCTTTCTAATTTTATTGCCAATTTCTTTTAATGAACGGCTCACTTTGACGGACCCATCATCGCGAATGAATCGTTGAATTTCCCCAAGAATCATCGGTACCGCATACGTTGAAAATTTGACGTCGTAAGATAAATCAAATTTATCGACCGATTTCATTAAACCGATGCAACCGATTTGAAACAAATCTTCAGGCTCGTATCCGCGGTTTAAAAACCGCTGCACAACCGACCAAACAAGCCGCATATTTTTTTCAATAATCTCATCGCGCGCTTGCTGGTCACCTTGCTGGCTCCTCCGAATCAATTCTTTGATCTCATGGTCTTTGACAGCTTGTACCTCGACATCCATAGGCACGTCTCCCTTAATTACATAGCGCTTTGCTTTTCGTTAAATGCTTAATCAGCTCCACCGTTGTTCCTTCATTCACTTTTGAGTAAATGTTTACTTCATCCATGAAATTTTCCATAATCGTAAACCCCATGCCAGAACGCTCGAGCTCTGGCTTTGTCGTAAATAACGGCTGTCGCGCTTCTTCCACATTTTCAATCCCTTTTCCGTGGTCGCGAATCGTTAAATGAACCGTATGTCCTTCAATGATGACAGAAATGTAGACAACGCCGCTTGGATCATTTTCGTAGCCGTGAATAATCGCATTTGTTACAGCTTCGGATACGACTGTTTTAATTTCGGTTAACTCATCGAGCGTCGGATCGAGTTGCGCAACAAACGCTGCAACCGTCACACGAGCAAACGATTCATTTTGGCTGAGGGCGGAAAACTGAAGGTGCATTTCATTTCTCATTTACGCCACCCCCAACGTTTGTAATGCGTACTGTTCATTCACTTCTAAACGAATAATTTTAAACAGCCCTGACATATCAAATAAACGCTTAATGGAAGGAGAAACGGAACAAACAACCATCTCCCCACCCATGCGTTGTATTTGTTTATATCTTCCTAAAATAACACCTAATCCTGAACTATCCATAAACGTTAACTCATTTAAGTTTAAAACGATTGCTTTTATTCGTTCTCGTTCTAATACATCCGTAATTTCTGCACGCAACTGTTCTGCTGTATGATGATCGAGCTCTCCAGCTAATCGTACGAGCAATACATGTTGTTTCACTTCTAATTGAATCGATAAACTCACGATCATTTCCTCCTTATCCTCTTGGGTTAAGGAAGAATTCGATTTGTTTATGCGTCAATCCTTCTTCCCGACAAAACTAGTCGCCATTCGCCCTGTTTCGTCAAGATGTGCGCGAGAATGAGTTAAACATTCGTTTAAACAACTCCCACATATTTGCTTCTTCCACTTGCTCTTTTGCTACTAAAGGACTTTTGGCAATCACCGCTCCATCTTTTTTCACAACGAGCGTACCGAGCACATCTCCTTTTTTTACGGGAGCTTTCGCTTTTTTATTCAACTTCCATGTCGTTTTTACTGCTTCAGATTTTTCCCCTTTTTTCAACAAAACAGAAATGGGCTCAGACGTCACAACGGCGACCGACTTTTTCTTTCCTTTACTGACAGGAAGCATGGCGATCGTTTCGCCTTTTTTATAAAGCGGTTTCGTTTCGTAATGACTAAACGCATAATCTAACATTTTTGTAATTTGTGCGTTTCTTGCCTTTGGTGTTGGCGCTCCAAACACAACAGCAATAACGCGCATATTCCCTTTTTTCGCTGTCGCGGTTAGACAGTATTTTGCTTCGCTCGTATAACCTGTTTTCAACCCGTCAACACCCGGATAAAATTTGACAAGTCGATTTGTATTGACGAGCCAAAACTTTTTGTCCGTATTTTCTCGTAAATAATCTTCATACGTACCTGTGTATTTTGTAATTAAATCATATTTCAATAGTTCCTTTGCCATCACCGCCATATCGTACGCAGTGCTATAATGATTTTTCGCTGGTAAACCTGTCGTATTTTCAAATGCCGTATGTTTTAAACCAAGTTGCCTTGCTTTTTCGTTCATCATATGGACGAACGCTTCTTCTGATCCTGCAATTCGTTCCGCTAACGCAACGGACGCATCATTGCCCGATCCGATCGCAATACCTTTTAACAAATCGTCAACCGTCATTTCTTCTCCTGGTTCAAGAAAAATTTGCGAACCACCCATCGATGCAGCGTATTCACTTGCCCGCACTCGCTCGTCTATCTTCAACTTTCCTTGATCAATCGCTTCCATAATGAGAAGCATTGTCATAATTTTCGTCATGCTCGCTGGTGGAAGCGGCTCATGGGCATTTTTTTCATACAAAACAGCCCCTGTGTCTCTCTCAATTAAAATTGCTGATCGCGCCTCAGGTGCTAATTCAATTTTCGGCTGTTCCGCGCGCACAACGACGCTTGGAAGAAAAAGAAACGCGATAGCAAACATGCAAAAAAATCGCTTCATCTCCAACCCTCCATTTCTTTATACTTGCCATCCTTTCCATTTTTTATTTTTTTATACATAAAAAAACCTGAAGGAATGAATCCTTCAGGTTACGAAATTTTATCGTAAATTAATGTTGGTGCTTGCACAGGAGTTGCTGAAATGCGAATGTTTTCATATAGTTTTTGTTTTACATCATCAATTTGTTCGCGATTGCTGTAAATTGTAACGAGCGATTCACCTTTTTTCACCGCATCGCCGACTTTTTTGCGAAGCACGAGACCGACAGCTAAATCGATCGTTGATTCTTTCGTCGCTCGCCCTGCACCAAGCCACATCGCCGCCGTTCCGACCGCATCCGCGACAATTTCGGATACGTATCCATCTTCTTTCGCTTCTAGTTCAATAATATATTTTGCTTGCGGCAATTTGCTTGGGTCATCGACAACAGATGCATCGCCACCTTGTGCAGCTAAGAACGTTTTAAATGTTTGAAGGGCTGAACCGTCTTTCATCGCTTTTTCTAACATATGACGAGCTTCTTCAAGCGAAGATGCTTTTTCCGCTAAATATACCATGTGGCTACCAAGCACTAAGCACAGCTCTTGTAAATCTTCTGGACCTTCTCCTTTTAACGTATCAATCGCTTCTTTCACTTCAAGCGCATTTCCGATCGCATAACCGAGCGGCTGGCTCATATCAGAAATAATTGCCATCGTTTTACGCCCAACCCGATTTCCGATATCGACCATCGCTTTCGCTAATGCTTTTGCATCGTTTAAATCTTTCATAAACGCGCCCGCACCTGTTTTTACGTCAAGTACGATCGCATCTGCCCCTGCGGCAATTTTTTTGCTCATAATCGATGAGGCAATTAACGGAATGCTATTGACCGTTGCCGTCACATCACGAAGCGCATACAACTTTTTGTCCGCTGGCGTCAAATTACCAGACTGACCGACAACGGCAATTTTATTTTTATTCACAAGATCGATAAATTCATCGTTCGTAATTTCAACGTGAAAACCTGGCACCGATTCTAGTTTATCGATCGTGCCACCCGTATGTCCAAGGCCGCGCCCCGACATTTTCGCAACCGGAACACCGACAGAAGCAACAAGCGGACCTAAAACGAGAGTCGTCGTATCGCCTACCCCACCTGTTGAATGTTTATCAACTTTAATCCCTTCGATTTTCGAAAGATCAATCGTATCGCCCGAATGCACCATCGCCATCGTCAATTCCGCTGTCTCTTCTTCATTCATGCCGCGGAAAAAAATCGCCATCGCTAATGCGCTCATTTGATAATCAGGAATATCGCCTTTTGTGTAACCTTCAATAATAAACTGAATTTCTTCTTTCGTTAACGCATGACCATCACGTTTTTTCTCAATTAAATCGACCATTCTCATCGTCGTTCACCTTCTCGTTTAATTTTTCGCCATGTTGCGTACGATCGCCTTCACAAATCGTAAAAAGTCGGCTTTTACTTTTTCCGTCGTTTCGATTACTTCATCATGTGTGAGTGGCTGATCTAAAATACCTGCAGCCATATTCGAAATACACGAAATACCGAGCACTTCCATTCCAGCATGGCGAGCAACGATCACTTCAGGCACCGTTGACATACCAACAGCATCGCCACCCATGACACGAATCATACGAATTTCTGCCGGCGTTTCATACGCTGGACCCGTATTAGCGACATACACGCCTTCGCGCACACGTAAACCGATGTCGTTTGCTACATCTTTGGCAAGTTGACGAAGTCGTTTACTATATGCTTCCGACATGTCTGGGAAGCGCACCCCAAGTGCAGAATCATTCGGACCGATAAGCGGATTGCCGCCCATGTTATTAATATGATCTGAAATAATCATTAAATCGCCCGGTTCAAACGATTCATTTACACCACCTGCCGCGTTCGTAACAACGAGCTGTTCGACGCCGAGTGCCTTCATGACACGGACCGGAAACGTGACTTTATCAAAGCTGTATCCTTCGTAATAATGGAAGCGCCCTTGCATAACGACAACTGTTGCCCCTTCTAACTGACCGTATACGAGCTGACCGGCATGCCCTTCAACCGTCGATACAGGGAAATTCGGAATGTCGCTGTACGGAATTTTAATGGCTTGTTCAATTTCATCCGCCAACACACCTAAGCCAGAGCCAAGAATTAAGCCGATTTGCGGTGAAGTTGGAAACTTTTCTTTTAAAAATTGTGCCGCTTGTTCAATAGCTGCTCGATTCATTTGTTCACGCTCCTTATTTCAACTCTTGTAAAAAACTTGTTCCGTATTTTGGCATCTTCACACCGAAGTTTTCTGCAATCGTTGCACCTACATCTGCAAACGTTTCACGCAATGGAAGTTGTTTACCTCCGTTCATGCTTGGGCTATACACAAGAAGCGGTACGTATTCGCGCGTATGATCTGTGCCGTGATGAACAGGGTCGTTTCCATGGTCTGCTGTAATGATTAATAAATCGTCTTCTTTTAAACGTTCAAACACTTCCGGCAAACGTGCATCGAACTCTTCTAACGCATCACCATATCCCTTCGGGTCGCGACGGTGACCGTATAGTGCATCAAAATCAACAAGATTCAAAAAGCTGAGTCCTGTAAAGTTCATTTGTAACGTATCAACTAATTTGTCCATTCCGTCCATGTTTGATTTTGTGCGCAACGTTTGTGTCACACCTTCGTTATCGTAAATGTCAGCAATTTTTCCGATCGCAATGACATCGTACCCAGCATCTTGCAGTTCGTTCATCACTGTCCGTCCGAACGGTTTTAACGCATAATCGTGACGATTCGCTGTCCGTTGGAAGCTTCCTGGCTTCCCGATAAATGGACGAGCAATGACGCGACCGACCATATATTTTTCATCAAGCGTCAATTCACGCGCAATTTTACAAATGCGATATAGTTCTTCTAATGGAATGACTTCTTCATGCGCTGCAATTTGTAACACTGAATCAGCTGACGTATATACAATAAGCGCACCTGTTTCCATATGTTCAGGGCCGAGCTCATCAATAATCGCTGTGCCACTTGCTGGTTTATTGCCGATCACTTTTCTTCCTGTTCGTTTTTCTAATTCCTCAATTAACTCGTTTGGAAATCCGTCAGGAAATACTTGAAACGGTGTATCGATACGAAGACCCATTAACTCCCAATGACCTGTCATCGTATCTTTTCCCGCGGACGCTTCTTGCATTTTCGTAAAATACGCGAGCGGCTTCTCTGCTTTTGGAATCCCTTCGATTTCGCGAATGTTGCTTAAGCCTAACTTCGCCATGTTCGGCATATGCAAACCTCCGCGATGTTGTGCAATATGCCCAAGCGTATCCGCGCCTTTATCGTTATATTTTTCAGCATCTGGCGCTTCGCCAATTCCAACTGAATCCATCACAATTAAAAATACACGTTTATATGTAGGTTTCACCGTTTTACCTCCTCAATCGCTTCACTCATTTCATAGCATGCTCACTATGAAACAAAATCACGCATTGTTCCTATTTGTCAGAAGTCTGACAACTAAATTATAAAACGTTTTCATAATGAATTGCAATAAAAAAACTGTGACAAATTATCGTCACAGTTACGCTCGTGGATGAAACTGTTTGTATACATCTTTTAAACGCGTTTTCGTTACGTGCGTATAAATTTGCGTTGTAGAAATATCCGCATGTCCGAGCATTTCTTGTACGGCGCGCAAATCGGCCCCATTTTCTAATAAATGAGTCGCAAACGAATGGCGCAACGTATGAGGAGTTAATTGTTTTTGAATATTCGCTTCTTGAGCGAGTCGCTTTAAAATTTTCCAGCATCCTTGTCGTGTTAAACGCTCACCATGATGATTTAAAAACAACGCGTCTGTCGTGCCCTTTTTTCTTTGTAACAGTTCTGGTCGACCTTGCTCTATATACCGCTTTAATGCTTCTGTCGCCATTTTCCCGATTGGAACGATGCGCTCTTTTCGACCTTTTCCGTAACAACGAATGAATCCCATCGTCAAATGAACGTCAGATATGTTCAATTGAATGAGCTCGCTTACACGAATACCTGTCGCATATAAAAGTTCTAACATCGCCTTATCGCGAATGCTAAACGGTGTGTTTTGTTTCGGTGCCTCGAGTAAAGCCTCAACTTCCGCCATCGATAACACGTTAGGCAATTTTCGTGGCAGTTGCGGCGTCTCGATATGAACGGTCGGATCTTGATCAACCGCTTTTTCACGCAATAAAAATTGATGAAACGATCGAACAGATGCTAGATGACGGGCAATCGTTTTCGGCGAGCTTCCTTTTTCTTTTAAAAACTTTAAAAATTGCATAATATGAAAACGGGTTACATCGTTCCAATGACATATTTGTTCGACTTTTTGTAAATATTGAACGTATTTTTTTAAGTCACGCTCATATGATACGATCGTGTTATGTGCTAAATTGCGCTCAACAATTAAATAATGAATAAAATCTTTTACTTGATCTTCCACGCGCACCCTACTCCCCGTTTTGATAGAAAAGCAATAGCCGATCGAGCCAATGTGTTTCTTGCTGCTCCATTGTCGATACTTTCACTGCTGATCCCATCGGCTCATCGTAGCGACGATAATAGTTATATTCTTCACTCATCCATACAATACTATAATAAAATAAAATCGTACATCCCGTAAATAAAAGAAAAACCTTTAATACATCCACGATTGTTCTCATGGCATACCCCCGTTAACTGTCATATAGTAAGAGGATATGCCTGTTTCATTGCATTTTATACATAAGTGAAAAAACCTTTTCATAGCCGAAAAGGTTTTACTGCTCCTCATGCTTATCTTGACAACGATGACAGATGCCGTGAAACGTCAAGCGGTGATCTTTAATTTTAAAATTCCAATCTCGTTCCACAATCGCCTCGACATCTTCTAATAAATCTTCTTGAATTTCATCGACCGCGCCACATTCAATGCACACTAAATGATGGTGAAAGTGCGCCGCACCTTCTTTACGAAGATCGTAGCGGGAAACGCCATCCCCGAAGTTAATTTTATCGACAATTTTCAACTCTGTTAATAACTCCAACGTGCGATATACAGTAGCTAACCCAATCTCAGGCGCTTTTTCTTTCACGAGGAGGTAAACATCTTCCGCGCTTAAATGATCTTCTTCATGTTCGAGCAACACCCGTACTGTCGCTTCACGTTGCGGCGTTAATTTATAGCTTGCTGCATGCAGTTGTTTTTTTATTCGGTCAAGCCGACTTTCCATTTCCTTTCCCTCCCTCGTTACTCATTCTCATTATAACAAAAGAAAGGAACGTGTCAAAATAAAATGATTACAAATTGATAAATAAAATGATTATTAAATAATAATTATTTTTCTATCCATTGCACAACTTCTTTCATGAGCAACGGGGATACATATGCCTCAAGAGAAGAGGCTAACGCTAAAGCGATACTAAACGATAACATAACAAACGTATAGCGAAGCATCGCACGAAAAATTGGTTCATGTGTTCGCTTCACAAATTGGTGACGAATCATTTTTAAAGAAAATGAAATGGATACAGCCGCCATCACAATAAAGATCGGAACGAGAATGATATTTTGCGGAACGACAGATACGAAAGCTAGCAAAAATCCGTTCCAACCCATTTGGCTGACTAAAAACCCAACTGTAAATCCAACAACGAGGCCTTTTAAAAATAATAAAATTAAAATAAGTGGTAGCCCCACAAGCGACATAGCTAAAATCCACATCAAGCCGATATATTTCAAATTTTGCAAAAAACTTTCTTTCCATACATCATGTGCACTCGCCATGTTTCCTGCAGAAACTTGTCCAAAAAAATTCGTTAAATAATAATATAAATCTTCTTTTTGGCTAAAGCTTAAGCTATTGACGACAATAGCACCAAAAATAATGCCCATCACAAAAAGAACGACGGTGAATACATATGTCGTATAATGTTCTTGTACGTGTTGCCCCCATGTTGTCGTCCATGATCGTTTTCTCATCGCCCCATCCCCCTACACGCTCTGTTACTACATTGTATGGGAAAAGGGGCGTGATATGACAAAAAGCGGTCGCGATGACCGCTTTACATATGCAATTGCCAATATAAAAGAGCGTAAATCGTTTTTGCATCGTAAATTTGTTTGTCTTCAACCATTTTCAACGCTTCTTCTAACGTGACTTCGAGTACATCCACAAACTCGTCGTCATCGAGCATTTGCTTTTCGCTTTTTTTCGTCAGTCCTTTCGCAAGGAATATATGTACTAACTCATCTGCAAACCCAGGCGATGTGTAAAAAGAGTGAAGCGGCTCCATTTTTTCACATACATATCCTGTTTCTTCTTCTAGCTCACGCTTGGCCGTTTCAAGCGGTGCCTCCCCTTTCTCGAGCTTCCCTGCTGGAATTTCCACCAGCACCCGCTCTAGCGCTTTTCGATATTGACGAACGAGCACGATTTTATTTTCTTCCGTTATCGCAAGTACCGCAACTGCTCCAGGATGCTTGACAATTTCACGCTTGCTCGTTTCTCCATTTGGCAATAATACATCTTCAACATACACATCAATCACTTTTCCGGAAAAAATACGCTGTTGATTCATCGTTTTTTCATATAAATGATCCATTATTTCACCACCATGTCATCGTTTCATATCGATTGTACTACATCTACGAAGACAAATGGAAAACTTATTCGTTATAATGTTAAAAAAGGAGGGAGCACATGAAAAAACGGAAACTCGGACATTCGAACTTATATGTAAGTGAAATTGGCTTCGGTTGCATGTCGCTTGGAACTTCGGAGGGCGAAGCGATTCGCATCATTCATGAAGCGATCGACAAAGGGGTCAACTACTTCGATACAGCCGATTTATATGATCGTGGAGTGAATGAAGAAATCGTTGGAAAAGCGTTAAAAGGAAAGCGCCACGATGTCATCATTGCAACAAAAGTAGGAAATCGTTGGACAGAACAAGGAAGCCGTTGGACGTGGGACCCGTCAAAAGCATACATAAAAGAAGCTGTGAAACATAGCTTGCGACGATTACAAACCGATTATATTGATGTATATCAATTACATGGTGGGACAATTGATGATCCGATTGATGAAACAATTGAGGCGTTTGAGGAATTGCAACAAGAAGGCGTGATTCGTTATTACGGCATTTCCTCCATGCGCCCAAACGTCATTCGCGAATACGTCAAACGCTCGCGCATCGTTTCTGTTATGATGCCATATAGTTTGCTCGATCGCCGTGCTGAAGAATGGTTTCCGCTTTTGAAACAACATCACATTAGCGTCATTGCACGCGGGCCGCTAGCGAAAGGATTATTGACTGAACGTCCACTTGACCAAGCAAGCGAAGAAATAAAACAAAACGGCTATGTCGATTATTTATTCGATGAATTAGTCACACTTATTCCAAAACTAAAAGCCGTTGCTCCAAATGAAACCCTAACGGCGATTGCTCTTCGTTTTTGTTTAGCGCACGAAGTCGTCGCAACAGTTGTTCCAGGCGCAAGCCGATTGACACAGCTCATCGAAAACGTCGCTGCTCAATCAGTCACATTGAGCGATGAACAAGTGGCTTTATTAAAACAGCTAACAAAACAAACGATATTCACCGATCATCGGTAACCGAGGGGGGCGCCCTCGGTTATTTGAATTTTCGCCAATCTAAGTCACTTTCTTCTAACCATTCGGCAAACGTTTTATTTTTTTCACGTTTACGAGCTTCTTCTTTACGCTTTGCTTCCTCTTCTTCTTTTCGCTTTTGTTCTTTTTCTTGTAGCTGCTTTTGTTTTTGTTTTAGCTGTTCGATCAATTGCTCATTTAATCGATCTTTTAGCATAAACATCCCCTTCTTTTTTCAAACTAACTGTGAACAACTATAAAGGAGTGAGCTCTCATGGCAACAAATAAAAGCCAAAAAGGAAAACCAACAGCCGATACCGTTCGTCCTGTGATCGCAAAGGAAGAATTAGAAAAAGCAATTCATCCGACGAAACGGCAAAACTCTCCACAATAAGAAGGGGGATTCGTCCCCCTATAAAATATCTGTAATATGTGGCATATGTTGCTCAATCCATGCAAGCGCTTCATCTAGTTGAACGAACGACTGTGTTTCGAACGTCATTTCATCTTGCAAAAGCCAAACGTCGCGTTCGTCGTTTGAAAATCCTGCAACGGACCAATGAAGTAAACTATACGGATGGTTGTTGTACAAAAACGACACCCATGTTTTTTCTTTTACGATTTTTCGGAGACGATTTACTTGATCGTTCACAACTATCACTCTTTCTATGTCATTTACATATACATCCTTATTTTAACTCAATGTCGGAAAATAAGAAAAGAGCTCTCGCAAAAGAGACCTCTTTTCATTATCGCTTCTTTCATTGTTGTTTCGGCATTCGACGACGATAAACAACGTAACTTCGGCTTAAATAACGAAACGGCATACTAAATATATGAACTAATCGCGTAAATGGCCAAACAACGAAAATACATAAAGCGGAGACGATATGAATTTTAAACCAAATCGGTACGCTTTCCATATACGTTGGATCAGCACGAAACGTTAAAACGGTGCGAAACCAAGGGCTGATCGTTGTGCGATAATCAAATTCATTAGCATTGACGTTCAGCGATGTAGAAGCAAAACCCGTTAACATGACGATCGCTAACAAAATGAGAACGAGCCAATCCGCTTTACTGGTTGTTAGGCGAATGCGTTTAACGGTTAAACGACGTTGAATAAGAATCGCTAAACCAACAATAGAAACAATCCCTGCCGGAAGCCCGAACGCAATCGCCATCGTATGATACGTATGTTCAGAAATGCCAATTGCATCATAGACCGATTTTGGAATAAGAATACCCATCACATGACCGATAAAAACGAAGACGATTCCCCAATGAAATAAAATACTTCCGAGTCGCAACGATTTTTTTTCAAGAAACTCGCTCGATTTTGTCGTCCAACCAAACTGATCGTGCTGATAGCGATAAATATGTCCGCCAATAAAAATCGTCAAAACGATGTAAGGGAAGTATCCCCAAAGGAATTGTTCGAGCAATTACGACACGCTCCCTTCCGCAAGTTTACGCACACCGATTTCTTCAAGTGCCATAAGTAACACATCGAATAAAATGGCGTAATAACTTTCAGCTGCAATGAGCTGTTCACGAATGTGAGATATATGATTGAAATATTTTTGCATGAGCGACTGAACATGAACACGTTCAGCTTGAGACGCAAATTCAAGCATAAGTGGCAAGTAGTCCGGCAATTCCCTCTCTGTTATGTCAAAACCCGCGGATTTGTACAGTTGCTTCAATTGTAACAATTCGATTCCACGTTCTCTTTGTTCGCCCGTGCTCATATATGTGACGTATAAATTTGTTTTTTTGCCAAAATCAAACGTATACACATATGTTTCAATCCATGACGTTTCATCCGTTTGTTTTACATAATCAATAAATTTTTGTATGTTTTGCACAATAGGGCGATGCGGAATTTGTTGACTAAACATTGCACAATCATCAAGTTGGTCACGCCATTGTCGATCTGGGTACGATAACAAATACGAAACGATTTCAAACACCGTTTGTACATGAGCATAATCCATTCAAATTCTCCCCCTTTATGATGAAATAGTGCCGCATGAACCTGGCCCCCCCATAAACGATAATCCACACGTGCCTTGTTCTGCATATAGTTCAGCGACTTGTTCGCGATGCGATGCTGGAATGACGAAACGGTCGTTGTATTTAGCAATCGCTAATAAACGGTACATTTCTTCAATATCTTCTCCGGTTAATCCTAACGACTGAACCATTTGTTCATTCGGTTGTTTATTTGTTTGTAGCGCACGCATATATAAACGCATCGCTGCCATTTTTTTCAGCACTATACGAATATGTGCTTGATCACCAGCCATTAATAAATGAGCTAAATATTCGATCGGAATGCGCATCTCATCAATCGCTGGGAAAATGTCGTATTCACTTGCTCTGCTTCCTTTTCCTTCAATCATATTTGTAATTGGGCTTAATGGTGGAATATACCATACCATTGGCAATGTTCGATATTCCGGATGTAACGGTAATGCGATTTTCCAATCAACGATCATTTTATAAATTGGTGATTGTTGTGCCGCCTCAATCCACGCTTGCGGAATGCCTTCTTCTTTCGCTTTCGCAATTACTTCTGGATCATGCGGATTTAAGAAAATCGATAGCTGTGCTTCATATAAATCTTTTTCATTCGTGACGCTCGCCGCTTCCTTTACTCGATCTGCGTCATATAACATAACGCCAAGGTAACGCACCCGTCCTACGCACGTTTCAGAACAAATTGTTGGCAATCCAGCTTCTAATCGTGGGAAACATAATGTACATTTTTCTGCTTTACTTGTTTGCCAGTTAAAATATACTTTTTTGTACGGGCAGCTTGATACACAATATCGCCAAGCACGGCAAGCGTTTTGGTCAACGAGAACGACACCATCCTCTTCGCGTTTATACATCGCCCCAGATGGACAGCTTGATACGCAAGGGGGATTCACACAATGCTCACAAATACGCGGCAAATACATCATAAACACTTGTTCAAATTCTGCTTGAATCGATTGTTCCATTTTTACTACGTTTGGATCTTCGAGCGCTGTAATGTGCGCTCCAGCTAAATCATCTTCCCAGTTTGGACCCCATTTTAACTCCATAAACTCGCCGGTTAATGCGGATTTTGGTCGAGCGACTGGCTGATGTTTCTTTTCAGGGCTATTTGTTAGTGTCTCGTAATCGTAATTCCACGGTTCATAATAATCATCAATCGTTGGCAAGTTCGGATTGTAAAATAAGTTGAGTAATCGGTTTACTTTCGAGCCGGACTTTAGTTGAAGCTCCCCGTTTTTCAACTCCCAACCGCCTTTGTATTTCTCTTGATCTTCCCATTTTTTCGGATAACCGATGCCAGGTTTTGTTTCTACGTTGTTAAAATACATATATTCGGCACCTGGACGATTCGTCCAGGTGTTTTTGCATGTGACGCTGCACGTATGGCAGCCAATACATTTGTCTAAATTCATTACCATGCCAATTTGCGCTTTAATCTTCAAGCCAATCAACCTCCTTCAACTTGCGAATAATGACGTTCAAGTCGCGTTGATTTCCTGTCGGTCCGTAATAGTTAAATCCATAGCTTAATTGCGCATAACCACCGATCATATGTGTCGGTTTGACGTGAATACGCGTCGGGCTGTTGTGCGTACCGCCCCGGTTGTTCGTTAACTTCGACCCTGGCACGTTAATGTGGCGATCTTGTGCATGATGCATAAATGCAATTCCTCTTGGAAGACGGTGCGAAACGACTGCACGCGCAACAACAACACCATTTCGGTTAAAACATTCGATCCAGTCATTGTCTTTGATTCCTGCTTCTTCTGCATCTTCTTTACTTAACCAAATCGTTGGACCGCCTCGGAATAGTGTTAACATCGGTTGTGAATCGAAATACATACTATGGACAGACCATTTATTGTGCGGCGTTAAATAATTGAGCGTAATCTCTTTTCCTTCTACATCCGGACGATTTTTTTGGAACGGTTTATGTTGCAAAATTGGCTTAAACGTTGCCATCGTTTCACCAAACTCTTGCATTAACTCATGATCAACATAAAACGATTGACGCCCTGTTAACGTCCGCCAAGGAATGAGTCGCTCAACATTTGTCGTAAATGGCGAGTAACGACGTCCTCCTTTTTCGGACCCGCTAAATGCCGGCGATGTAATAACTGTTTTTGGTTGCGCTGTAATTTGTTCAAATGTGAAACATTCTTCTTCCCGTTCTTCTGCTAAATCTTTTAGTTGTAAGTTCGTTTTCTTCTCAAGAGATTCCCATGCTTTTACCGCCACATGCCCATTTGTTGTTGATGAAAGCGTTAAAATGGCTTCAGCTACTTTTTTCGCATCGCTTATATCTGGACAGCCGTTCGCAACAGTGGCGCCTCGAACCGTTCCTAACACATGTTTTAATTTTTCATATTCTTCTTCTACCGACCACGTCATGCCTTTTACGCCAAAAGGTGCTTTGACAACGTTTGGACCGAGCGCTGTCATTTTTTCAAATATTTTTGTATAATCACGCTCAACAGCATGAATTTGCGGCATCGTTTTTCCTGGAATCGGTTCACATTCCCCTTTACTCCAATCTTTAATTTTTCCAAACGGTTGCGCTAACTCTTGTGGCGTATCGTGAAGAATCGGTGTCGCTACAACTTCTTTCACCGGCGCCATTCCTACTTCTTCCGCTACTTGTGACACGGCTTTCGCAAGTGATTTGAAAATTTCCCAATCCGATCGCGCTTCCCAAGGTACCGCAATCGCAGGATTAAATGGATGAATAAATGGATGCATATCTGTGCTACTTAAATCATGTTTCTCATACCATGTTGCTGCAGGTAATACCACATCAGAATATAAAGCTGTTCCAGCCATCCGAAAATCGAGGTTAATGAGCAAATCTAATTTTCCTTCTGGTGCTTCCTCACGCCACGTTATTTCTTGCGGACGAAGGCTATCTTTGTCATCGTTCATTAATCCGTGCGATGTACCAAGCAAATGTTTTAAAAAGTATTCATGTCCTTTTCCTGAACTTGAAATTAAGTTCGCACGCCACACGATTAAATTGCGAGGAAAGTTTTTCTCGTTATCTGGATCTTCAATCGCAAAGCGTAGCGTTTTCTCTTTTAACTGCTTCGCTATATATGCTCCAATGTCTTCGACTGTTTTTGCCCCTGATGCGACCGCTTCGTTGTAAAGATCGATTCCGTTTTTTTCGAAAGTTGGATAGGAAGGCAACCAACCTAAACGTACCGCAAGAACATTGTAATCAGCATAATGTTGATAACGTGCTTCTTTGGCAAGCGGTGATACGAGCTGTCCAACTGGTGTATCTTCATAACGCCATTGGTCTGTCACAAAATAGTAAAATGATGTTCCGTTTTGTAATTTCGGTGGCGCCTGCCAGTCACGCGCCATGGCAATCGTTTGCCATCCTTCTACCGGACGCAATTTTTCTTGACCAACATAATGCGCCCATCCTCCACCGTTCACCCCTTGCGCTCCAACGAATAAAACAAGGTTTAAAACAGCTCGATAAATTGTATCAGAGTTAAACCAATGATTAATTCCTGCACCGACAATAATCATGGAACGACCTTTTGTATCGATCGCATTTTGCGCAAACTCACGCGCAATTTGAATGACAAGATCCCGCTTTACACCTGTGATGTTTTCTTGCCATGCTGGCGTAAACGGAATAAGGTCATCGTATGTTTTCGCTACTTCACCACCGATCCCACGATCAACCCCATAGTTAGCAAGCACTAAATCATATACGGTCGTAACGTATAATTCTTCATGCTCCGTTTGTACGCGTTTTACAGGCACAGCACGTTTTAAAATTTTGTTTCCATCATGAGAAAAATACGGAATTTGTATAGTTACAACCTCGTCTTCTATGCCTAACATCGTCAGTCGCGGCTCGATCGCTTCCTCTGTTTCTTCGTCTACCATGTTTAAGTTCCATTTTCCTTTGTTTTCCCAGCGTGAACCAATTGTTCCATTCGGAATCGCAAAATCATTTGTTCGTTCATTCCAAAGCGCTGGTTTCCATTCCCCATTTGTCGTATTTCGACCAATATCAGACGCGTGTAGGAAACGATCAGCAACAAATTGCCCATCTTCTTTCTTTTTCAACGTAACTAAAAATGGAAAATCGGTGTATGTTTTCGCGTAGTTTGTAAAGTATTGTACTTGTCTATCTACATAAAACTCTTTTAAAATAACGTGCCCCATCGCCATCGCTAAAGCGCCGTCTGTCCCTTGTTTAACGCTCAACCATTCATCCGCGAACTTCGTCGATTCAGCAAAGTCTGGACTAATCGAGACGACTTTTGTTCCTTTGTATCGAACTTCTGCTAAAAAGTGAGCGTCTGGAGTACGCGTCATTGGAACGTTTGATCCCCATGTCATAATGTAACCAGCGTTATACCAGTCGCTACTTTCTGGAACGTCCGTTTGATCTCCCCAAATTTGTGGTGAAGCTGGTGGCAAGTCAGCGTACCAATCATAAAAGCTTAACATCGGTCCACCCATCAATGACATAAAGCGTGCACCTGCTGCATGGCTAACCATCGACATTGCGGGAATTGGAGAAAAACCAACGTTTCGATCTGGACCATATTTCATGACTGTATAAAGTAAAGAGGTGGCAACAAGTTTTAATACTTCATCCCACTCCGCACGAACAAATCCACCTTTTCCACGCGCCTGCTTATAACGCTTTGCTTTCTCCGGGTTTTCAACGATGCTTTTCCAAGCATCAATCGGATTTTTATGTTGCTGCAATGCTTCACGCCACATATTTAACAACACGCCACGAACGTATGGGTATTTGACACGAAGCGGGCTATAAATATACCAAGAAAAACTTGCCCCACGCGGACAGCCCCGCGGTTCAAAATCGGGCATATCCGGTCCTGTTGTTGGATAGTCGAGTTTTTGACCTTCCCATGTGACGATACCGTCTTTCACATAAATATCCCAACTACATGAACCTGTACAGTTTACGCCATGTGTTGAGCGTACGACCTTGTCATGTTGCCATCTTCTACGATATATTTGCTCCCAATCGCGATCTTGATATGTGACTTCACTATGCGCATCTGCATGACGTTCAATCGGTTTCACGTAGTTCAATCGTTTGAACAACGGTGACTTCTTTTTCACATCGCTCACTCCTCTTTGTATGAAATCCTTCTATCTTCACTATAAAACGGGACGTGATAAATAAATGTGAGGTACCTCACATGTTTTTTAATTGTCACAAATATGTCGAAATATATAAAAAAGGCCGACTAAATCATTAGTCAGCCTTCTATTTCGTTTATTTTTTTCGCAAGTTCTTCTTTTTCTTCAGATGATAATAGCTTTTCTGCCATCGGGAAAAGAACGCATTCTTCTTTCGTAAAATGATCGGTTAAAATCATATAAGCGTTCATCACATAGGAAGCGAGTTCTCTCGCCTCATGGATGTCAATCGTTTCCGTTTTCTTTAAGAACGTCGAGATGTTTTCTTTCGCTTCATGATGTTCATATTCCATCACCGCAATCGGTCCAGATTCTCTGCCGATGTATCGAACCATCATAGGGAAAAGAACATCTTCTTCGCGACGAGAATGAGGATCGAGCTCTTGCAAAAATTGCTGTACTTTTTCACGTAAACGAATAAGTGCTTGAACAACATCTTCCTCTTTACCATCGTAAATGCCTTTCGCTGCAACAAAAAGAGCATATTTTTCTTCATTTAATGGACCGTGTTCGTCTTTTAATCGTTGCAATGGCGGACATAATGAAACGGGTTCATGCCCAATGAGACTGCAAGGTGAAAAATCCATCGTCATCCCTCTTTTCTTCATGTGCTTACACATTTATTGTATAGAAGGAAAACGATTTTTCGTGTGATGCACGTCACACCTTTTGTCTAAAAAATGAACGTTTATTGACTATTCAATGTTGCAATATGACGATGGACAACCTTCACAATTAATTTGCTTTTTTAAATAGTCTAAGCTATGAATGATAATTTTTCTTCCCTTGAAAGAAATGATACCTTTACTTTTTAATGTATTTAATTCACGATTTACACTTTCACGCGATGTAGAACTAAAATTCGCTAAATCTTGATGTGTAACAGGAACATCTAATAAAATGCCATCTTTCGTCTGAATACCATAACTATTAGCCATACGAATGAGTGTAGAATATAACGCTCCTTTTTTGCCGTATAAAACGAGATCACGAAATTTCGTATGTTGTTTGCGGAAATGATCGGTCATCATTTTCAAAAACTCAACAGCAAACTCTGAGTTGACAAGCAACTCTTTTTCAATATCTTCATTTTTAATTACAAGTACTTCACTATCCTCGAGCGCACGACCGTTAAATAAATATCTCCCATTATCTGAAAAAATCATCAACTCACCGATGACAGCATTCGGCCCACATAACCGCAAACATAACTCTTTTCCATCACCAGAAAATTTACTAATTTGAAATTTGCCAGATAAGACGACAAAAAAGTTTTCGCCCATTTGCCCTTCCTGAAATAAAAACATTCCTTTTTTCACTTTCAGCGTTTTATACGCTAACTTTTTTAGTTGTTCAAAATTTTTTTTGCTAATGAACTGAGACATACGTATGCCTCCTTTTCATGAAAAATATTTCTGATATAACGAACGAGCAAATGTAACATCTTTTGTACCGTGCACAAGCATGCGACCGTCAGCAAATAAAACGACACGATGTCCTTCAAGTTGGGTCATCAACAAATATTCGTTCCCGTGTACTTGTTGACCGCTTGTTTTCATGTGTTCCATCATTTCAGTTATACGAAATGGATGACCATGACGAATTTGTACTGTATCTCGTCCACATAAGACGGACATCTTCGCTTTTTCTCTGTGCAAAGCTGGATATGTGCGATCTCTCCCGCAAGACGGACAATGTTCGTTTTTTAGTTTATCAACTCGTAAAAACCGATGTTCGTTTTGCCAAACATCAAACATAACGAGCGAACGTCGGATCTTTGCAACATCTCCCACTAATATTTTTAACGCTTCCGTTGTTTGATACGCAGCAACCATTTGTACAACAGAAGAAATAACACCAACGTTATCGCAAGTCAAATGATAAGAAGGCAAATGATTGACGAAACAGCGAAAACATGGCGTTTCATCGGGAATGATCGTAAAAGAAAGACCATAACTTCCTACACAAGCACCGTATATCCATGGAATTCGATATTTTTGTGATAAATCATTTAGTAGAAAACGCGTTTCGAAATTATCTGTTCCATCAATCATGATGTCAATTTGTTGCTCAAAAAGCGAAGTGAACGATTCATCTTGCACATCCATGACAAGCGCTTCAACATGAACGTCACGATTCACAGCAGTAAGACGGCGTTTGGCAGCAACAGCTTTTGGCCACCCTTTTTCAGCATCCTCTTCACTATATAACGTTTGACGCTGTAAATTCGTCCAATCAACATAATCGCGATCCACGATTGTCAGTCGACCGACGCCTGCTCGCGCCAACATATCTGCATTCGCTGAACCGAGCGCTCCTGCACCTACGATGAGAGCATGTTTATATTGAAGAGTTCGTTGTCCTTTTTCGCCAATCGGTGAAAATAATATTTGCCGTGAATATCGCTCCATGATTATCCCTCTTGTCTTTTGAAATTTCCACTTTTTCCACCCGTTTTTTCTACTAAATACGTTGGACCAATGACAATCCCTTTATCCATTGCTTTACACATATCATAAACGGTTAAAGCACAAACTGAAGCAGCTGTTAGCGCCTCCATTTCTACTCCTGTACTTCCTTTTGTTTTGACAAACGCTTCAATTTTCAACTCATAATTTGTTTCTTTCGTTTGCCACGTGAACGAAATGTCTACTCCCGTTAACGAAAGAGGATGACACATCGGAATCAAATCGGCTGTGCGTTTCGCTGCCATAATGCCAGCCACTTGAGCGACGGCTAATACGTCTCCTTTTTTCACTTCCGAGCGCACAATTTTTTCGTATACCTCTTTTGATACGATCACGTGAGACAGAGCACAGGCGGTTCGAACCGTTTCTCCTTTTTCAGAAATATCAACCATTTTTGCACGACCTTGTTCATTGAAATGTGTAAACGTTCCCATGTGATCACCCTCCACTTACCGGTGGAATGAGCGCAACAACGTCACCGGCATGTATGATATCATCATTTGTTGCGAATTCTTCGTTAATCGCAATCATGAGCGACGAAGCTGTTTGTAAATCATATTCATGTTGTAGCCGTTCGCGAAGCTGTCGAACAGTCATTTGTTGCTCATGAAGCACCACTTCCTCTGTACCGAGCCGCTCCTTTATATATGCAAACAATAATACACGAATCATACCTCTTCCTCCCTCGGCGCGCCCCCATCGTAGCGAACGGTTTCTTTCTGATCACCAACCCACATTTCTCCATCTTCCCAATATTCTTTTTTCCAAATTGGAACGATCTCTTTTATTCGTTCAATGGCATAGCGATTCGCTTCGTATGCATCTGCGCGATGAGGGGTTGAAACAGCAATGGCGACTGCAATATCAGTAATGTCGAGCCGTCCAACGCGATGTACAATCGCTACTTTTGCGTGTGGAAAGCGCGCAACAATTTCGCGACCAATTTGTTGTAACTTTTTTTGCGCCATCGACTCATACGCTTCATATTGCAAATATACAGTCTTTTTTCCGTTCGTCAATTCTCTCACTGTCCCCAAAAACGTCACAATTGCACCAGCGTTACGATCAACGACCGCCTCAATAACACTTCCTACATGAATGGGCTCACGAACGATCGCAAACATGTTGTTCCCCCTTTACATAGGCAATAATGCGCTCCATATACGCTTGTTCATCTTCAATAAAAAAAGATCCGTCCGTACGTTGCCAACTGATTGAAATAAGCACATTTTTTAAGTGTAATAAATGCTCATCTTCTCGACTGCGCAAACAAACAATTTTCGGATAAGGTGCGTGTTTAAAGCCTTCAATAAGCAGCACATCAAGCGGAAATCGTTCATATACGGATAGTAGCTCATCAAGTTCCCAATGTCCTTTCGCATGAAGAAGAAACGTGCCATCCCCCTCAACTGCACATACAACAGCACCAGCTTCCGCATGACGTGTCGTATCTTTTTCTTCCGGTAACGCCACTTTTCCGCCATGTCCATGGTGCTTTAACGTTCCGACACGATACCCATTTATACATAACCGTTTAATTATTTTTTCAATAAGCGTTGTTTTTCCGCTATTTTGATAACCCACGACTTGCAAAATGATCATGACCAAACACAATCTCCCTCATCATGAAGTAAAAGAACATCGACGCGACTACCTGCTTGAAATCCTCGCGTTCCTCCAGGTAAAACGAGAAGAGCGTTCGCCTGCGCAAGAGATGAAACAATATTTGATTTATCTTTTCCAACAGGTTCCACGTGTAACATCCCATCTTGATGAGATACGCTTGCACGAACAAAACGAGTAAACGGATTTGGTTTCAAAAAGTCTTTTTGTAAAACCGCTTGCGCTCTTGTTAAATAGCGTTTCGACTGCCCTAACATCGCCTTTATAAACGGGCGTGCAAATAGCTCAAAACCAACATAGCAAGCCGATGGATTTCCCGATAACCCAAACAACATTTTCTTTTCAAATACTGCCGCGGACGTTACACTTCCTGGTCGCATCGCTACTTTATTGAATAACAATTGAGCGCCAAGATGTTCATATACGTGAGGCATATAATCGAAATCCCCAACAGATACCCCACCTGTTGTGATGACAACATCCGCTTCTCGCAATGCCTTTTGTATGACTTGTAACGTATGTTCAAATGTATCTGCTACTTTTCCGAATAAAATCGGCTCCCCACCGGCGCGTCGAATTTGTGCTTGAAGCATGTAAGCGTTGCTGTTTCGGATTTTCCCTTTTTCAAGCGGCTCATAAACATGAAGAAGTTCACTTCCAGTTGAAATAATGGCGACTTTCGGTTTTTTCATCACAGGTACGCGATCATATCCAAATGTCGCTAAAACAGCGACGATACCCGGATGAATCATCGTTCCTTTTTCAACAACAATTTCACCTTGTTTCATATCCTCGCCAACACGCGAAATATTTTCACCTTCATCCACTTTTCTTCTTATTTGTACAAAACGTTTCCCTTCTTTTTCAATTTCCTTCGTCAATTCAACCATGATGACAGCATTTGCACCATCTGGAATGGCTGCACCGGTCATAATTTTTACCGCTTGCTTTGGCGTCAATAAACCATCCCAAACAGTTCCAGCGCCAACTGTGGCAACGACTTCTAATAATATAGGGTGATCGGATGATGCTTCTGTTGTCGCTTCAGCTGAGAGAGCATAACCGTCATATGGTGAACGGTCGAACCAAGGAATTGGCATCGTTGCCTCGATATGTTCCGCTAAAATGCGCCCATCACATTGTTCTAACGAAATATATTCTTTTTCCCCCTCACGACACCAAGCCATGACTCGTTCGATTGCTTCATCAACAGGAATGGGCTTGCGCATATATGTTCATCCTTTCTTAAACAATCTATCCCTACTTTTACTATATCGCTTTTTAATTATAAAATCGTGTGATGTATGTCACAAAAATGCGATATGTTGTGACGAGGTTCACATTTTTTTCATAAATATTGATAAAAAAAGAGGCGTATTGCCTCTAGCCAATCCACTTATGGAATTGTTCTTTTGTATTAATATTCATAAACGGTAGCTCTTCTGTCATTTCTATATGCTTTGCTCGACAAGCAGAAAGAAGTGTATGCATGCGATACTCTTCTCGTTGAAGGCAATTGTATATAAGTGATTTTACTCGATAGTGATACATGGCAATGAGCGGTTGCAACCTTCCGTTCACACGTGGCACAATGACGTCAAATGAGTCATCTGCTTGCTCCTTAAGCTTGTTTATGATCTTCTTATGAATAAATGGGGTATCACACGGCAATACAATATACCATGTCGCTTCATGATGTACGATAGCGGAATAAATTCCCGCTAATGGTCCTTTTCCTTTGTACTGTGGCTCATCCTCTATCCATAATACATCTTGAAGCGGTAATTTTTTTTGAATGCATCGCTGTGCAACAATAACGATCTCATCAACAATCGGATGCAACGCTTCTACACTATACAAAAGAAAAGGTTTTCCACGTCGCAATGCAAGCGCTTTTGGTTCTCCAAAACGTTTCGACTGCCCTCCTGCTAAAACGATACCAATCGTTTTCATTGGCGACGAAGCTCCCAGACGAGATGACGAATTTCCGGCAAAATTAACTTTTCCATTGCTAAGCGAACAGCGTTTGTCGATCCGGGCATACAAAAAATGATTGTACCGTTCATCGAACCAGCAAGCGCACGACTTAACATGGCTGCACTCCCAATTTGCTCATAACTCAAAAAGCGGAACAGCTCACCAAAGCCAACCATTTCTTTTTCAAGTAACGGCTGAATGGCTTCAATCGTCACATCACGTTTTGTAAATCCCGTTCCCCCATTGATTAAAATAACGTCTATTTGTTCAGCTGTTTGAACGGCTTGTCGAATGGCAAATACATCATCTTTCACAATTTCATATGCAACAACAACTATGTTTGATTGCTCTAATTGATCACGTATCCATTGTCCGCTCGTATCTGTTTCATATGTGCGCGTATCAGAAACGGTCACAATTTTACATCGGACAGGGAGTGTCGCTTGCTTTTTATGATCATGAACGCCCATATCGTCACCCTCCAATATATGACATTTCAATTCGTTTCCCATTCCACGTTGTTTGTTTTCCGCGCTCTTCTGAATAACGATCGACTCGCTTTCGCCAAACACATTCAATGCATGAAATGAGCTGTTCATCGCTCGCTCCTGCTCGCATCATACTTAATAAATCTGTTCCGTTTGTCGCGAATAAACATGTATATAACTTTCCATCAGCAGATAATCGGCTACGTGTACAGTCTGAGCAAAAGGCGGCTGATACAGAAGAAATAAAGCCAACTTCCACATTCGTTCCTACGTAACGATAACGTTTGGCTACCTCACCAACATGGCTAGGAGCAATCGGCTCAAGCGGCATATGTTCAGAAATGATGTTATAAATTTGTTTACTCGTCACAACGTCGTCTAATTTCCATCCATTTAAAGAACCGACATCCATAAATTCAATAAAACGAAGCGTTACACCTTTCTTTTTGAAAAAGTAAGCCATCGGTAAAATTTCATGATCGTTTAGCCCTTTTTTGACAACCATATTTACTTTCACATGGAGCCCTTCTGCAAGCGCTGCATCAATTCCTTCTAAAATGTGCTCAGAACGTACGCCAACTCCATTCATTTTTGTAAAAATGGTATTATCGAGTGCATCTAAACTCACATTCACTCGCTTCATCCCTGCATCTTTCAATTTTTGCGCATACTTTTTTAAAAAAAATCCATTTGTCGTTAACGATACGTCGTGAACACCGTCAATGTTCGTCAACATCGCCACAAGCACATCGATATTTTTTCTTAGTAACGGCTCTCCGCCCGTTAAACGGATTTTTCTTACGCCAAGTTTTACAAATAATCGAGCAAAACGTTCCATTTCTTCAAATGTCATCAGTTGTTCCCGATTCATGAAACAATAAGTTTGTCCCTCTATATTAGGCATACAATACGTACAGCGAAAATTACATCGATCCGTTACCGACATACGTAAGTCTAATAATGGACGTTCATATACGTCATACACCATCTTCAATCCCTCATTTCATTTACCGAGGTTCTATGTCCATGTTACTAAATTTACTAGTAAACAAATGTGACGTACGTCACACAAACATATATGTTCATATAAAATTCGTAAATTTTTATATGCTTCCATAGGACCTTAATCCTCTTAAAGACACTTCAGTTGCAATCCATAAAGTCCGACTTCTACGTTACTCTACTTCTTCACTGTAGGTTTGCACTTAATTTTCTGTGAAAATAACGTATCCATGAGCGGTTATTTTCATGCGTGGATGGTGAGCAAAACTCGCTCATGGATGTTTTTTGTAACAAACTCTATTTGATCTTCTCACATTCTTGTATAGAAAAAGGTACGTTGTACGTATGAACTTTCACTCTACAAATCGTCTAGTTTTAGACATATGATTTAGATTATATAATGTTTGTTCCCTTCTTTCACTAATCATCCACGATTTTTTCCACTGTTTTTGCGCAACGACTAATAACAACATACATAGAAATGAAACTGTACTTAATACAAGAAATCCTGATGAGAAAGAACCAGTTACTAACTTTAAGTTCCCCAACACCTTAGGAAGAAAATACCCACCAATTCCTCCTGCCGCTCCAACAATTCCTGTAATCATTCCTATTTCTTCTTTAAACCTTTGTGGAACTAATTGAAATACAGAACCGTTTCCCATTCCAAGACTCATCATTACAATGAATAATAATATAATCACTTTATCTAAACTCGGGAGGAAGGAAATCGCAGCAAACATGAACCCTATGATCGTATATAAACAGAGTAGCATACGCACACCACCGAATCGATCCGCTAACCATCCACCAATGGGTCTAAAAAAACTCCCAGCAATGACACAAATAGTTGTAAAATCTGCGGCCCTTACCGGATCAAGTCCGTATTGAGTAAAGAAAAAAATAGTCAGATAACTTGACATACCTACAAATCCTCCGAAAGTTACACTATAGAAAACACAAAACAACCATGTATCTCTCTGTTTAAGTACATTTTTGTAATCAATAAATGTTTTTGGATCTGGTTGATTCGGACTATCTTTTGCAAACAATGTAAACACAATGAATGTAATTACAAGCGGAATAAGGGCAAATCCAAAAACAATACTCCAATCACCATAGTACTGGGCAATACGATTAGCAAATAAAGTAGTAAAGACTGTTCCACTATTTCCAGCGCCAGCAATCCCCATAGCTAATCCTTGATATTGTGGTGGATACCAACGGCTTGCGAGAGGGAGTGCTGCGGCAAAACTAGCTCCAGATACTCCAAGCAATAGTGCCACAATATAAAGCTCTGACAAATGATTAGCAAATAACCATCCCCAGACGAGTGGGATTACGGTAACGAGCATACCTAATTGAGCGGTTTTTTTTGGTCCAATATAATCGGCCAACCAACCGAGAATAAGACGTAAAATAGCTCCACCTAAAATAGGTAGTGAAACCAAACTAGCTTTTTGTGCCTCATTCATTTGAAAATCATTCATAATCACGACCGATAGTGGTCCAAGTAACACCCATATCATAAAACTAACATCAAAATACAAAAATGCACTAAACAGAGTCGGAGTATGACCACTCTTTAAAAATCCTTTTATTCCCATCAACATCTCTCTCCTTTTATCATAGAATGTTTTAGTTTCTTTCTAGATCAACAACAGGAATAATTCTTGCAGCACATCGCTTAAATCCAGGCATCTTGCAGTATGGATCCAATTCATCATCTGTAATCTGATTAATATTTTGAAACCCACTCCAATGAAATGGAACAAATACAGTATCTTCCCGAATTTTATAGGAGTACTTGCTTCTTACAATGGCATATCCTCGTTTTGTTTCAAGTTTTACTAATGCGTTGTTTTCGATTTTATATTTTTTTGCTGTATTTGGGTGAATTTCCATAAATGCTTCAATTTGTCGAGACGCAAGCGCTGGGCTTCTTCTCGTCTGCGTTCCGCTTAAATAGTGAGACAACACTCGTCCTGTCGTCACATAAATCGGATATTGTTCCGTCGTTTGTTCTTTTTGATATTCATTATCTACAACCGCTAAACGTGCTTTGCCGTCTGGGTAAGCAAACGATTGTTCAAACAGTCTTGCGGTGCCGGGATGGTCGGGCGAAGGACAAGGCCAATACACACGCTCGTTTCGCAAACGTTCGTACGTAATGCCATAATAATCTGCCAAACCGCCGCGGCTGGCAACTCGCAGTTCATGAAAAATCTCTTCCGCTGACGAAAAACGGAAATAGTCGCCTTTTCCTAGCACTCGGGCAATCTCACAAAGAATCTCCCAGTCATGCTTCACCTCCCCCGGACGTTTCCGCGAAGCCGGACGCCACGTCACGCGGCCCTCTAGGTTCGTCATCGTTCCTTCATCTTCTAAATAAGACGAGGTTGGCAATACTAAATCAGCGAGTTCCGCTGTTTCCGATAAAAATAGATCGACGACGACTAAACATTGCAATTTTTTTAACGCTCTTTTTACAAAGCGAGCGTTCGGACTGGATACAACGGGGTTGGAACCCATCACAAACAAGCCCTTAATTTCCCCTTCATCTATTTTTTGTATCATTTCATAGGCGGAAACCCCCTTCCTCGGCAGTTCTTCTTCAGGAACTCTCCAAACGCTTGCAATATATTTCCTGTGCTCCGGATTTTCGATCGAACGGTAGCCAGGAAGCTGGTCAGCCTTTTGCCCGTGTTCCCGTCCCCCCTGTCCGTTGCCTTGCCCAGTAATCGCCCCACAGCCGCAGCCAATTTTCCCAATTTTTCCTGTTACAAGCGCCAAATTTAGAAAATTACGGACAGTCATATATCCGTTTGTTTGCTGCTCAACGCCTCTTGCGGTAAAGATCATACCGGTTGGTGCCGTGGCATACTGCCTTGCCGCAAACTGAATCACTTCCGGAGCAATTCCTGTCATCTCCGCCATTTCATCTAGCTGAATTTGCTCAATATGTTTCTTTAACTCGTCGTATCCTTCTGTTCTTTCTTTAACAAATTGTTCATCAACATACCCTTCAGCAAAAATGACTTTCAGCATGCCGTTCACAAATGCCACATCTGTCCCCGGTTTGATTTTAATATGCAAATCAGCTAGCCCGCATGTAGCCGTTTCCCGCGGATCAATGACAATGAAAAACGTCCCATTTTTCTTTGCTTGATGAAAATATGGCATAATCGTCGGCTGACATTCCGCAACATTCGTACCTGCTAATATGATGCAGCGAGCATGAGGGATTTCTGAAAGTTTATTCGTCAACCCGCGATCAAGGCCAAATGTAGCATTCATGGCCGCCGCTGCAGCGGACATGCAGTAGCGACCGTTATAATCGATATATTTCGTTTTCAAAGCAACGCGAGCAAATTTTCCTAATAAATACGCCTCTTCGTTCGTTAGCGAGCCGCCTCCATATACTCCAATAGCATCATTTCCGAATTCTTTTTGAATATTCTTGAAGTTTATTTGTATAAAAGAGAGCGCCTCCTCCCAGCTCACTCGGACAAACCGACCATTTCTTTTCAGCAACGGAAATTGCAATCGCTCGGTATGCAATGCATGCTGATGCGCATGAAGCCCTTTGATGCAAAGCCGTCCGTTTGAAGTGGGATTGTCTTTCGGAATCACTTTATAACAATTTCTTCCAACCACGCGTTCTTCAACGAGCTGCATCGCACATTGAACGCTACAAAACGGGCATTGTGTATCAAATAACGTTTCCGACGCATGATCTTTTTGCTTGTGCCGAAAATAACGTAACAATTCTTTTGTCATATTCATTCACCTTATTTACAGTTGTATATATATTTTTCCATTTTCAATTTCTACTTTATATGTTTTCACACAACCGTGATCAGGCGCTTGCACTTTCCCATCTTTTATGGAAATTTTCCAATCATGAAGAGGACAAAACACAAACTCCCCGCTGACAATTCCTTGAGACAAATCTCCTCCTTTGTGCGGACAGCGGTTTTCAAGCGCATAAATACGGCCGTCTGACAACCGAAATAACGCCAGCTCCATTTGTCCCACTTTTACGCATTTTCCTAATCTTTCAGAAAGGCGTTGTACTGTTCCGATCTCCATTCGTGTCATCTAACTCTCCTCCTACCGATTCACTGGCACTTTGACTTGTAGACTTGTGAACAGCTTTTCTTGCATCTCTTTATTTTCAACTATCTCTTTCCATGGATCTTTCGTGGCTGCTAGCGCTTCCTCCAAACGATCCAGCAATTGCCGGCGAGTTTCCTGATCAAAAATCACTTCACGAATATGCTCAAGCCCGACTCTCTCAACCCATTTGGATGTGCGTTCTAAATAGTTAGCAGACTCACGGTAATATTGGAGAAACGCCCCTGTCATTTCAATCACTTCTTCTTCCGTCCTTACAGTGCATAGCAAATCTCCCGCGCGCAAATGCGTACCGCCATTTCCGCCGACGTAAATTTCCCAGCCGCCATCGACACCGACGATGCCGACGTCTTTAATTCCTGATTCTGCACAGTTGCGCGGACAAGCAGAAACAGCCATTTTTACTTTATGCGGCGTATTCAACCGTTCAAATTTCTTTTCCATATCAATCCCCAGTTTTGTAGAGTCTTGTGTACCGAAACGGCAAAATTGCTTACCAACACACGTTTTGACTGTGCGCAGCGCTTTTGCGTATGCATATCCAGATGGCATGTCTAATTCGGCCCAAATGCGTGGCAAGTCTTCTTTTTTCACTCCTAATAAATCAATGCGTTGTCCACCTGTTAACTTAATCATTGGCACGTTGTACTTTTCAGCGACATCAGCAATTTTCCGCAATTGCTCCGCCGTTGTGACCCCTCCATACATTCTCGGAACAACCGAATACGTTCCATCTGCTTGAATATTCGCGTGAAGCCGTTCATTCACAAAACGTGACTCCGCTTCATCGACGTATTCACTTGGATACAACATGCTTAAATAATAGTTCAACGCCGGGCGGCATTTCGAACAACCTTCTTCATTTTTCCAACCAAGGACGTTCATCACTTCTTTCACATACTTCAAATTTTTCGCTTTAATTTCATCAATCACTTCTTCACGACTTAATGTTGTACATCCACAAATCGTTTCTTTCATCGCATATTTATCAAATTCCTCACCAAGTGTATACTCTAATAACTCCGCTACTAACCCTTTGCATCCTCCGCAGGAACGTGAAGCGTTCGTACAATCACGCACTTCTTCAACAGTTTTTAACCCATGCTCCGCAATTGCCTTACAAATCGTTCCTTTCGTTACCCCGTTACAACCACAAACGACATCCGTATCTGCCATTGCAGCCACCATGCTTTTATTGGATGAATTCGCAGTTGATTGGAAAAACGATAATTGGAACGAGTTAGAAATATTTTCATTTTTATTAATCATATCCAGTAGTTTCCGCCCTTCGCTTGTGTCGCCAAACAAAACCGCACCAACGATTTTTCCGTCACGAATGACAACTTTTTTATAAATTCCACGGAATTCGTCATATACTTTAATCGATGCCGTTCCTTCCCCATCCATAAATTCTCCGGCAGAAAACAAATCGACGCCAGAAACTTTTAATTGCGTAGAAACAACCGAACCTTCGTATGGACGTCCCTTAATACCGCAAACCGCTTCGGCTAATACTTTCCCTTGTTCGTAAAGCGGCGCTACAAGACCATACACAATTCCCCGATGTTCCGCACATTCACCGACCGCATAAATATGAGGAACGCTCGTTTCTAAGTAATCATTCACGACAATCCCTCTGTTTACCGCGATTCCGCTTTCCCGCGCTAAATCAACGTTCGGACGAATCCCTACGGCCATGACGACTAAATCCGTTGCAATTTCTGTTCCGTCTTTAAAGCGAACCCCTTCGACGCGGCCATCTCCAAAAATCTCTGCTGTTTCCTTTTTAAGCAGGAAATTCATTCCTTGTTTTTCTAATTCACGCTGCAACAGTTTCGACGCAGTTGGGTCTAATTGGCGTTCCATTAAATAGTCAAAAATATGAATGACATCAACTTCCATCCCTAAATTTAAAAGACCTCTCGCAGCCTCTAAACCTAACAATCCACCGCCAATCACTGCGGCTTTTTTATACGTTTTTGCATATTCCATCATCATTTCGCAGTCTTTAATATCGCGAAACGCGGTGACCCCTTTTTTATTCGCTCCTGGTATCGGAAGAATGAAAGGCTTAGAGCCTGTGGCGATGATTAATTTGTCATATTGAACAGTTCGCCCTTTGTCTGTCCGTACAAACCGCTTCTCTGTGTCGATGTTTATAACCGTTTCACCAACGAAAAGTCGGATGTTATTTTTTCGATACCATTCCCAATCGTTCATCGTAATGCTATCGATTGACATGTCTCCTTGCAACACAGTTGATAATAAAATACGATTGTAGTTTGGATAAGGCTCACTTCCAAAGATCGTAATATCAAATGCATCACCATCAATCTTTAAAATTTCCTCAACACAACGCACTCCAGCCATCCCGTTGCCGATCAATACAAGCTTTCTTTTTCTCATTTATCTTCAACCTCCATTCAGTATAAGTTTTGAATTCATATTTTGTTTATCAATGAAGTACAAATAAGTTTTTACCTAAACCAAAATTTACATATTAAAACAATCAATGTTAATGTTCCGATTTTTCTGTTTTTTTTATTCATTCTATCCTTCTCCTTTTTTATTTAACATTATACTAGTTGGTTATATAATGTCACATGTTTTGTAATAAAAAATAACATACTTTTTTACATAAACCAGGAAATGATAGATCTCATACGAACGACTTCTCCGATGACGATCAACCCTGGACTTTTAACACGATGTTTTTCAATAATTAGAGATAAATCTTTCAATTCCCCTGTAAGCACTCGTTGTCGACTCGTTGTCCCTTCTTGTATAATGCAAATTGGTGTATTTGGCGAGCGACCATTTGATATCATTTGTTGTTCAATATACACAGCCTGATTAATACCCATATAAATAATAACCGTCTCTATACTAGCAATATTGTCCCACCTTATCTTTTTCTCATCGCAATAATGTCCTGTTACAAAAACTACTGTAGAACTAATATAACGATGCGTTAAAGGAATGCCAGCGTAAGCACAAGCACCCACCCCTGACGTAACACCAGGAACAATCTCGAATGCTATATGGTTCTTGGCTAACACTTCTGCTTCCTCACCTCCTCTTCCATAGACAAACGGATCCCCACCTTTCAATCTCGTAACAATTTTTCCTTCACGGGCATATCGAGTAAGCAAACTGTTTATCTCATTCTGATTCATGAAATGACAATCGGGACCTTTTCCGCAATAGATAATCTCAGCCTCTCTTTTTGCTTCCACCAAAAGTTGTGGACTGACGAGCCGATCATACAAAATCACATCTGCTTCACGAATACAACGAATCCCTTTTAACGTAATTAACCCCGGATCACCCGGTCCAGCACCAACCAGATATACTTTCCCCATACACCTTCCCCTTTCCATATATCATCACGTCACATTTTATTACATAAATAAAAAATAAACATCGATAATGTAATAAAACATGACATAAAATTCGCCTAAAAAACTGTCTCAGGACGTTAATGTGTTTTGTAACAGTCCCGTTTTTTATAAAATATGTTCATCAAAAAAGATGTACTTGTATCTGGTCATCAAGGTATGTTAGCTGTTTTTAGCCGAAGCCACAATGCAAAACGTTGGATATTTCCGTATCCCTAACACTTCATCAAAATGAGAAAAATTTCCCATGTAGTTTGTTCTATAAGGAAGCTTGAGATTCAAGCTACTGACTGAATGGATGTTCCGATGCAATATTGCACGATCCATTGTTGAAAATCATCCGTTGTCACACTTCGAGGGGATATTGCTGGATAAGTGCCATGTCGTGTGATGTCTGCGCTCCGAGGGTCAATTTGATTGTGCAACAGGTATTATTCGAGCAGAGAAATTTCAAAAATCAAACATTCTTCTTTTTGTACTTTTTAGATCAAAATATCTGCATACCAATGAGTTCTTCGATAAACTAAGCATACATGGGAATTTTCCTCCGATGGTTTAGCACCCTCAACATACAAGAACATTCCTATTTTCGTACCATCTATTTTCCCTATGCATACCTATAGCTTCAACTTGTTGAGAAGAGCCGAGGGAAAGAAAAGAGGCTAACTCCAAAAGTACGCTAAAAAACGGACTTTTGGAGTCAACCTCCTTCTCTCAAAAAAAACAAATGCTCTGGTGGCAAATACACTTTTTTATTATGCATATGTCGCCACTCTTCTTCACTCACACTAGCTTGCAATATAAAATGATCTGTTTGTATCGTCACATCATACGTATATACATGTGAAGCAACACGAATGATACGAAAAGGAAATGCGTTGCATATCGCATCATCAACAAAGCGAATATGGTGCGAATGAATACCAACATATGTCGCCCCGCTCTTTTTTCTATGTGCAGGGACGATTAATTGTGCACCGTTGACATAACCAATCACCTCGTCTCCCTTTTCAACAAACGTACAAGGAAATATATTTTTACATCCAACAATTTTTGCTGCTTGTACATTTTCTGGTTCATGAAATACACGTTCTTTTTTTCCTTGTTGTATGACGCGACCACGGTCATATAAAATAAGTTCGTCACATAACCGATAGGCTTCTTCTAAATGATGTGTCACAAAAAGAACGATTCCTGAAAAATGTTGTTGTAAATAAGAAAAAAATTGTTGTTCCATCGCTCGTTTTGTATGGTGATCTAACGCTGAGAACGGCTCATCAAGCAATAATATACTCGGTTTTGTAACAAGCGTTCGTGCAAGTGCCACTCGTTGTTGCTGTCCTCCGGATAATTGGTGGGGGTAATGATTCTCATACCCTTTTAATCCGATATTTTCAATCATGTTCATAACCGTATGTTGCACTTGCTTTCTTGGCCATTTTTTTAAGCCAAACGCAATATTCTCGTAAACGGTCAAATGGGGAAAAAGGGCATAATGTTGAGACATATAGCCTACGTTTCGGTAACGGGCAGGAACGTGGAGCCGTTTGTCTGAATGAAAAAATAACCGATCGTACAATTGAATAATTCCTTCATCCGGCTGCTGTAATCCTGCAATGCTTTGCAATGTTAAACTTTTTCCACATCCCGATGCACCTAAAATCCCGACAATTCCGTTTTGAATTGTAAAATGAGCGTCTAACTGAAAGTGTGGAAATGTTTTCTTAATGGCGACGTACAGCATCGTTTTCTCCTCGAATCATTCGTTTTTCTAATCGTTTCATTGTGTACAACAAAGCAATAGATACAACGGTCATGATAAGGACGAGTATATTCGCCATTTTTTTATCCCCCGCAAGCAACGCATCGTAAATGGCAATAGGCATCGTCATCGTTTCATTTGGAATGCTTCCTGCAACCATTAACGTCGTTCCAAAATCGCCGAGCGCACGTGCAAAGACAAGTGTAGTTGCAGATGCAATGCTACGCCAAGAAAGCGGGATGACAACGGCGAAAAAAATATCCCATTCAGATCGACCGAGCACTCTTGCAGCATTTAGCAATTGCTCATCAATGCTCGCAAATGCTGCACGTGCCGTTTTCACGAAAAACGGCAAAGCGACAACAAATGCAGCAACAACCGCTCCCGTTGGCGTAAACACAATCATTATCCCAAACGTATCTTCTAAAAAACGACCGATTGGGCTAGATCGCCCGAGTAGCACAAGTAAATAATAGCCAAGAACTGTCGGGGGCAATACAATCGGCAACGTAAACAATGAATCAAGTATATCACTTATTTTATGGTTAGAGCGGCTCAAATAATAGGAAATGGGCAGTCCGACAACTAGTGCACAACTTGTTGCAATTGTTGCTACTTTTAATGATAAAAAGAGCGGAAAAAGATTCATTGCCTGCACGATTATTCCTCCTCAGGAATGATAAAACCATACTTTTTCATGATGCTTGTACCGATTGGTCCTTTTAAAAATGTGAGAAATTCGCGCGCTTCTTTTTCATGTTTCGTCGTTTTTACGACGACGACAGCTTGGCGAATCGGTTCGTGCATATGTTCATCAATAAGGTAGAATGGAAGATGATGATCCTTCATTAGTGCAAGTGCCACGATCGCCACTTCAACGTTGCCCGATTCCACATAAGCAAGTGTATCAGCAATATTTTTGCCATAAACAAGCTTCGGTTTTACTTGCTCCCAAATATCAGATTTTATTAACGCTTGTTTTGCTGCTAATCCATATGGTGCATGATCTGGATTAGCGATTGCCACTTTTTTTACCTCTTGTTTCAGTAAATCTTGTAATGACGTTACAGCTACTCCTTCTTTTACGGCAAGCCCAATGCGCCCAAAGGCGTATATGTTTTTTGTTTGTTCAAGAGCAACACGGTCACGAATAAGTTCATCGACATACGCTACATTCGCTGAAGCAAACATGTCAAATGGAGCCCCTTGCTTAATTTGTTCTGCTAGCTGACCACTCGAACCGAAAATAAATGTAACGTCTATTCCCATTTCTTTTTTAAACTGCTCCCCAACTTCTTTAAATGCATGGGTTAAATCTGCAGCTGCCGCAACTTTAATGGATGGTGTCGCATTTGGTTGGGCGGCGTGAGGATTACATGCCACTAATAACAAAATCATAATAAAAAAACACATTTTTCTCACTTTAGTCCCTCCATATATCAAAAGGGAATATCTATTACAGATATCCCCTTTTATTCTTCTAACATTTCACTTCCGCATTTTTTCTAGCATAATAATACCAGTTTAATGCAATTGATACAACATAAAATGCGATAAAGAAGTAAAATGCTGTAATTGGTGTGCCAGTATTTTGAGCTGCCCAACCGAATAAATTCGGAATAAAGAATGAACCATACGCTGCAAATGCGGCTGTAAAACCGAGAACAGGTGCCGCTTCTTTTGGCGGGAAGATGATTGGAATCATTTGGAATGTCGATCCAGATCCCATCCCTGCAGCAATAAATAAGATCAAGAAAGATACGATAAATCCGATAAAGTGTTTTTCCGTTGTAAAATACATGACTGCTGCAGCACCAAGACCCATGATAATTAAGACATAGTTTGTTACACGTGCTCCACCCAATTTATCAGATAACCATCCCCCAACCGGACGGAATGCCGCCGCTAAAAATGCTCCTAAAAAGGCAAGTGATACGTGTTCTGGGAATTGTGATTTTAATAAAAGTGGAAAGGCCGCTGCATACCCGATAAACGAACCGAATGTCGCTGTATATAGCCATGTCATTACCCACGTATGTTTTCGTTTGACGATGACAAACTGCTCCGATACAGATTGCTTTGCGTTTGGTAAGTTATCCATACCGAAATATGCTAAAATCGTAAAAAACACAATCGGAATGACCCAAATAAATGCAGCGTTTTGTAACCAAACTTTTGAGCCGTCTGCGAGTACTTGTGGTTCACCACCGATCGCTCCAAATACACCAATAGTTACGATTAGGGGTGTCACAAATTGAACGACAGACACTCCCATGTTTCCAAGACCGCCGTTGATACCAAGTGCTGTCCCTTTTTCTTTTTTCGGGAAGAAAAAGCTAATATTCGCTAATGCTGAGGAAAAATTTGCACCACCAAGTCCACAGAATGCCGCTAACAGCAACATGAGCCAATACGGTGTATTGGGATTTTGTACGGCTAATCCTACACCGATTGCGGGAACAAGTAGTATTCCTGTCGAAAAAACAGTCCAGTTTCTTCCGCCAAATTTCCCAACAGCAAACGTGTAAACAAAACGAAATGTTGCACCTACTAACCCCGGAACAGCGGCTAACGTAAATAATTGACTTTGCGTCAACTGGAATCCAATGTCATTCAAACGTGCTGCAGTAATAGACCAAATTTGCCAAACGATAAATGCCAACATTAACGTTGGAACAGAGATCCACAGATTTCGACGAGCATGTTTTTTTCCTTCTTTTTCCCAAAATACTGGGTCTTCTGGGTTCCAATAAGAACCAATTCGACTTGTCCGTTCACCGTTTTCTGAAGCCGTTTTCAATGGTTGACTCATAACGTTATCTCTCCTTTTTGAAGTATGATTTATAAAAATGATTGTTGTACTTTCATCATAAAGAAACCACATAAATAAGAATGTGATGTGCATCACATATTCAGAAACGTTCATACAATGTTAAAAAATAATATTTAAGCGATCGTTTTTCGCAATCGTCTCATAATAAGCATTGCAACAAACATAGTTGCTGCTACCCACCAAAAGCCATACGAATATGAATTCGTCCATTGTTTAAATAAACCTAAAATATTAGGTAAAAAGAACCCTCCTAATCCACCTGCTGCACCGACAAAACCTGTCAATAATCCGACTTCTTTCGGGAATACATTTGGAATGACTTGAAATAGTGCCCCATTCGCTGTACCGAAAAAAATAAGTGTGGTAAACAAAAGAGCTAATGCAACATAAACAGACGGAAGCATACCGACAATCACCAATGTAACAGTAGCGCCTGTAAACAGCCAAACGAGCAATTTCATTCCACCATATTTATCAGCTAAATAGCCACCAATTGGCCGAACAAAGCTTCCCGCAAATACGACAAGCGTCACAAAATCTCCTGCCGTCACTTTATCTACTCCGTATTGATCGAAAAAGAATAGTGTTAAATAGCTCGTCATTCCGACAAATCCACCAAAAGATAAGCTATAAAAAAAGCTAAACAACCACGTTTCCTTCATTTTCATCACGCGCATATATTCCGATATTTTTGCTGGTTTTACCGCAGTCGGGCATTCTTTTGCGAAGATGATAAATACAATAAAAGCAACAAAGAGAGGAACGAGCGCTAATCCAAATACACTATTCCAACCATACTCTTCTGCGATACGAGGACCAAACAACATTGCTAAAACCGTTCCGCTATTTCCCGCACCTGCAATTCCCATCGCCAAACCTTGATGTTCTTTCGGATACCAACGGCTTGCTAAAGGAAGAGCGACGGCAAAACTAGCTCCTGCTACTCCTAATAACAATCCAAGCGCATAAATTTGTGTCAATGTATCAGCAAACAACCAACCCCATAAAAGAGGCACGGATGTCAAAACCATTCCGATCATTCCCATTTTCTTACCACCGAATCGGTCTGCTAATAGTCCCATTGGAATACGAAGCAACGCTCCTCCTAATACAGGGATTCCTACCATCATTCCTTTTTGTGCAGGGGTCAATCTTAAATCTTCCACAATAAACGTTCCTGTTGCCCCAAGAATCACCCAGATCATAAAACTAATATCAAAGTACAAAAAAGACGAAAGAAGTGTCGGTAAATGACCAACTCGAAGAAATTGTTTTAATCGTTCCATCTTTATTCCCCCCCTCGCTTTATCGTTTGACAATTTTATCGTAAAAAAATTTATCGATCAGTACTGTTATATTGTTCACAATTTTTGTTATGTTCACAAAACTTTCATACGTTCTTTCATATGAATAAAATGTTTGTAGAAAAAAGACAAGTTCCCAATTTACACAAATAAGGAACTTATCGCCTGTATGGATGAATAGAAAAAAGGCGGCTATTCGCCGACCCTTTCTTTTTGACGCCATGCTTTTGGGATGTAGACGCAGTACGGTTCGCTTGCTAAGTAGTCGCCTGTAACCGCATATGCTCTTGAACGCGATCCACCACAAACGTAACGAAATTCACATATGCCACATTTTCCTTTATATCCGTCTGGATTTCTTAACTGTTTGAAAATTGGAGAATGGCGATAAATATGGGATAACGGTTGTTCACGTACATTCCCTGCTTTTACAGGCAATAGTCCACTTGGATATACGTCACCAATATGCGAAATAAATACAAAACCGTTTCCATCGTTTACTCCTTTTGGGGCACGCCCTAGTCCGTCTACTTGTCCAGTTAATCCTTTCATTAGCACATCTTCATAACGAATGTCACCGTGAATTTGACGTTCTCGCATTTTTTGTTGTAAAACAACGCGACGATAATGTTGTCCTGCTGTTGTTTTTATATCAAACGGTACACGTTTGCTCGTTTCGTAAAGCCAACGAAACACTTTTTCATGCTCAACAGGCGAAATCATATCTGTCTTTTTTCCCCTGCCCGTCGGTACGAGAAAAAATACACTCCAAAGCACGCAGCCGAGCTCTTCAACAAGTTGCACCATCTCGTCAAGCACATGAACGTTATAACGAGAGATGACTGTATTTATTTGAATGGGAATGTCGAGTTCGTGTAAATATTGAATCGCTTTCATTGTTAAGTCGAACGAGCCAGATGTTCCACGAAAGTGATCGTGAATTTGAGCGTTTGGTCCATCTAAACTAAACGCCCAACGAGCAAGGCCTACTTCTTTTGCTTTTCGGATCGCTTCTTTTGTCACGTTTGGTGTTGCACTTGGGGTCATCGATACACGAAGTCCTTTATCAATCGCATATTTAGCAATATCGTACACATCTGGACGCATAAGCGGATCTCCACCTGTAAACACGAGAAGAGGCTGATCCATTTCATAAATATCATCAATTAATCGCTTCCCTTCTTCAAACGTTAATTCACGCGGATCACGGTGATACTGTGCTTCGGCCCGACAATGAAGACAATTGAGCTGACATGCCCGTGTTAACTCCCATATAACAATAAACGGATTTTGTTGAAAATCACGCATATTTCATCCCTCCGATTCGCTCACTACTTCTCATTGTACAAGAAGGAATATTTATATCATGTGACATTGATCACAAAAAATCACATCCATTTATCTTGTCACTGTTCTGACAAATATGCACGTCCTTGCATTTCTAATATAAAATAGATAGTATATACGATATAAGGTATACAAGGAGGTGGAATATATGGCGAAAGTGCAAATTAAAGTGATGGATAACGGTTCATTTCGTGTGACCGGAGATGTTGAATTAATTGATATGGAAGGAAACAAGTTTGAAACAAAAGAAACATTTTCTCTCTGTCGTTGCGGGCTCTCACAAAATATGCCATTTTGTGATGCATCTCATAAAGGAAAATTTCAATCCGTCGTTCGCGCACCAAAAAACGAATAAGCCCGGCTTTTATTCCGGGCTTTTTACTTTGTTAGCGCTCCATCAGCGACATGCGCGGATTCAATATTTGATTGGGGCTTTTTAATTGAAAACATCCTGCCCCATCGACAACATCAATCGTCATTTGTTCATCAAAGAAAATGAGCCGATGTTTTTCCATCCAAATCGGCATATCGTTTGTTTCAATCGCTACATCATGTTCGTCTAATTGCTCGACAAGCAGTAACATAGGCACTCCATTGACAGCACAACCACAATCATCTGTATCATATGTAAGCTTGACGTGCTTGTTTCCACGAACACGACGAAGTTGTTCGATCGCTCGTTCCGTGATCGTAATTTTCACCATTTACACCTCGCTTACTTTTTTAAAAATGCCCGTTTTCCCATTTTTTCGACGACCGATGGAAATAATTGATACACGCGACTTCCTATATGCATCCAAAACGGCAAATTCACTTCGCGCGTAGGGGTAAGCATCACATCAACGACGCGCTTGGCGACAAATTCCGGACGAAGCATCCATCGTTTCACGTTTTTCACATATTCTCCGGACGTATCAGCGACAGTAAAAAAGTTTGTTTTGATCGGTCCTGGGTTCACAGCAGTGACAAAAATGCCATACATGGACGCTTCCATTCGCAAGCTATTTGTAAATCCAAGGACAGCATGTTTTGTTGCGGCATATACGCTCGATTTTGGCGTTGCGATTTTTCCTGCTTGCGATGCGATATTAATAATGTGGCCGGACCGCTTCTTCATCATATGTGTGTACACTTTTTTTGTACACGCGATCAATCCGAGCACATTGACATCAAACATTTGCTTCGCTTCTGAGAGATCGATATGCTCGACATACCGAAACACACCGAACCCCGCATTATTGACGAGAATATCGATATCGACGGACGCAAGTAATCGATCAAATACAGCATCTACTTCTTCTTGATTACTAACATCTAGCGATTCATATACGCAGGGGATGTTGTACGTTTGTTCAATATGTTGCGCAATTTGCGCCAACTTTTCTTTTGAGCGAGCGAGCAATATCGGTATTCCCCCGCGCTTCGCTACTTCGTATGCGATTTGTTCGCCAATACCGCTCGATGCTCCTGTAATGACGACGTATTTCCCTGCTAACTTCATGATCTCACCACTTCGTACATATATATTTGACCATCTTTTTGTTTTTTCACCGCTCCGATCGCTTCTAAATAATCAAGTTGACCAATCGCTTCAGACATCGTCAATAAAAATTCCCGTTCATATACGGTTGGGAAAAGCGCACGGCATACGTCAAATGCTGTCATCGGTTTTTCACTCAACAATTTCCATACGTGTTCGGCACGCTCTTTTTGTTTTTCTAACCTCTTTTCGACAAGTGGTGCAACATCTGTCACATTTTCCCCGTGTCCTGTAACAATTGTTGTAATGTCATAATTCAACAACTTTTTCAATGAATCGTTATATTGCAAAAGTGGTTTTGGGCGCTCTTGTTCACCGATCGCAGGCGGCTCTAACAACGGATTCGATGAAATGGTCGCTAACAAATGATCTCCTCCGATCATCAGACCGTCCGATTCACGATATAATACAATATGACTTTGCGCATGACCTGGCGTTTCGATAACCATCCATCCTTCGATCACATCCCCTTCTTTCACTTCTTGTGTGAGCGAGCGCTCGCACGAAAAACGAAGGGAGCGTCGGAAGTTTCCAAGTTTCGCTATTCCTTCTTCACCAATTCCACATTCCATTAAAAACTGCTCAAAATATTGTTGATGCCATGCAAAAAAGGCAGCATCTTTTGCAATCCAAGGGGCGGCTTTCCGATGACCGATGACGGGAATGGTCGAAGGTAAATAATCAAGTAATCCAACATGATCCGGATGGTGATGTGTAATGATCACTTGTTCAATATGTTCCGGTTTATAGCCGAGTTCGCGCAATTCACGAACGAACACATGCCATGCTTCTTCCGTTTTTACACCCGCATCGATGAGCGTTAAACGATCCCCTTCGATAATATACATGTTCACATCCCCAACAGCAAATGGCGTGGGAACGACAATGCGATGTAACTGTTCCATTTTTCTGACTCCTTCATTATATCATCATAATTTTCCGTTTCGTCTGTTTATCAGTTTACACTTATTTTCTCTGTTTGTCATTTATTTTTATTTATTTATTAAAAAAATTCAGAAAATAAAACCGTGAAACCTATTGACAACACGCTTGTTTTTCATGCATAATTGCAAACAAATCATATATGTACGAAGCGATGACTAGGGCCAGTACATGATAAACGGTAAAAGAGAGTGAAACCCATTGGCTGAAAGGTTTCATTACCCTCTTTATCATGGAACCTACCCTATGAGCTGTTAGGCAAACCTAACCGTCTTGCCGACGATACCGGCATAAGAGGTGGGCACATTGTGCCAACAAAGGTGGTACCGCGGAAATAAAGACCTTTCCGTCCTTTATCGGACGAAAGGTCTTTTTTATTTTGGAGACGAGGAGGAGAAAGTATGACAATCACGTTTCTCGGTGCAGGATCGATGGCAGAAGCACTTATTTCTGGGGTGACACAAACGTTATATAAGCCAGAGCAAATGATCGTAACGAATCGCTCTCGAATGGAACGACTGACATATATGCAACAAACATACGGGGTACGAATCGACACAGATAAAGCAAAAGCAGTGAAAGAAGCTCATATCGTGATTTTAGCGATGAAGCCAAAAGACGTTGCGGATAGCTTGACGTCGATCAAACATGCATTTAACGAACAGCAACTTATTATTTCATTGCTTGCGGGAGTAACGACCGATACAATTGCATCGCTCATTGGAAAACAAATGCCTGTCATTCGCGCCATGCCAAACACATCAGCGGCGATCGGGCAATCCGCCACAGCGCTAGCAAAAGGTACCTATGCAACAGCTGAACATTTACACATGGCAAAAGAGCTATTTGAAACAGTCGGGATCGTTACGATTGTTGATGAGCAGCATTTACACGCAGTGACAGGATTATCCGGCAGCGGACCAGCGTACGTTTACTATTTAGTTGAAGCGATGGAAAAAGCAGCGGATGAAATTGGGCTTGAGCGTGATATTGCCAAAGAGCTTATTTTACAAACGATTATCGGCGCGGCCCATATGTTAAAAGCAACAAATAAGCATCCTTCCATCTTACGCAAAGAAGTGACAAGTCCAGGCGGAACAACAGAAGCAGGCATTGGCGTACTTGAACGTTATCGCTATCAAGAAGCGATGATTGCCTGCATTAAACGAGCGACTGAACGTTCAAAAGAACTCGGTGAGGCGCTGCTTTCCTCCGTTCAATAGTGCAAGTTGTTTTTCTTTTCCAAATACCCATGGTATCATTTGTTATGAAACATACTGTGGGAGGGATTAGCCATGTTATTTTCACCATATACGATTCGAGATGTTACCTTTAAAAACCGCATTGTTATGTCGCCGATGTGTATGTATGCGTGCGATCGCGAAGACGGAACGGTGCACAATTGGCATCTCATTCATTATGCATCTCGTGCTGTCGGGCAAGTCGGGCTTATTATTGTCGAAGCGACAGCCGTGACACCACAAGGAAGAATTTCAGCTCGCGATTTAGGCATTTGGAATGATGACCATATTGACGGATTACGTACACTTACCTCACTTGTTCACGAACAAGGCGCCAAAATCGGCATCCAACTTGCCCATGCCGGACGAAAAGCGATGGTTGCCGGAGAAATCATCGCGCCATCACCACTTCCATTTGATGAAACGATGCGCACGCCAAAAGAGATGACAAAAGCGGACATTGAAGAAACGATTCATGCGTTTCAACAAGGTGCACGTCGCGCCAAGGAAGCAGGATTTGATGTCATTGAAATTCATGCTGCTCACGGCTATCTCATTAACGAGTTTTTATCGCCTCTTACAAACAAACGAACAGATGAATACGGGGAAAATCGCTACCGCTTTTTAAGTGAAGTGATTGAAGCGGTAAAAGAAGTATGGAGCGGACCGTTGTTTGTTCGTATTTCTGCTTCTGACTATCACCCAGACGGTTTAACGGTGAACGACTACGTCGAATATGCCAAACGTATGAAAGCACAAGGCGTTGACCTCATTGACGTCAGCTCTGGCGCCGTCGTTCCAGCAAAAATTGATGCGTATCCAGGTTATCAAGTGCCGTTTGCCGAAACGATTCGCCGTGAAGCAAATGTCGCAACTGGTGCTGTTGGACTTATTACTTCCGGACGGCAAGCGGAAGAAATTTTGCGCAACGGCCGCGCCGATTTGATTTTCATCGGGCGCGAACTTCTTCGCAACCCATATTGGCCAAAAACAGCCGCAAACGAACTTGGCATTCAGCTTGAAGCACCGAAACCATATGTAAGAGGATGGTAAAACACGAAAAAGGATGTCACATCGTGGACATCCTTTTTATACTTCAAAATAATAATGTGCGTGGAGTTGACATCCCGGATTAAACGCCGCGTTGCAATGTGGGCAATGGTAATTGCTTGTCATATATTGTTCAATCGTCAGCTCCGTTTGACAAACACCACATAAAACCGCTTTTTCATAAAAACGCTCTTTCGGCCATACCGCATGCTTGCCACAACCATGTTCTTCATGACAGTACACGCACGGGAAATACGTTTGACAACAATAAAACTTAATCGCAATGACATCACGTTCACTATGGTAATGTACGCATCTCGTCTGTTTGTCGATGACGCTTCCTTTTACTTCGATCATCTCTCATCATTCCCTTTTCTTATAATCGGAAATGATGAAAAATCAGAGGCAAGCGTGACATTCGGAAAAATCGTTTTCGCTTCTTCAACGAGCTGATCACACATATTTCCTTGATAACGCGAGCTAATATGTGTCAAAATAAGCTGCTTCGCCCCAGCCCGCTTCGCCACCTCAGCCGCCTGCACCGTTGTGGAATGATAGTAATCTCGCGCTAAATGGGCTTCGTTTGCACTAAACGTTGCTTCATGTACGAGCACGTCCACTCCTTCGGCAAGTTCCACACTTGCCTCACAATAACGCGTATCTCCCATAATCGCAATCATACGTCCTTTTTTTGGCGGGGCAACAAATTTGCGTCCATCAATCACCGTTCCATCGTCTAACGTAACAAGCTCTCCGCGTTTAATTTGTTGATAAATGGGACCTGGCTTCACCCCGAGGGCACGCAACTCGTCAACGAGCAACGTACCCGGTAAATCTTTTTCAACAATTCGGAAACCGTATGAAGGTAAACCATGATCAAGCAATTTCGCTGTAACAATAAACTGCTCATCTTCAAATATGACTCCTTCTGTAAACTCTTCAATATACAACTCATATTTCAGTCGCGTACCGCTTACCGTTAGTGATGTTTCGATAAACGAACGAATACCAGCCGGACCGTAAACAAAAAGAGGAGTCTCTCCACCTTGAAATGAGCGACTTCCAAGCAACCCCGGCAAACCAAAAATATGATCGCCGTGTAAGTGCGTAATAAAAATGCGCTCAATGCGCCTTGGACGGATAGACGTATGTAAAATTTGATGCTGTGTTGCTTCTCCACAATCAAATAGCCACGTCGCTCCTCTTTCTTCTAACAACTGAAGGGCAATGGCTGATACGTTTCTACCTTTTGATGGGACACCAGAACCCGTCCCTAAAAACAATAATTCCACACAACAATCTCCTCTCTTTTTTTTCATTTAGATAAAACATTTGCGTTTACCACAATAAACCTCTAAAATTACATTATCATGAACCTTTCAAAAAATGAATAAAAGTGAGGTATATGGTCCGTGAACGACGTACAACCAAAAGCGACAATCGTCATCTTTGGTGCGACTGGCGACTTAGCAAAACGTAAACTATTCCCATCTATTTATAAACTTTATCAAAAAGGAAAGCTTGCTGAACAGTTTGCGGTTGTTGGTGTTGCCCGCCGTCCACATACTGACGAGTCATTTCGTTCCTATGTAAGAGAAACGATTGAGGAAGCAACGAAACAAGAACTGATCGATGACAAATTTATTTCTCATTTTTACTATCATTCATTAGATGCAACAAATACGCAATCATATGAACAATTGAATGAATTATTAACTCATGTGGAAGAACAATTTCATATTCCAGGCAACCGCATTTTTTACTTGGCGATGGCGCCTGAGTTTTTCGGAACGATTACATTGCACTTGAAATCCGAGGGGGTGACGGCCACAAACGGATGGACGCGATTAGTCATTGAAAAACCGTTCGGTCACGATTTACAAAGTGCACAAAGATTAAATGAAGAAATTCGCCAATCGTTTTCGGAGGAGCAAATTTTCCGAATTGACCATTATCTCGGCAAAGAAATGGTGCAAAACATCGAAGTCATTCGCTTTGCGAACGCCATTTTCGAGCCGCTTTGGAACAACCGCTTTATTGCTAATATTCAAATTACATCAAGCGAAACGCTTGGAGTGGAAGATCGCGGTCGTTACTACGACCATTCCGGCGCGCTTCGCGATATGGTACAAAACCATATGTTGCAAATGGTTGCCCTTTTGGCGATGGAACCGCCAATTAAGTTAACGACAGACGATATTCGTAGCGAAAAAGTAAAAGTGCTTCGTGCGCTTCGTCCGATGACGCACGATGACGTAGAAACATATTTCGTGCGTGGACAATACGGGCGTGGTATCGTGCGCGGACAACAAGTCGTCGGGTATCGTGAAGAACATAGTGTCGATCCAAACTCCAATACGGAAACATTTGTTGCAGGGAAACTAATGATCGACAACTTCCGCTGGGCAGGTGTGCCGTTTTACATACGAACAGGAAAACGAATGACAGAAAAATCAACAAAAATTGTTGTGCAATTTAAAGATGTGCCGATGAATTTATATTATCGCACAAGCGAGCACGTTCATCCAAATTTACTTGTTATTCATATTCAACCTGATGAAGGCATCACCCTTCATTTAAATGCGAAAAAAAGCGGCGAAAGCATGAAAACGACACCAATTAAGCTCGATTACTGCAACAACTGCATCGACGGCATTAATACGCCGGAAGCGTATGAGAAATTGTTATACGACTGCATGCGCGGCGATGCGACAAACTTTACACACTGGGACGAAGTCGCTGCTTCTTGGAGCTTTGTCGACCCAATTTCTGAAGTATGGGCAAATACGAAAGCGGTGGACTTCCCGAACTATGAAGCTGGATCGATGGGGCCGAAAAAAGCGGATGAACTATTGCAAAAAGACGGCTTCCACTGGTGGCCATTAAATGGAACAATATAAGGAGGAACGAAACATGAAAATGTACGATGTCACCGCTCCAATTTTTGAAGGGATGCCTGTGTATAAAAATAAACCGGAAAAACAACCGAAACTAACAACCGTCACGAACGATTACGTCACCGAATCGCGTATTGATATGGATGTGCATACAGGTACGCATATTGACGCACCGCTTCATATGGTAAAAGACGGTGAAACGTTCGAAACGATCCCGCTTGAAAAACTCGTCGGCTACTGCAAAGTATTAGACGTCACAAACGTCCATGATCGCATTACAAAAGAAGATCTCATTCATTTTGATATTCAAGAAAACGATTTTCTCTTATTCAAAACGAAAAACTCGTTCGACGACGCTTTTAACTTTGAATTTATTTACGTTGCTGAAGATGCAGCGGCATATTTAGCAGAAAAACGCATTCGCGGCGTCGGCATTGATGCCCTCGGTGTCGAACGCAACCAAGCGGGACACCCAACGCATAAAACGTTGTTCGGTCACGGTATTATCGTGATCGAAGGACTTCGGCTAAAAGACGTTCCAGCAGGCGAATATTGGATGGTTGCCGCTCCGCTTAAACTCGTCGGCACCGACGCCGCCCCAGCGCGTGTATTATTGTTTGAACAATAAACGAACCCCCTAGAGCCATTTGCCCTAGGGGGTTCGTTTATTTCAACCATTCCGTATGGAAAACGCCTTCTTTGTCGATACGCTCGTATGTGTGCGCACCGAAGTAGTCGCGCTGTGCCTGGATAAGGTTCGCTGGCAATGTTTCCATCCGGTAGCTGTCGTAGTATGCTAAAGCGCTGGCAAATGCCGGAACCGGGATGCCGCGCATCGCTGCTGTTGCGACGATTTCACGGAGCGATTGTTGATAGTTTTCGACGATGTCTTTAAAGTATGGGTCAAGCAATAAGTTTGGCAACGCTGGATCACGGTCGTACGCTTCCTTAATTTTTTGTAAAAATTGTGCACGAATAATGCAGCCGCCGCGGAAAATCATCGCGATATTACCGTATTGTAAATTCCAGTTGTACTCTTCAGATGCGGCCTTCATTTGCGCAAAGCCTTGGGCGTACGAGCAAATTTTGCTCATGTAAAGCGCGCGGCGTACCGCTTCAATAAAGTGCGCACGATCTCCTTCATACGGTTTCACGGCAGGACCAGCTAATAGCTTGCTTGCTTTGACGCGCTCTTCTTTCATCGCCGAAATGAAGCGAGCAAATACCGATTCCGTAATAATCGGAAGCGGAACGCCTAAATCGAGCGCGTTTTGGCTCGTCCATTTCCCTGTTCCTTTTTGCCCTGCTTTGTCTAAAATGACATCGACAAGCGGCTTTCCTGTTTCTTCATCAATTTTCGTGAAAATATCTGCCGTAATTTCGATTAAATAGCTGTCTAATTCCCCTTTATTCCACTCGGCAAACACTTCATGAAGCTCTTGTGCGTTTAAGCCGAGCACATGTTTTAATAAAAAGTACGCTTCGGCAATTAATTGCATATCGCCGTATTCGATGCCGTTATGCACCATTTTTACGTAATGGCCCGCACCGTCTGGACCGATGTACGTCGTGCACGGCTCTCCATCGACTTTTGCCGCGATCGCTTCAAAAATCGGACGAACGAGTTCGTGTGCTTCTTTTTGTCCGCCCGGCATGATGGAAGGACCTTTCAGCGCCCCTTCTTCTCCGCCGGAAACGCCTGTCCCGATAAAATGAATGCCGAGTTCCGCAAGTTCTTTATTGCGACGTTGTGTATCTTTAAAATACGTATTGCCGCCATCGATGACGATATCGCCTTTTTCTAAATACGGCTTTAATTGTTCAATCGTTGCGTCTGTTGCCGCTCCTGCTTTTACCATTAATAAAATTTTGCGCGGTTTTTCAAGTGCGTTAACAAACTGTTCGATGCTATATGTACCGACGATGTTTTTTCCTTCCGCTTCTTGTAAAAACTCGTCTGTTTTTTCACGCGAACGGTTATATACGGCTACCGAATATCCGCGGCTCTCAATATTAAGCGCCAAGTTTTTTCCCATGACCGCTAAACCGATCACACCAATTTGTTGTTTCGCCATAGTAAACGTTCCTTTCTATTTTTGTTTGTTCAACAAAGAACATACCATAATCTTCTTTTCTCGTTCAAGTGTTCTGTTTCTCATTCCTCATATGTTCTTTAATTGAGCTTGCTCCTTCTAAATTGTCAAACAATATCGTCGGATCGATAACAGTAATGAGCCGATCAGGCAAGTTGGCAATCCCGATGAAATATGGCGTCTGTTGATAAGCAAGCATATTCACTTGCTTCATCATATGTGGTGGAATATCAATAATCTCTTTTGCATCGTCTACGATGAACGCGACATGTAAATCGCCCGTATGTACGACGACAAGCCGCGTTTTTTCTGTTTCTGCATACGGACGGCGATATAAAATTTGCGACGTATCAAGCACGGGAACAAGTTCACCGCGAATGCGCACAACGCCAAGCATATACGAAGGCATGCTCGGGATGAGCGTCGGATGGCTCATTTTTTCGATGGAAACAACATGTTCAACCGGAATGGCGTATTGCTCATTACATAGTTGAAAAACGACGACTTTATGCATCGTTTCACCCCCTTGCAGCCACTTCCTCAATAATCGCAATGACCATTTCCGTTGTTTTAACAAGTTCTTCAATTGGCATTCGTTCATTTGTTGTGTGAATATCTTCATAACCGATCGCTAAATTGACCGTTGGAATGCCGAATCCTGCAATGACGTTCGCATCGCTACCGCCGCCGCTGCGCAACAACTCATGTGGACGACCAATTTTTTCAGCCGCTCGTTTTGCCACTTCAACAACATGATCTCCGTCGCCAAATTTAAATCCTGGATACATCACTTCCACATGAACATCTGCACGACCACCCATTTGTTCTGCTACACGCTCAAACGCTTCTTTCATTTTTGCGACTTGTGCTTCCATTTTTTCTGGCACAAGGGAACGTGCCTCAGCTAAAATGTCCACGCGATCACATACGATGTTCGTTTGTGTTCCCCCTTCAAAACGGCCGATGTTTGCGGTTGTTTCTTCGTCAATGCGCCCAAGCGGCATTTGCGCAATTGCTTTTGCGGCGATCGTAATGGCTGATACACCACGCTCTGGAGCGACACCCGCATGAGCCGTCTTTCCGTGAACAGTCACTTTCAACTTTGCTTGCGTCGGAGCAGCAACGATAATTTGTCCGACTTTTCCATCACTATCTAACGCATATCCAAATTTCGCTTGAATGAGCGATGGATCGAGCGCCTTCGCTCCAACGAGCCCCGATTCTTCACCGACAGTAATAATAAATTGAATCGTCCCATGCGCGATTTGTTTTTCCTTTAAAATGCGAATCGCTTCGAACATCGCGGCAAGCCCTGCTTTATCGTCCGCTCCTAAAATCGTTGTCCCATCTGTCACAATATATCCATCTTGAATCGACGGCTTGACCCCTTTTCCTGGCACAACCGTATCCATATGGGATGTAAAGTAAATCGGATCGACCCCTTCCTTTGTCGCAGGCAATGTGCAAATTAAATTTCCTGCTCCATGCCCTGTTTGTGCTGTCGTATCATCCTCAATGACGTGTAAACCGAGCGCTTCAAATTTCGCTTTCAACACATTTGCAATGTTGCGCTCATATTTCGTTTCCGAATCAATTTGTACAAGTTCTAAAAATTCTTCAACTAGACGCTGCTTATTGACCATCATACTTCCTCCTATGTATGTACTCATCTTTAAGTATAACGGATTTTTACATCGTTTGCGAAATCGTACGATTATTTTTCGAAAAACATATACCGCCAAACAACTGGCGGTATATACTTACAACGGAATATTCCCATGTTTCTTTTTCGGGCGTTCTTCCTGCTTATGACGAAGCATGTCGAGTGCTTGAATAAGCTTGATTCTCGTGTCACGTGGGTCGATAACATCATCAACCATGCCGTATTTCGCTGCAACATAAGGGTTGGCGAATTTATCGCGATATTCTTCAATTTTTTGCGCTCTTGTTTCTTCTGGATTCGGGCTATTTTCGATTTCGCCTGCAAAAATAATGTTCGCTGCCCCCTGTGGTCCCATAACAGCAATTTCTGCATTTGGCCATGCGTATACGACATCCGCTCCGATCGATTTACTGTTTAATGCAACATATGCCCCACCGTATGCTTTCCGTAAAATGACCGTTATTTTCGGCACGGTCGCTTCCGAATACGCATATAAAATTTTCGCCCCATGGCGAATGATACCCCCATGCTCTTGTTTGACTCCCGGGAAAAAGCCTGTCACGTCTTCAAACGTAATAATCGGAATGTTAAACGAGTCGCAAAAACGAATAAAGCGGGCTGCTTTATCCGATGAGTCAATATCTAGTCCTCCCGCCATAAACTTCGGTTGGTTGCATACAAGCCCGACAACTTTTCCTTTGATGCGAGCAAAGCCAATGACAATGTTTTTCGCAAAATCTTTTTGCACTTCCATAAACGATCCTTCATCAACGACTTGTAGCACAACGTTGCGCACATCGTACGGTCTGACCGCGTCAATTGGAATCGCATCCGCTAAATCAGGACGGTAGTCATCTTCATTGGCAACAGGCTTGATCGGTGGCTTTTCTTGGCAGTTTGCTGGCAAATAGCTTAACAGCCGTCGTACTTGGGCAAGCACGTCTTCTTCTGTCGCTCCTGAAAAATGAGCGTTTCCGCTAATTGTATTATGAACGCGGGCACCACCTAAATCTTCCGCACTAATTTTTTCTCCTGTCACCGTTTCAATCACTTTCGGTCCAGTAATAAACATTTGGCTCGTTTTTTCGACCATAAAAACAAAATCGGTAATGGCTGGTGAATAGACAGCCCCTCCTGCACATGGACCCATAATAACAGAAATTTGCGGAATGACGCCAGAATAGATGGAATTACGGTAAAAAATATGGCCGTAGCCATCGAGGGACAATACTCCTTCTTGAATGCGTGCACCACCGGAATCATTTAAACCAATGATTGGTACACCTGTTTTTGCCGCTAAGTCCATAATATTCGCAATTTTTTTCGCGTGCATTTCCCCAAGCGCGCCACCGAATACAGTAAAATCTTGTGAAAATACGAACACTGTTCGACCGTCGATTTTCCCGTATCCTGTGACAACTCCGTCACCCGGACCTTTTTTTCCTGCTAATCCAAAATCGGTGCAACGATGTTCAATAAACGGGTTTAACTCGACGAACGTCCCTTCATCCAATAAAAGATCAATACGCTCCCTCGCTGTTAATTTCCCTTTTTCATGTTGTTTAGCAATTTTATCGTCACCGCCACCTAATTCAATTTCGCGTCGGCGGTCATATAACTCGTTAATTTTATCGTACATATCCATCATTGCCCACCGCCCCGTTCACAAAGCTCATACAACACGCCGTGCGCTGATTTCGGATGCATAAAAGCGATCCGTGCACCGCCTGCACCGCGTTTCGGTTGCTCATGAATCATACGAACACCATTATTTTTTAACTCCTGAATGCGCAGTTCAATATCATCTACGCCAAGCGCGACATGATGAATCCCTTCGCCTCTTTTTTCAATAAAAGAAGCAATTGGACTATGTTCAGAAAGCGGCTCAAGCAATTCAATTTTTACATCGCCGACTTTTAAAAATGCTACCCTCACCTGCTCTGATTCGACCGTTTCAATGCCAACGCACGATAAGCCGAGCGTATCCGTATAAAACGGAAGCGCCTCATCTAATGATTTCACAGCAATACCAATATGATCGACTTTTTTTACTTCCATTACCCCAACCCCTTTGTTGTTCTCGGCTGCAAACCGTGTATGTATTTCGACACCTTTTTTCTTTTTTCCTTCTTTTTTTGCATTTTTCCTGCTTGTTTGCCGAACAGCATGTTTGTACAATAGGAAGAAGAGGTGAAGATGATGCATTCAAAAAAAGTGCAAAAAATTGTTGTTTATTTAATGCTCGGTTCGATGCTGTTAACATCTTTGCTTGCTGGATTAAGCATGTGGATATAGAACAAGCTGACCGTATTCGGCCAGCTTGTTCTATTTAAGCGCCCCGTACTTTTTCCCGAGCTGATAAAATGATTCGTTCGTTTTTACGATCGCTACTTTCGTTCCTAATGGCACGTTCGGATATAGCGCTTCGACATCGCGATTATGCATGCGTACGCATCCTTCTGTTATATAACGTCCAATCGATTCGGGTCGATTCGTTCCATGAATGCCGTACGTTCGACCGTCCGTTCCACGTGCATCAAATCCGATCCATCTCGTACCAAGCGGGTTGTTCGGTGCTCCTCCTGGAATGTTTTTTTTCCGATAATAAGGATTTACTGCCTTAACAGTTACCGTAAATATCCCTTCTGGCGTGAGTACATTCGTTTTTCCTGTCGCCACTCGATATATGCGTTCAATTTTCCCATGGCGAATAAAAGCAAGTTGGTTCGTTTGTTTATTGACAATAATCATCGGATCGCCCACGCGCGGATTATCTCCAAGCGGCCAAAGCGGTGAAAGAAAAAGAAAGAAAGCAAACAAAAGCGGCATGATCTCACCCTTTTTTCATTATTGTGCACCAAAAAAGAGCGATCATACCGTTATAACTGACTTTTAATGATTAAATATTGCTCCATCTCTTTTACAAAATGCAAAAGAGCAGCTCGCTCTTCAAATTCCTCGCGCGTTTTTGGCAAAGGCATTTGTTGGAACTGTTTTTTCATCTCCTCAAGTTGTCGAATAAAACGGTCTGCTGTATTTCCCGGGTGAATCGCATCGCTTAATTCATCAATAAAATCGGCAATCATATTTCGTTGCTCAACTGTGTACGTCATCGAGCTGATGAGCGGCAGCATGCGTTCAATAATTTCAAATTGTCGTTCACGCATACGAAAATATCGATAATAATAATCTTCATTGCGTAAAAAATGATTTTCGATATTTTGCAACGCAAGCGCCTTCGCCTGCTTTAACGTATCGCCCACTAACGCAATTTCTTTTCCGTCCCATAAGCTTTCATTCGTACGTAAATAATGGACAATTTCTTTAAAAATGATACGGAATAAATCTTCTACAATGCGTTGATACTCTTTTAAATCTTTTTCGACACTTGGCATGTACATATTCACAAGCAGTGCGATGCCAATGCCAATAACAATGAGCATTAGTTCATTATATAAAAGTTGCCACGTCATCGCTTTAGCCATATATACGTGCAAAATAATAACTGCACTCGTCGCAATTCCTTCAGTCACTTTCCATGAGACGGTCGTTGGAATAAAAAATAAAAGCAATAAAGCAATGGAGAGCGGATGATAACCAAGTCCTTCAAAAAACAAAAACGAAAACAGCAATCCGATTAAACATGCGATCAAGCGAGCACGCGCTGTTTGTAACGACTTTTTTTTCGTCACTTGGATACAAAGCAGCGTAATGATACCAGCGGAAGCGAAATTCTCAAGGTGCAACGACTGAGCAATAGCAATTGCAGCTGCTGTTCCAATAGCTGTTTTCGTTGTTCTGTATCCAATTTTCAACATATATATCACACTCCGCCCTCATTATAACATATTCAACAATAAAAGGTGCCCATAACGGACACCTTTACGTTTGTTCGTATAAGCGAATCAATTGCTGTGCGGCCATTGTGACCGGCTGTTTTCCTTCCATCACCTGTTGTTCAATGTTCGGCAATTGTTGCTGTACAGCCGGATGATGAAAAAAGCGGATGTGTAAATAATCTTTAATCATCGCATGCAACCAATCTTTCATCTGTTCTCTTCTTCTCTCCTCAAATACACCCGATTGTTTTGTCGTTCGGACGAAGCGCTCGATCACGTCCCAAATTTGTTCAATTCCTTCTTTATAGAGAGAAGAACAAGTATATGCTTTCGTCTCCCATCCTTTCGTGGCATGGCGTAAATAATGTAAAATTTGATTATATTCTTCTTTCGCCAACTCTGCTTTCTGTTTATTATCCCCGTCTGCTTTATTAATAACGATCGCATCGACGAGTTCCATCATCCCCTTTTTCATTCCTTGCAGTTCATCACCAGCGCCTGTTAGCGCAAGCAATAGAAAAAAATCAACCATGCCGCGTACTGCCACTTCACTTTGACCAACACCGACCGTTTCCACGAGAATAATATCATATCCCGCTGCTTCACAAAGCAGCATCGTCTCACGTGTTTTCCGATGCACTCCCCCGAGCGTGCCACCCGATGGAGAAGGACGAATAAACGCACGCGGATGACGAGCTAAATATTCCATGCGCGTTTTATCGCCAAGAATGCTTCCACCTGTGAGCGAGCTGCTCGGATCGATCGCTAATACCGCAACCCGATGACCTTTATCGCATAAAAATTGTCCGAATGCTTCAATGAATGTACTTTTGCCTGCACCTGGAACACCAGTAATGCCAATGCGAACCGAACGCCCTACATAAGGAAGGAGCTCATGCAATATGCGCTGTGCCTTTTCTGTATGTTTTGCTGCATTGCTTTCAATAAGTGTAATCGCTTGTGCTAAAATGGTGCGATTATTATTTAATACACCTGCGACATATTCTTCAATCGAAAGCTCTTTTCTTTTTACCCATCGTCTTTCTTTTGTCGGCTGAACACGATCGTTTCCTTTCACGTACGACGTTGCAAACATATTGTGGTCATCCACCCATTCTGGTCGAGATGTTCGCTCCTCACTCATTCGCTCACTTCCTCGTAACCGAGTCGTCGATAAATTTCGTGCAACACTTTTTGAGCTGCGACCGGGATGATCGTACCTGGTCCAAAAATAGCCGCTGCACCATGTTCATATAAAAATTCGTAATCTTGTGGTGGGATGACGCCACCAACGACAACAATAATATCTTCTCGCCCTAGTTTGCGTAACTCTTCCACAAGCTGTGGCAGTAACGTTTTATGTCCAGCAGCGAGCGAGCTCATCCCAACGACGTGAACATCGTTTTCAACCGCTTGCCGCGCTGTCTCTTCTGGTGTTTGAAAGAGCGGACCGATATCAACGTCAAAACCTAAATCCGCAAATGCGGTGGCGATCACTTTTGCTCCGCGGTCGTGTCCATCTTGTCCCATTTTTGCAATCAAAATGCGCGGTCTCCTTCCTTCTAACTCGTAAAATTCGTCCGTCATTTTTTTCACACGTACAATTTCTTCTTCGTTCGTAAACTCTGCGCTATATACACCGCTAACGGAACGAATGACCGCTTTATGTCTACCTGCCACTTTTTCAATGGCGTCTGAAATTTCACCTAACGTCGCACGAGCGCGCGCGGCTTCAACCGCTAACTCGAGCAAGTTCCCTTCGCCTGTTTCTGCCGCTTTCGTAATCGCTTGCAACGTTTGTTGCACGCGCGCTTCATCCCGAGACGCACGCAACTGTTTTAATTTTTCGATTTGTCGCATGCGCACAGCCGTATTATCGACTTCTAAAATATCGATCGGCTCTTCTTTTTCTGGACGATATTTATTCACACCGATAATCGTCTCCGCACCAGAATCAATTTTGGCTTGCCGTCTTGCTGCTGCTTCCTCGATGCGCATTTTTGGTAACCCTGTTTCAATCGCTTTCGCCATCCCACCAAGATTTTCGATTTCTTCGATGTGTGCCCACGCACGCTTCATTAATTCGTTCGTTAATGTTTCCACATAATACGAGCCTGCCCATGGGTCAATGACTTGGCAAATGCCTGTTTCTTCTTGTAAATAAAGCTGTGTATTGCGCGCGATGCGGGCGGAAAAGTCAGTCGGCAATGCAATCGCCTCATCAAGTGCATTCGTATGAAGCGACTGCGTATGTCCCATCGCTGCAGCATGCGCTTCTAAACATGTCCGTACGACGTTGTTAAACGGATCTTGTTCCGTTAAGCTCCATCCTGATGTTTGCGAATGTGTACGAAGAGCAAGCGATTTTGGATTTTTCGGATGAAACGTCTTCATCATTTTTGCCCAAATGAGGCGCGCTGCCCGCATTTTCGCTACTTCCATAAAATAGTTCATGCCGATTGCCCAGAAAAACGATAGGCGTGGAGCAAATGAATCAATGTCAATGCCTGCTTTTAAACCTGTGCGCACGTACTCTAATCCGTCAGCAAGTGTATAAGCGAGTTCAATATCCGCTGGTGCTCCTGCTTCTTGCATATGATAACCTGAAATGCTGATGCTGTTGAATTTCGGCATATGTTTTGACGTATACGCAAAAATGTCGGCGATGATGCGCATAGACATATCTGGGGGATAAATGTACGTATTACGCACCATATATTCTTTTAAAATGTCGTTTTGGATCGTGCCAGATAACTGCTCTTGCTTTACCCCTTGTTCTTCAGCTGTTACGATGTAAAACGCCATAATTGGCAATACTGCACCGTTCATCGTCATCGATACCGACATTTGATCAAGCGGAATGCCATCAAATAACGTCTTCATATCGAGGACGGAATCGATAGCGACCCCTGCTTTGCCGACATCGCCAACAACGCGCGGATGGTCTGAATCGTAACCACGGTGGGTAGCAAGGTCAAACGCAACAGACAAGCCCTTTTGTCCCATCGCTAAATTGCGGCGATAAAACGCATTGCTTTCCTCTGCAGTAGAAAAACCAGCGTATTGACGGATCGTCCATGGACGATTGACGTACATGGATGGGTACGGTCCGCGTAAATATGGTGGAATACCCGGCATATAGTCAAGAAAGTCAAAGCCTTCAATATCTTTTTTTGTATATAGTGGTTTAAGCGTAATTTGTTCGTTTGTTTGGAAGACAAGCTCATCTAATGTTGCTTGCACTTTTTGTTCAACGGCTTGTTTCCATGCTCGTTCATCGACTTGTTTTCCATATTGCAACGGTCGATTGGCAAAATTAATTTTCCCCATTCACGTTCACCCCCATGTCTTTCATAAACGCCAACAGTGTATCGTAACAATTGGAACCGAGATGAATAAATCCGTCCACGCCCGCATGTATAAACGCTGCCTCCACGTCTGGTGCTGGCTTACCTGCCACATATATGCGAATATCGCTTTTTTCTTTTTTCACTTGATGGGTAATGGCTGGGACTGCATGTATATAATCATCATCCGTTCCGCAAATAATATAATGTATACCGTTTGTTTCAAGTATGCCGTTCACAGCTTCCTCTGTCGTCATATACCCATCGTTTTTTACAACCGTAAACCCACCCGCTTCAAAAAAGCCTGTGATAAAATCAGCGCGTGTTTTATGTTTTGAAATCGAACCGAGATTGACAAGATGCACCGTTGGACGTTGTCCGTTTGTTTCCATATGACGTTCAGAAGCTTGGCGAAGCCGCTCAAACGGCTCGGAAAGACGCCATTGGCGGATCGGTGTCACGGTAATCGCCGAACATTCTTCTTCACGTATAACATGTTGAGCGAACGCTCGACGTTTAGCAAGCGAAAGGGCTTCTTCCATTGTTTTTACGTTTACATATATATTATGATTTCCATGAGAGGCGTGTACATGCTTTGGCGCCAGCCCTTCAGCTATGTTAGCATACACGTTCGTTCCAACAATTTTTTCTTTTCTTGCTTTCACATATTGTTCACGTTGTTTTGCTATGTTTTCAATTTCTTTTTGCACAAATCCACATTGAAGTGCTTTTGTCATCCCGCCTTGCGCTTCGATCTGTTGAAATAATTTCCAAGCTTCTTCTGCTATTTGTGCTGTCAACGTTTCTACATAATACGATCCGCCAGCTGGATCGATCACTTTTCCGATATGGGCTTCTTCTAACAAAATAAGTTGTGTGTTTCTAGCGATGCGCGCTGCAAATTCATCTTCAGTTGCAAACGGTTCGTTAAACGGGGAAACATGAAGGCTATTTGCCCCACCGACGATTGCTGCGAACGCTTCTGTCGTTGCGCGAAGCATATTTACATATGGGTCATATATCGTTTTCGTAAAATACGATGTGCGCGCATGAATGGATAGTTTTTGCGCCTGTTCGCTTCCACCGTACGCTTGCACAATGTTTGTCCAAATGAGCCGCGCAGCACGCAGCTTCGCAATTTCCATGAAGAAATGTGAACCGACTGGAAAAGAAAAATCAATACGTTTTGCTATGTCATCAATCGTCAACCCTCGTTCGAGACATTCATTTATATACTCTACCGCTGTCGCAAAAGCAAACGCTAGCTGTTGAATGACATGCCCTCCACCGTTATGATATGGGTCGGCATGTATCGTTATCGTTTTCACGTGTGGCATATGTGTTTTCGCCCATTTTGTCACATCGGCCATCACGTCATATAAAGTAGCAAGCGGAAGCGGGAGCTCTCCTGCTACCGTAAGAGTGCCAAGCGGATCCATTCCGATCGTTCCATGCACCTCATGAAGTGACTGTCCATTTTCCTCAAGGTATGTCACAAAAAGAGGAAAAAAGGGTAAAGGACTTACGCCCGTATCGATACGAAGTGAGTAATTGGCTAAAGAAACGTTAGAAAACATCGTTTTGATTTGTTCGATCGTTTCGATAAAAAAGCCTAACTTGGGTAGCACAACGTGAATTTCCGTTTGTCCGCGTTCTAACTGCTTTTGAATGAGCTCGTTCCATCGTTCAGGTGTCGAAGCCCTGCACTGTTGACTGACTTCCCACGATTTTTTTATATACCCTTCTACTTCTGTTCCGCGCACATATGAAGGAAAACCTGGATATTGTTCGATAGGCAATCCCTCTAAATCAGCGCGTGTGTAAATCGGTTTTAATTGAATTTGTTCGTATGTTGTGGCATATAATCGATCAAACGGTTTTCCTTTTAACGATTTCTCCACTTCTTGTTTCCATTCGTCATAGCTTGGAATTGGAAACGATATTTGTTTCATCGTAACACCCCGTCCCCTTTGTTGTTAAAGCGCTTTCTTTTCATATTTTTGAAAATATTCGTTACATTTTTTATTGTAGTACATAGATGAAAGGAAGAAAAGAGAAATCATAATAAGAAGAAGAGGATAACAGCTCGTTACCCTCCTCATCCTCATTAGTAAATTGGTGTGTTTTCTTTTGTCACATGTTCTAAAATGTCTTTCACACGCGCTAAAAAGCGGCCGCAAATTAAGCCATCGAGCACGCGATGATCTAGCGATAAGCAAAGGTTAACCATATCGCGAACAGCAATCATGCCGTCTTTTACAACAGGTCGTTTCACGATCGATTCCACTTGTAAAATCGCCGCTTGTGGATAGTTGATGATTCCCATGGATTGAACGGAGCCAAACGAACCTGTATTGTTAACCGTAAACGTACCACCTTGCATATCTTCCGGACGGAGCTTGCCTGCGCGCACTTTTGCGGCTAATTCCGCAATCTCACGTGCAATCCCTTTAATCGATTTTTCATCCGCATGTTTAATAACTGGGACAAAAAGTGCGTCATCTGTCGCTACAGCAATTGAAATGTTAATATCTTTCTTTTGAACAATTTTGTCTCCTGCCCACATCGAGTTCATTTGTGGGAATTCTTTTAACGCTTGCGCGACTGCTTTTACAAAAAACGCAAAATACGTTAAGTTAAACCCTTCGCGCTTTTTAAATTCGTCTTTAATCGAATCGCGATAAGCGACTAAGTTCGTCACATCGACTTCAACCATCGTCCATGCGTGCGGTGCTTCATGTTTACTGCGAAGCATGTTTGTCGCAATGGCTTTACGCACTGGTGTGACAGGAATTTCGATGTCGCCCGGTTGAACCGGTACGTTAGGCGCGGCGGCTTGTTTTGGTGCTGCCGCAACAGGAGCTTCCGCTTTTAGTGCTTCTTGCACCGATTGCACAGACGCTTGCACTTGAACCGGAGCTGTTGACGCTTGACTTGGCGTTGGGATGTTGCCGGATTCAATTAATTTCAACAAGTCTTTGCGCGTAATGCGTCCGCCCATGCCTGTTCCTTGTACTTGTTCAAGGTCGATGTTGTGCTCTTGGGCAAGGCGAAGAACGGCTGGAGAATAGCGGCCTTTTTCTCCCGCTGGTTTTTTCGGCGTTGCTGCTTGTGCTGACACTGCCGGCGCTTCCGCTTTCGGTGCTTCTTCTCGTTTCGTTTCCGCCGTTTCTGTGCCTTCTCCTTCTACTTCAATCGTACAAATGACAGCACCAACAGGCAATGTTTCCCCTTCTTTTGCGATAATTTCTTTAATGACACCAGCAAATGAAGATGGGATTTCCGCGTTTACTTTATCTGTCATCACTTCGGCAAGTGGGTCGTATTTATTGACGCGATCGCCAACCGATACGAGCCATTGACTAATCGTTCCTTCCGTTACACTTTCACCAAGCTGTGGCATTGTAATTTTCTCAATCGCCATCGTAACTCCTCCTTAAAACTGCGCCAATTCGCGCATTGCCTTTTCGACTTTATCTGGGTTGACCATAAAGAATTTTTCCATCGTTGGCGCATATGGCATCGCTGGAACGTCTGGACCAGCAAGTCGCATAATTGGAGCATCTAAATCAAATAAACAATGTTCTGCAATAATGGCAGCGACTTCGCTCATGACGCTTCCCTCTTTATTGTCTTCTGTCACAAGCAATACTTTTCCTGTTTTGCTTGCTGCTTCAATGATCGCTTCTTTATCGAGCGGATATACAGTACGCAAATCTAAAATGTGTGCAGAAATGCCTTCTTGCGCTAATTTTTCAGCAGCTTGTAATGCGAAATGAACACATAAACCGTACGTAATAACTGTAATATCTTCTCCTTCACGTTTTACATCCGCTTTACCAATCGGTAATACATAATCATCCGTTGGTACTTCTCCTTTAATGAGACGATACGCTCGCTTATGTTCAAAAAATAGCACAGGGTCTTCGTCACGAATGGCCGCTTTTAATAATCCTTTTACGTCGTATGGTGTAGATGGCATAACAATTTTTAATCCCGGCTGATTTGCAAAAATCGCTTCGACCGATTGCGAATGATATAACGCTCCATGGACTCCACCGCCATATGGGGCACGAATGACAATCGGACAGTTCCAATCGTTATTAGAGCGATAACGAATGCGCGCAGCTTCAGAAATAATTTGGTTTACAGCAGGCATAATAAAATCCGCGAATTGAATTTCTGCAATTGGACGCAATCCGTACATAGCTGCGCCAATGCCGACACCAACGATTGCAGATTCCGCAAGCGGCGTATCGATGACACGCTCTTCGCCAAATTGATCATACAGTCCTTGCGTCGCTTTAAATACGCCTCCTTTTTTTCCGACATCTTCCCCAAGTACGAATACGCGTGGGTCACGTTCCATTTCTTCGCGAATCGCCATCGTAACGGCATCGATATATGAAATGACAGGCATGTTTATTCCTCCTCTGCGTATACGTATTTCAACGCATGTTCTGGTTGTGCATATGGTGCTTTTTCTGCGTAGTCTGTTGCTTCGTTCACTTGTTTCATGACGCGATCGAGAATTTCTTTTTCCAACTCATCTGTTAATACGCCTACTTCTTTTAAGTAGTTTGCAAATAAATAAATTGGATCTTTTGACTTTGCCTCTGCAATTTCTTCTGGCGTACGATATGCACGATCGTCATCATCCGACGAATGCGCTGTTAAGCGATAAGCAACCGTTTCAATTAATGTTGGTCCTTCACCACGGCGCGCACGATCGGCTGCTTCTTTGACAACGCGATATACTTCAAGCGGATCTGTACCATCCACTGTATACCCTGGCATGCCATAGCCGATGGCACGATCTGACACTTTTTCGCATGCTAATTGTTTTTCAATTGGAACAGAGATCGCATATTTATTGTTTTCGCACATAAAAATGACCGGCAGCTTATGAACGCCTGCAAAGTTAGCCCCTTCATGGAAGTCACCTTGGTTCGAAGACCCTTCCCCAAATGTAACGAACGATACGAAATCTTTTTTCTCCATTTTCGCTGCTAAAGCGATCCCAACAGCATGTGGTACTTGTGTTGTAACTGGAGAGGAACCTGTGACGATGCGGTTTTTCTTTTTCCCGAAATGCCCTGGCATTTGGCGACCGCCAGAGTTTGGATCTTCCGCTTTTGCAAATGCCGAAAGCATCAATTCTGTCGGCGTCATACCAAACGTTAATACGACACCCATATCGCGATAATATGGCAACACATAATCTTTCGTACGATCCAAAGCGAATGCCGCTCCTACTTGCGCCGCTTCTTGTCCTTGACAAGAGATGACGAATGGAATTTTACCTGCGCGGTTTAATAACCACATCCGTTCGTCAATTTTACGTGCTAACACCATCGTTTCATACATTTGTAAAACGGTTTCATCACTCAAACCGAGTTGTTTATGACGCATCATTCATTCCTCCTTTAAAAATGAATCGCTTTTCCATCAACAGCAAGCGCTGCTTCCATCATCGCCTCTGACAGCGTCGGATGCGGATGAATTGTGTGAGCAATTTCCCACGGTGTCGCATCAAGCACACGTGCTAATCCAGCTTCGGAAATCATATCTGTGACGTGCGGACCAACCATATGCACGCCGAGCAAATCGTCTGTTTTTGCATCAGCAACAATTTTTACAAACCCTTCAGCTTCTCCGTATACAAGCGCTTTTCCAATCGCTTTGAAAGGGAATTTGCCGACTTTCACGTCATATCCTTTTGCCTTCGCCTCTTCTTCTGTCAAACCTACACTTGCTGCCTCCGGACGACTATAAATACATTTTGGCACCATCGCATAATCAAGCGGATGAACTTCTTTTCCAGCAAGATGCTCAATCGCAATAATCCCTTCATGTGAAGCGACATGAGCAAGCTGTAAGCCACCGATCACATCCCCAATGGCGTAAATATGTTTTTCTTTTGTTTGATAGTATTCATTCGTTTGAATAAAGCCTTTTTCAATGACAATGTCAGTATTTTCTAACCCAATGCCTTCAACGTTCGCTTGACGTCCAACGGAAACGAGTATTTTTTCAGCTGTGAACGTTTCATTTTTTCCGTTTATTTCGGCTTGAATAGTTACACCATGTTCAACAACGAGTGTGTCAGGCAATACTTTTGCTTTTGTAACGATGCGTACACCACGTTGTTTTAATATTTTTTCAATTTCTTTGGAGACATCGCGATCTTCTGTTGGCAAAATACGATCTGCATATTCAATGACTGTAACATCCACGCCAAAGTCATTCAACATCGATGCCCATTCGATGCCGATGACGCCACCACCGACAATAATGATCGAAGATGGCAACGTCTCCATACGCAATGCTTCATCTGACGTCATAACGAATTGACCGTCAATGGTTAAGCCAGGCAACGTACGTGGACGGGAACCTGTTGCAATAACAACATACTTCGGCACAAGCATTTCATTTTCCGTTCCATCATTCATCTCAACTGAAATCGTTCCTGGCATCGGTGAAAAAATCGATGGGCCTAAAATGCGTCCTGTCCCTTCATACACATCGATTTTCCCTTTTTTCATTAACATGTGAATGCCTTTATGCAACTGCTCAATGATCGCTTGCTTGCGCGCTTGCACTTTAGCAAAATCTAAACGCACCTCGCTAGCAAGTACACCAAACGTTTCGCTTTCTTTCGTCTGGGCATATACTTCCGCACTTCGTAACAACGCTTTGCTCGGAATGCATCCCGCATGCAAACACGTTCCACCAAGCTTTCCTTTTTCTACAACTGCTGTTTTTAAACCGAGCTGAGCAGCGCGAATCGCAGCGACATATCCGCCCGTTCCGCCCCCAAGTATGACTACATCGTATTCTTTTGCCATCGTTTCATCCCCTTAAACCGTTGTTTTGACCGCTTGTGGATATTGTTTCGCTTCTTCTTCTCCGCGCAATACGCGAAGCGCCCCTTCAGCAAGCGCCTGCAGTTCATTCTCTCCTGGTTGCACGATAACATCGGCAATCCATTGTACGCGATCCGCAATTTCTTTCACAAACTGTTTTCCGTATGCTAAACCGCCCGTTAAAATAATGGCATCAACTTTTCCTGATAATACTGCGCTTGCAGCTCCAATTTCTTTCGCTACTTGATACGCCATCGCACTGTAAATGAGCTTCGCCTTTTCGTCGCCATTTTCAATCATTTTTTCGACTTTCACCGCATCGTTCGTCCCTAAATAGCCAACGAGCCCCCCGCCACCAACGAGCATGCGCATAATTTCCTCACGATAATATTCACCAGAGAAACAGAGAGAAACGAGATCACCCGCTGGCACAGTACCGGCACGTTCAGGGCTAAACGGACCTTCTCCGTCCAATCCGTTGTTGACATCAATAACGCGTCCGCGTTGATGTGCACCAACTGTAATACCCCCGCCCATATGCGCGACGATGAAATTGACTTCCTCATATGTTTTTCCCATTTGTTTAGCAACACGACGCGCTACTGCTTTTTGATTTAACGCGTGGAAAATGCTTCGACGCTCAATTAATGAAAATCCAGAAACGCGAGCAATCGGGTCAAGTTCATCTACAACGACTGGATCGACGATAAACGCTGGAATGTTTAATGCTGAAGCAATTTCATGCGCTAAAATTCCACCGAGATTCGAAGCGTGCTGACCGGAATAGCCAAGCTTTAAATCTTGTAGCATCGCCTCATTGACAGCATATGTGCCACCTTCAATCGGACGGAGTAAGCCACCGCGTCCGCATACTGCGTCGAGCTTAGAAATATTAATTCCTTCATGGTCAAGCGTTTCTAAAATCGTTTGTTTGCGAAATTCGTATTGGTCAATAATTTTTTTATACGCTCGTAACGCTTCTGTATCATGACGAATCGTTTTTTCTAAAATGGAGCGCTCGTTATCAAAGACGCCAATTTTCGTTGACGTCGATCCCGGATTAATGACTAAGATGCGAAATGAATGTTCCTGCAATGTGTAACCCTCCATTTTTATCATCGACGAAGCGAGAACATACGTCCTCGCTTCATTGCATATTTTTAGCGCGTACGGCGACGGCTTAAAATGTGTTGACCGTTTTGTAAAAATTGGCTACGTGATTGACGCATTTTCGCAATGCGTTCTTCAGCTAAACGGTCGGCTGCTTGGTATGTTGGAATGCCGTCACGTTTCGCAATTTCGATGACTTTTTCAATATTGTTATAAATTTGTTCAACTTTTTTCATCGCACGTTCGCGGTTGTATCCATATAACTCATCCGCTACGTTAATGACGCCACCCGCGTTAATGACGTAGTCTGGCGCATAAACGATACCCATTTCATGAATGATGTCTCCGTGTCTTGCTTCACGCAATTGATTGTTCGCAGCACCAGCAATAACTTTTGCTTTCAATTGCGGAATTGTTTGGTCGTTAATAATTCCTCCAAGCGCACATGGAGCAAAAATGTCGCATTGCACACTATAAATATCGTTCGGGTCTACCGCTTGCGCCCCAAATTCTTCAACAACGCGTTGCACTGCCTCTTTATTAATGTCTGTAACGATCAGCTTCGCTCCTTCTTCATGAAGATGACGGCATAAATTGTAAGCAACATTACCAACACCTTGTACCGCGATCACTTTTCCTTCAAGCGAATCGCTACCAAATGCTTCTTTTGCCGCTGCTTTCATACCGCGATACACGCCGTATGCAGTAACCGGAGAAGGATTTCCAGATGAACCGAACGCTGGTGAAATACCTGTCACATAATCCGTTTCTTCGTAAATAATGTCCATATCAGCAACCGTTGTACCAACGTCTTCCGCTGTAATATAACGGCCATTTAACCCTTGAATGAAGCGACCGAACGCACGGAACATCGCTTCGTTTTTATCTTTACGCGGATCCCCAATGATAACCGCTTTTCCACCGCCAAGATTTAATCCAGCTGCTGCGTTTTTGTATGTCATCCCACGCGCTAAACGAAGCGCATCTTCAATGGCTGCATCTTCTGATTCATACATCCACATGCGCGTACCGCCTAACGCTGGTCCAAGCGTTGTATCGTGAATCGCAATGATCGCTTTTAATCCTGATTCTTTATCTTGGCAAAATACTAATTGCTCATAGTCGTATTGTTCCATATATTTAAAAATCTCCATCTTTCGTTCCCCCTTGTTGTTTGTTCGTTGCACAAATAGCTAGTGCTAGCGAGTATAATTTACTTTCTGCTGAATCCGCGCGAGATGTTAATACGATGGGTGCTTTCGCGCCAGCAATAATCGCCCCTACTTGCGCGCGGGCAAAGTACACGAGCGATTTATATAGCACATTTCCCGTTTCAATGTTCGGCACAACTAAAATATCCGCATGTCCTGCTACCGAACTTTGAATGCCTTTATGTTGCGCTGATTCAACGGAAATGGCGTTATCTAAAGCGAGCGGTCCATCGACGATGCAATCTTTCAACTGTCCTCGTTGATTCATAAGGGACAATGCGGCTGCATCAATCGTTGCCGGCATCGCTGGATTGACAACTTCAACAGCGGCGAGTGGTGCAACTTTCGGCGTATGGATGCCAATTGCTTTTGCCACTTGTACTGCGTTCATAATAATTTCTGCTTTTTGTTGTAAATCAGGTGCGATATTCATCGCTGCGTCAGTAACAAGAATAGGACGTTCATAATGCGGCACATCAAATACAGCAACATGCGATAAAACACGGCCTGTACGAAGTCCATATTCTTTATTTAGCACCGCCTTTAAAATCGTTGCTGTCGGTACGTTCCCTTTCATCAAGACACTTGCTTCCTTTTCATGCACCGCTTTCACAGCCATATGGGCTGCTTCTTCGTTTGTCGAAGCGTGAACGATGCGGATAGCGTCGTGACCGACATCTTGGACGTGTTCAGCAACGAGGCGTGATAAAACGGATTCATCGCCATATAAGATAAATCGCCCGAATCCTGCTTGTAGCGCTTGTGCGACCGCTTTTAACACTTCTTCGTCTTCTGCTGCCGCAACAGCTACCGTTGCTTCAGGAAATTGGGTTGCTTTGGTGACCAACGATTGTAGCTTCATCTCATCTGCTCAACCCCTTTGTTTTTTCGTCACCTTTTATTCTTGCAAAAAGTGTGCCAACTTCTTTTTGATTGAAAACGCTTTACTTTTATTTATTTTTTATTGCAGATTTTTGCATACTATGAACATTATTGCATGCTTTTTTTATCAAGTCCATACTTTTCAAGTTTGTAATATAAATTTCGAATAGAAATGCCAAGCTGTTTGGCAGCTGCCGTTTTATTCCCTTGACATGATTGCAAAACACGTTCAATCACTTTGGCTTCATATTGTTCCACAAGCACCGCTAACGGTTTGTGCACAGCCGATGATTCGTGTGATGAAACATGTTCTTGCTCCTTCGGCTTATGCAACAATGAAATATGTTTACGCTCAATGATGACTTCGTTATATTTCATAAAAATCATGGCGCGCCCTAATACGTTTTCTAACTCACGCACATTGCCTGGCCAATCGTAAGAGAGTAAATATGCGAGCGCATCATCTGTAATCCCTTCCACATTACGTCCATAGTCTTGATTTAGTTTTTGTATGAGTCGTTCACATAAAGCTGGAATATCTTGCTTTCGAGCACGTAGCGGTGGGATGTAAATCGGCATGCGATTTAACCGATAGTATAAGTCTTCACGAAAAGTCCCATCGGCAATCGCTTTTTCGAGGTGAACATTTGTTGCTGCAATGACACGTACATTAATCGGAATCGGCTTTGTGCCACCGACGCGCACAATTTCTTTTTCTTGCAGCACCCGTAATAGTTTGGCTTGCATATTAGCGGATAACTCGCCAATCTCATCTAAAAAAATGCTTCCGTTGTTTGCCTCTTCAAATAGTCCCTTTTTTCCTCCGCGTCTTGCACCAGAAAACGCCCCTTCCTCATAACCAAACAATTCGCTTTCAAGTAGTGACTCAGAAATGGCAGCGCAATTGACGCGAACGAATTTGTGATATTTTCGATCACTCGCATTATGAATAGCATGTGCAAACAATTCTTTTCCTGTCCCGGATTCGCCACGAAGCAAAATGGTTGCTGGTGTTTTCGCTGCCAATTTCGCTTGTTCAATCGCTAACATCATTTCCTCAGACGTGCCAACGATGTCATCAAATGAATATTTCGCCTCTAGCGTACGAATAATTTGACGAGCGCGCTGTAACTCAGAGGTCAACTGTTCAATTTCAGATACATCATGAATGACACCGACGCTCCCTTTTAATACCCCATCAACGATAATGGGGGCTACATTCACGACGACATCTCGCTTTTTCGGTCCGACTTTCATGCGCGCACCTCTTACTGGTCGTCGCGTTTTTAACACTTTCATATGCATGCTTTCCCCTTCTGAAATATCCGCTGTCGCCGGTTTTCCGATCACTTCTTCTTCTGATAAGCCTGTTAGCTTTGTATACGCTGGGTTAATTAAAATACCATTGCCATATTCATCAACAACGGAGATCGCTTCTTCAGAAGAATGAATAATGGCTTCTAACATCGTGCGAATTTCTTTTAAATTTGTTACTTCTTCTGCCAAATGGACAACTTCTGTAATATCTTTAAATACCGCAAAAGCGCCAAACAATTTGCCGTTTTCATCGATTAACGGAATACGTGTCGTAATCATTTTTTTTCCGTTTTCTAATAACAATTCTTGATTCAACTCGACTTCTCTTGTCTGTAATACGCGTGGCAATCCGCTAGCTGGAATGACATGCAAAATATGTGATCCTATAACTTCCTTTTTCCTTTTTCCAATCATCTTCTCTGCACTTGGATTCATATGCGTTACAAAACCACGTTCATCAATAACAATCATTCCATCATGTGTGGAGTTAAAAATCAAATCGTGCTTTGTTGTCGCTGTTTTTAACGTAGCAATAAGTTGTTCTTTTTCTTCGACAAGTTGTGCAATAATATAGGCAATATCACCCGGAATGACGACCGTATGCGCAGCGCTTGCTTTACGCAACGTAGTAAACACTTCGTCGTCTCCTGTGACTTCAACAATGATGTCGATGTCGTCCGTTAACACATCACGCCAATGGTTGCTCGTTTGAATACCCATGTCACGCGCAGCCTTTATCCCTGGCGCATCGTCGTTTCGATCGACAATCGCCACAACATCCATCAGTTTTGTTTCATGAAACATTTTTAATAGCGCACTTCCACCTTTGCCTGCCCCGACAATTAATACTTTTTTCATTCCCATCACCTATTCGTTTGCAATTTTTTGCAGACGCTTTCATCATACATTGTTTTTCTCTTCTTGACAAACCATCAAAAACATTTATGATGAAAACAGAACAAACGGAAAGGGTTTTGTTTTATGCAACGAATGATCGCCCTACTTATTTTACTTATTCCCGGATTTATAGCAGCATTGGGAATTAAATGGATGCGTGATACAATATTCGGTATTTTACACGCACCTATTCCTTCACTTATTGTCCAGTTTTTGCTTGGCTTATTTTGTTTTCTTGTTGGTCTTGGCTTTATTGCAGGATTTATTTTGCATCGCGATCGAAAACGAAATAAAGTGCAACCACGCTTCCAAAAAAAGAAACGCTTCGATTCAGAGTGATCGAAGCGTTTCTTCGCGTACGTTTTGCGCTTTTTCTGGAAAATCGGTAAATATACCATCTACTTCATATTGAAACATCGTTTTCATCAACTCTTCTTTATTGATCGTAAAAGGACGGACGAGCAAATGATGAGCGTGAGCCGCTTCAACAAACGATCGATTTACAGTTGGGTGATACGGATGAAGCGCTAGCGCCTGTAACGTATGAGCGTAGCTCCACGGCCGATGCAACTTTTCCATATATAGTAGCGCTGTTTCAATATGGGGATCCAATTGGTGACATGTTGCCATACTTTCGTGGTTGAACGAGGAAAAAATGACACGCGATGCTAAATCGTATCGTTCAACGAGTTCAATCACTTTTTCTTCTAACCGTTCATAAGGGATCAGGTTGTTTTTTAGTTCAATATTGATGAGTAACGACGTGTTTTTCGCCCACTCAAGCACTTCTTGTAACGATGGAATGGGACAAAAGCCGTATTTTTTAAATTTATAATTAGCATTTAATTTCCGTAATTGCCGATACGTCATTTGTCCTACCCATCCTGTTCCGTCTGTCGTTCGATTGACCGTTTCATCATGAATGACGACAACCACACCGTCTCTCGAGAGTTGTACATCAAGTTCAATTCCGTCCGCTTCCACACGTGCCGCTTCCATAAACGAAATCATCGTATTTTCTGGATGCGTTCCTGCTGATCCACGATGAGCAAAAATATGTGTCATCCTTTTCCCACCTTAAAAAATGTTTTATACTTAACGTATGAAAGGAGTGAAATGTATGCGACCGTTACAAATTTCGTTAGAAACCGCCCAAAAGCTAGCAAAAGTATTAAATGTCCCACTAGAACAAATTATGCACATGCCTCAGCACATATTAATCCAAAAGTTACTTGAAATCGAAAAAAAGGAACAACAAAAAAGGTAGCCGTTCGACTACCTTATTTTTATTAGCTCGCTTTATGTTCAAGTCTTAGCCGATCAGCAACCATCGCAATAAATTCGGAATTTGTCGGTTTCGCTTTCGACATGCTGACAGTATGACCAAACAAAGAGGAAATGGATTCTAAATTACCGCGACTCCACGCGACTTCGATCGCATGACGAATCGCTCGCTCAACGCGACTAGCTGTCGTATTGTATTTTTTCGCAATGTCTGGGTAAAGCACTTTTGTAATTGATCCAAGCAATTCAACATCGTTGTATACCATCGCAATCGCTTCACGCAAATATAAATATCCTTTAATGTGCGCAGGAACGCCAATTTCGTGAATAATGCTCGTAATGCTTGCGTCTAAATTTTTCGGTTTTCCGTCACGAATTGGCGCAAGAAGCGGTCGTTTGAATACGGCTGGTTTTTTGCCACATACGTGGCGAATTTGATTGACTAAATGCTCAATGTCAAACGGTTTTAAAATGAAGTAAGAAGCACCAAGTTCAACTGCTTTTTTCGTTACATCTTCTTGCCCAAATGCCGTGAGCATGATTACGTTCGGTAATGGCTGTTTAATCATGCGCAGCTTTTCTAATACAGCCAAACCGTCTAAATGCGGCATAATAATGTCAAGAACGAGGACATCAGGATCGCGATCGCGCAGCAACTGCAAGCAATCTTGTCCGTTATATGCAACGCCAATAACTTCCATATCCCCTTGGCTTGTAATGTATTCTTCAAGCAAATGCACTAACTCACGATTATCATCTACAATGCACACTTTGATTGTACTCACGAAATCCTTCCTCCCTAAAGCAATGATCTTTTGTCACATACGTGCTTAATTCGACGTAATAGACAAAAATCCTTTTTCCTTCACAAAATTAGTCAAATAATTTATATTTTTCATAAAGTATTCGTACACGCTGTTTCTTTCATTTTACACTATATGTTTACATCGTGTCATGATAAAATATGACAAATTGCGTGGAAAAACAAAAAGCAAGCTAATATCAGCTCGCTTTTTGTTCGTTTCGATCATAAATGTTAATTCCAGCTTCATGCAACATCCATTCAATGTGCACGCCGTAGCCGGATGTCGGATCGTTAACAAACACGTGTGTCACAGCCCCAACAAGTTTTCCATCTTGAATAATCGGGCTTCCACTCATCCCTTGAACGATTCCACCCGTTTTTTCTAACAGTCGTGGATCGGTTACTTTGATGACCATTCCTTTTGTAGCTGGGAATTTTTGCGGTGTCACACTAACGATTTCAACATCAAACGCTTCCACCCGATCTTGCTCGACGACGGTTAATATTTTTGCTGGACCTTTTTTTACGTCTGTCGACAGAGCAATGGGCATCGGTTTGTCAAAAATACCATTTTGAATCGGTTTTGAGAGTTTACCAAAAATACCGAACGGGCTGTTCGTTTTAATGTCACCAATCACTTGTTTATCGGCCGAAAATCTCGCCAGTTTTTCACCAGGACTTCCGTTTCTTCCTTTATCGATCGCCGTCACTGTCGACTTAACAATCGTTCCATCCCGAACGACAATCGGCTTTTTCGTATCCATGTCGGAGATGACATGCCCGAGTGCTCCATATATGTTTGATTTCGGATCGAAAAACGTCATTGTTCCAATTCCTGCTGCTGAGTCGCGAATGTATAATCCGATACGATACGCCTGATCGTGCCTATCTTTCAACGGAGTCAGTGTTGTTTCAAACGTATGGTGATCACGAGCAACGGTTAATCGTAAAGGTTTACCCGTTCTTCCCGCCTCTTCAATGAATGGAGAAACATCCGTCATTTTTTCGATTTTTTGTCCGTTAATGTGGGTAATCGCGTCCCCTATTTGAATGCCAGCCTTCTCCCCGGGAGATTGTTTTCCTTGTTCCGTCTCCACTAAATGGTGACCGACGACAAGAACGCCAATCGTATTTAACTTCACGCCGATCGATTGACCACCGGGAACAACTTTGAAATCTGGCAATACTTTTACATTTACTTGTTTAATTGGAAATCCTGCCATTTGTAAAATGACGTCGCTTTCTCCAACATGTTCTCCACTAATCGCTAATTTTTCTTTTTGTCGAACAGAAACAGCGTTTGTCGTTATCGCATGAGCAGAACCGAACACAGGCACATGAGCCGTTTGTCCTTGAAATAATACAATTTGTTTTGGAATATTTACATACTTTTGAAATGGTGTTGCCATACTTAGAACGATAAAAGAAACAAGGAGAAATGCACCTATTCCTTTTCTTAACTTGTCAAAATTCAAATGTCTTCACTCTCCTCGTTCCTACGTACACACCGAATCCTACACTATTTAATGTTGCCTGAAACAAATGAAATATAACCGGATAAAATGAAAAAAACAATGTCAATGTTGGTATTTATGTTGTTTCGTTTTTGATCTTTTTAGCTAATTGCAATAACTCACGTGCATGCTGTTTCGTTAAGTCTGTAATCTCCACTCCAGAAATCATACGGCTAATTTCGTTAATTTTTTCTTGTTCGTTTAACGCTTCCACCGTTGTTGTTGTCCGTCCATCTTTCGTTTCTTTTGCAATAAATAAATGCGTATCCGCCATCGCTGCCACTTGTGGTAAGTGCGAAATGCATAATACTTGCGAATGGCGTGCCACGCGATAAATTTTTTCCGCAATGGCTTGAGCGACGCGACCGCTTACACCGGTATCGACTTCATCAAAAATAATAGATGTGACACCTTGATGTTTAGAGAAAATGCTCTTTAAGGCAAGCATCATGCGCGATAATTCTCCACCTGATGCAACTTTGGCAAGCGGTTTTAACGGTTCCCCTGGATTCGTTGAAATGTAAAACTCCACTTCGTCCATTCCGTCTGCTTGCAACTTTACAGGCGTTCCGTCAAGCAATGGATCATCGTACGTTCCTTGCCTTTTTCGAAAAACAACATCAAACGTCGTTTTTTCCATGTATAAATCTTTTAGTTCTTGATGAATGTCGTCGATCAGTTGTTTCGCATATTGCATACGCAATTCGCTTATATGTTTCGCTTCAACTAATAAATCAGCCGTAATGGATTGAAGTTCGGTCTGCAATTTATGAATATGATCATCGCGGTGTTGAATCGTTTCAATTTCTTCTTCCACTTTCGCCGCATATTCTAAGATGTCACGTACTGTTTGGCCGTATTTGCGTTTCAAATGGTTAATTTCATTTAAGCGACTTTCAATTTCATCAAGTCGAAGCGGATCGTATTCTAATTGATCTAATTGCTCACGCAGTTGATGGGCCACTTCTTCTAACAAATAATAACAGTTCGATACAACTTCTTGGGCTTGTTTCAACGATGAATCGATTTCGCTCACATGATCTAAATGATTCATCGCTAATCCAATCCAATCAAGTCCGCGTTGCTCCCCGTAAAGCGCTTCATAGCTACTTTGTAACGCCTCGTATATTTTCTGGAAGTTAACGATTTTTCGCCGCTCTTCCATTAGCTGTTCATCTTCATCTAACTGTAGCTCTGCTTTTTGAATTTCATCTAACTGAAAAGTTAATAAATCTAAACGATGCGCCATTTGTTGCTCATTTTCATTTAACTTTTGCAGTTGACGCTTGACTCGCTCGTATGCCGCATATAAAGCTTTATATTCCTCTAATGCGTCACGAATACGCTCGCCTCCATATTCATCTAATAAATATAAATGCTTATTTTCATCAAGCAATTCTTGATGCTCATGTTGTCCGTGAATATCTACAAGTGTGGAGCCAATTTCACGCAATGTCGCGATCGTGACTAATTTTCCGTTTACGCGACAGACGCTTTTTCCGTTTATCGTTAGCTCTCGACGAAGCACAATCATCCCATCGCTTATATCGATGCCAAGCTCGGCACATTTGCTGTAACACGGGTGATCATCTTGTTCAAGCAAAAAAAGACCTTCGATTTCTGCTTTTGTTTCACCGTATCGAACAAATTCTGCTGAGCCGCGTCCGCCAATTAACAAATGAATGGCATCAATAATAATGGATTTTCCCGCTCCCGTTTCTCCAGTTAAAACGGTTAATCCTTTTTCAAACGAAAGCGAAAGGGATTCAATAATGGCAAAATTTTTGATAGATAACTCCGCTAACATCTTACGCTCACACCTTTATTACAGCATGTCCAACAATCGTTTTGAAATAACTTCTGTATCTTCTGGCGTGCGGCAAATAATTAAGCAAGTATCATCACCACAAATCGTGCCAACAATTTCATCCCATTCTAAATGATCGAGCAGTACACCGATAGCATGCGCATTTCCCGGCAGCGTTTTCATAACGAGCAGGTGACCTGCTCCATCAATTTTTACAAATGCATCCATGAGCGCTCGTTTTAACTTTTGGAGCGGATTAAATCGTTGATCGGCAGGTAAGCTATATTTATATCGCCCATCCATCATCGGCACTTTTACTAAATGAAGTTCTTTAATGTCACGAGACACCGTTGCTTGCGTGACGTTAAAACCTTCTTTGCGCAACATATCAACAAGCTCATCTTGTGTTTCAATATCATGATTTGAAATAATTTCACGAATTTTAATATGACGTTGTCCTTTATTCAACGAAAACACCTCTTTCGTGTGTATAACATATGCATATTTATACTTCTATGTTACCGAACGACAGACGAGCAAACAAGAGGGAATAACCGATCGTTATTCCCCCGCATGTTCTTTATTTTCTTTCAACTCGCCGTGTGCCCTGGCAACTACTTCTTCGGGAGAAACAGTCAAGCGATTTTCTCCTACTTCTTTGCCTTCCCAACGTAAATGAAGCAAAAATTCAATATTTCCGTCACCGCCTGTAATCGGCGAGTGGATTAGCCCAATAGTGTCGTACCCTTCTTGTTGCGCAAATGCAGTAATTGTTTCAAGTACGTGCACATGAACACGTGCATCGCGGACAATCCCCTTTTTTCCGACAAACTCTTTTCCCGCTTCAAATTGCGGTTTGACTAAAGCAACGATATCGCTATGCGGCACTAAAATCGTTTTTAAGACGGGTAAAATTAATTTTAATGAAATAAACGACACATCGATCGTTGCAAAGTTTGGTAAGCCGTGTTGAAAATCACTCGGCGTCACATAACGAAAGTTCGTCCGCTCCATGACTACAACACGTTCATCTTGGCGCAGTTTCCATGCGAGCTGATTGTATCCCACATCAAGAGCGTACGACAACTTCACTCCATTTTGCAACGCACAGTCCGTAAATCCGCCTGTCGATGCACCAATGTCAACCATAATCTTATCTTTTACTTCAAGCGCGAACATTTGTAACGCTTTTTCAAGTTTTAGCCCACCGCGACTTACATACGGTAGCGCATTTCCTTTCACCGTTAGCGGAATGTCCACGGGAACTTTTTCCCCTGGTTTGTCAAGCCGCATTTCGTTTGAATACACAAGGCCAGCCATAATTGTTCGCTTCGCCTTTTCGCGCGTTTCAGCCAATCCGCGTTCGACAAGTAATACATCTAAACGTTCTTTCTTCCCTTTCATCTCTCATGCCCTTTTTCTTTTTTTCGGAGTTAATAAACAAATTCGTTCCATTACATGTTCTGTCGTTAGTCCAATTTCTTCAAGAAGTTGCGACACACCGCCATGTTCAATAAAACGGTCCGGAATGCCCATTCGATCAATAATCGCCCCATGATACCCGTGATCATGAGCAAATTCAATTACAGCACTACCAAATCCACCTTGAAGTACCGCTTCTTCAATCGTAAGTAACGGCATGTTTTGTTGTAGTAGCGTATGCAACATCGCTTCATCAAGTGGCTTAATAAAACGGGCGTTGACAACTTGTACAGAAATGCCTTCATTTGCAAGACGTTCAGCTGCTTGAAGCGCCATCGGAATCGTCGTACCGAACGTTAGAATGGCAACGTCTATTCCTTCACGCAACACTTCCCACGTACCGATCGGAATTTTTTTCAATTGCTCATCCATCGGCACACCAAGACCATTACCACGCGGAAAACGCATCGCAATCGGGCCGTCATCGTATTGAATGGCTGTATATACCATATGTTGCCCTTCATTTTCATCTTTTGGCATCATTAATACGATGTTTGGAATGTGGCGTAAAAAGGCGATGTCAAACACACCTTGATGCGTTTCGCCGTCCGCACCGACGAGACCTGCACGGTCAATACCAAGAAACACGTTTAAGTTTTGGCGACAAATGTCATGAACAACTTGGTCGTACGCCCGTTGTAAAAATGTTGAATAAATTGCTAAAAACGGTTTCATTCCTTGCGTCGCTAAACCAGCAGCCATCGTGGCAGCATGTTGCTCAGCAATACCGACGTCGTACATACGCTCAGGGAATTCGCTTGCGAACCCTTCTAATTTTGAACCAACAGGCATCGCAGGCGTAATGGCAACAATGCGACGGTCTTCGCGCGCTAATTTGCGCACTGTTTCACTCACAACCGCACTCCAAGATGGAGCAGATTGCTTTGATTGGATGAAATCACCCGTTTCAATTTTATACGGTCCTGTTCCGTGCCACGTTCCGACTTTGTCGCTTTCCGCTGGGTGATATCCTTTTCCCTTTTTCGTGATGACGTGAACAAGAACAGGGCCTTTCGCCTTTTTTGCATAATGTAAGTTTTCAAATAAGTCTTCAAAGTTATGGCCATCTACCGGTCCAAAGTACGTAAAGCCGAGTTCTTCAAAAAATACGCCCGAAACGAGCAAATATTTAATGCTGTCTTTGACACGTTCCGCTGTTGTAGCAAGCTTTCCACCGACAGCTGGAATTTTCTTTAACAACATTTCTAATTCATCTTTTACCCAATGATACTTTCCAGCTGTTCGCAGGCGACCAAGTACATTATGAAGCGCCCCGACGTTTGGAGCAATCGACATTTCGTTATCGTTTAAAATGACAATCATATCTTTTTTCTCATGTCCGATATGGTTTAACGCTTCTAGCGCCATTCCCCCGGTGAGCGCGCCGTCCCCAATGATCGGAACGATATATTCGTCCGTTCCTTTTAAGTCGCGTGCAATCGCCATACCCATTGCAGCAGATAACGATGTCGAGCTATGCCCCGTTTCCCATACGTCATGTTCGCTTTCGCTACGTTTTGGAAAGCCGCACAATCCTTTATATTGTCGCAACGTATCAAATTGACTAGCACGCCCAGTTAAAATTTTATGCACATACGACTGATGGCCAACATCCCAAATGAGTTTATCTTTCGGGCTTTCAAACACTTTATGAAGCGCAATCGTCAATTCAACGACTCCGAGATTCGGACCAATATGCCCACCTGTTTTCGATAATTTCTCAATTAAAAATTGTCGAATTTGCTCGCTCAATTGAACGAGTTGTTCATTTGACATTTGCTTTAAAAATTTTGGGTTTTGAATCGCTGTAACATCCAACGCGATCACTCTCTTTCATGTAAGCTAAAACCTGATATCATACAATTTTATGTATTTTAATTATACAGATAAACATGTTTGTACGCAAAAAAGAGCCGCTTACACGAACGTGTGAACGGCTAACATTTCTTTTCCACTATACCACATGTTGCTTCTTTCCTCAACGCTATTAATGATCGCGTGTTTCGACAATATCACAAATATAATGTAATAGCGATGCATCAATTTTTGCTTCATCAAGAAGTTTGCGCGCTTCTTTCATATGATCGGAAAGTTTTTTCTTTGCTCCATCAAGCGTCAAAAGAGAAGGATATGTCGATTTATCATTTTCAATATCGCTTCCTACTTTTTTTCCGATCTTTTGTTCGTCTCCTTCAATGTCTAAAATGTCGTCGCGAATTTGAAACGCTAAACCGAGATGATCGGCAAATAATGTTAACAACGTTAATTGTTGTTCTGTTGCTTCACCTAATATCGCACCTGCTCGAACGCTATATTGCAACAACTTTCCAGTTTTATGGCGGTGAATGTATTCTAATTGTTGCAAACTAATTGTTTTTCCTTCTCCTTCAAGGTCGGCTACTTGTCCGCCAACCATTCCTTCGGGTCCAGCTGCTTTTGCTAATTCAGAAATAAGACGAACTTTTACATCCGATGAAATGGTTTTGTCATCTGCAACTACTTGAAAAGCGTATGTCAGTAACGCGTCGCCTGCTAAAATCGCATTCGCTTCACCAAACACTTTATGGTTTGTCGGTTTACCCCGCCGTAAATCATCGTTATCCATGCTCGGCAAATCGTCATGAATGAGTGAATACGTATGAATCATTTCAAGCGCACAGGCAACAGACATACCGATGCCAATTGGTTTACGAAACGCATGTAACGTTGAGAGCAACAAAAGAGGGCGAATCCGTTTTCCTCCTGCTCGCAACGAGTAGAGCATCGCTTCTTTAATTGTTTCAGGTGCTTGCAACGATTCAATATACGTCGGTAGCTGCTGTTCGATTTGCTCTTTATATTGTCGCAATAACCGTTCCACATTTATTCCTCCTGCACTGTAAACGGTTCAAGCTGTCCATCTTCCCGTAAAATAAATTCCATTTGTTTTTCCACTTGTTGTAGCTTGTCGTGACAAAACTTCGATAATTTCATGCCCTCTTGAAAAAAATGAATCGCTTCTTCAAGCGGAACGTCCCCTTCTTCTAACTTTTGCACAATTTCTTCAAGTTTGTTCATCGCTTCTTCAAACGTCATACGTTCTCCTCCTCAATATTTGAAACAATACAATGTGCGCGCCCGTCTTGAAAGCGGATATGAACACGATCCCCTGTTTGCAATTGTTTTACTGTCTTAATGAGCGTTTCTTGCTCATCATACGCAAGGCTGTAGCCACGCTCCATAATTTTTAATGGGCTGAGCGCATCGAGCTTCGTCATCGTTGTTACAAGCGACCATTTTTTTTGTTTGATCACATCGTTCATATTACGAACAATTGTTTGTTGTAACGTACGAATGCAATCAGTCGCTTTTTCGATTCGCGATTGTGGATGATGTGCAAACAATGTCAGTTGCAACTGTTGGAGTTTATGTTCTTTTTGCTTTAACATATCGTTCATTTGTCGTTGCAATCGGTCAACAAGCATATCTAACTGCTGCTCTTTTTGTTCGTAAAGCCGTTTCGGATAGCGAAACGCATACGATGAACGCAACGATTGAAGCCGTTTTTGTTCCGCATTTAACCGTTCTTTCGTCGCTCGAATGAGACGAGCTTGTTGGTCGGATACACGCGAAAGCAAATCTGCGACATGCGGCACAGCAAGTTCCGCTGCCCCTGTCGGCGTCGGCGCACGCAAATCCGCAACAAAATCAGCGATCGTATAGTCTGTTTCATGTCCGACGGCAGAAATAATCGGAACGCGCGAGGCAAAAATCGCTCGCGCCACGATTTCTTCGTTAAACGCCCAAAGTTCTTCAATCGAACCTCCACCGCGTCCGACGATGAGCACGTCAATATATCCAATATCATTTGCTTTTTGAATCGATTGAACGATCGATAACGGAGCCTGCTCCCCTTGAACGAGCGTCGGAAATAAAATCACTTTTGCGAGCGGATAGCGGCGGCGAATCGTCGTTAAAATATCGCGAATCGCTGCCCCCGTTGGCGATGTTACAACACCAATATGTTGCGGAAATTTCGGAATCGGCTTTTTATGCTCTTTAGCAAATAGCCCTTCCTGCTCTAGTTTCTTTTTTAACTGCTCATACGCTAAATAAAGCGCACCAACACCATCCGGTTGCATCTCTTTTACGTATACTTGATACGTTCCGCTCGGCTCATATACGGAAATTTCACCGCGCACAAGCACAGTCATTCCGTTTTCTGGTTTAAATGTTAGCTGGCGATTATACCCTGCGAACATAACGGCTTGAATGCGCGCTTGTTCATCTTTTAACGTAAAGTACATATGTCCACGCGAATGATATGTAAAGTTAGAAATTTCTCCTTTAATCCATAAATCTTGCAAATGGGGATCGACTTCAAATTTCCGCTTAATGTATTTCGTTAATGCCGCAACCGTTACATACCTCATGTCTGCCACAAAAATAACCTCGCTTACTTATGTTGTTCACGCGCTGCTTGCACCGTGTTGTGCAACAGCATCGTAATCGTCATCGGTCCGACACCTTTTGGCACAGGAGTAATGTAGCTTGCTATTTGTTTTACATCATCAAAATCGACATCCCCACATAACTTTCCGTTTTCTAGTCGATTCACACCGACGTCGATTACAATTGCTCCTTCTTTCACATATGAAGACGTAATAAGCTTCGGTTTGCCGACCGCAACAATTAAAATATCTGCTTGGCGTGTGATCGCTTCTAAATCGTTTGTTCGGGAATGGCAATACGTGACTGTCGCATGTTCGCGCAAAAATAGTTGACCGACCGGCTTGCCGACGATATTACTTCTCCCAACGACAACGACATGTTTTCCTACAATATCAACTTGCAAAGATTGAACCATATACAAAATACCATACGGTGTACAAGGCAAAAACGTTTGTTGTCCCGTCATCATTCGCCCGACGTTTAACGGATGGAAACCATCGACATCTTTTTCGGGCGCAATCGCTTCAATCACATGTAGCTCATTAATTTGCGGCGGCAACGGCAATTGCACTAAAATGCCGTGTATTGAGCGGTCTTTGTTTAGACGAGCAATTTGCTCTAGCAAAAACGATTCGGATATGTCATTTGGAAAAGTCAGCAAAACAGAACGAATTCCAATTTCTTCACATGCCTTTTGTTTCGCTTTTACGTACGATTGTGAAGCAGGATGATCTCCAACAAGAATAACAGCTAACGCTGGCTCAATACCTTCTCGTTTTAACTGTTCGACTTCTTTTGCTAACTGCGCTCGCTTTTCTTTTGCTAATTCAAAACCGTTAATGATTTGTGCTGCCATAAATCCTTCTCCCCCTTATTCTTTTAAGACAATGTTTCTTTTATTTTTGCAAGCACGCCGTTAATAAAGCGACTTGATTTTTCATCGCCAAATACTTTGGCTAACTCAATAGCTTCATCCATACTTACACTCAATGGGATATCATCCATATATTTCATTTCGAATACAGCCATACGTAAAATCGAGCGATCGACGTTTGCGACACGCTCTAACGTCCATTTTTCTAAATGTTGGCGCAATAAATCATCAATTTCTTTTTGGTATTTAACTACGCCAAAAACAAGTATCTCCATAAACGGATCTGTTTCTCCTTCAATGACGTTCGCAACCGCTTCGTGTGGCTCAATGCCTCCTACGTCAATTTGAAACAATGCTTGTAACGCTTTTTCTCTTGCTGTATGCCGCTTCATGACCAAAACCCTTTCTATCATATTGTCGAAAATTATATCATGATCATAACATATTTCGATGAAAGAAAACACTCACCTATGAAAAAAGGGCGATCTCATCAATGAGATTGCCCCCTCTTCTTTATTCGACTTCCGATTCTGGTTTCGATGACTCGAATTGAACGCCGACAATATGAACGTTCACTTCAGCTGTCTCTAGCCCTGTCATCGTCAACAATGCTTGACGAACGTTTTCTTGAATTTTTTGTGAGACGGTTGGAATGGACACACCAAAGTTCATGACACAATAAATATCAATGATAATGCCGCGGTCTGTTAAGTCGACTTTTACACCTTTACCGTGATTTTTTTTCCCTAATCGCTCTACAACACCGGCAGCAAAGTTGCCGCGCATTTGCGCCACCCCTTCAATTTCAGATGCCGCAATGCCGGCGATGACTTCAATCACTTCCGGTGCAATTTCTACTTTTCCTAAACCGTTATGGCCATTTCCCATTTCCAATACGTGTTCAGACATAATAAATGCCCTCCTTTATCATTAAGAGTTCATTACATCGTATGTTTCTAAAAACTTTGTATTAAAGTTTCCTTCGACAAACTTTTCATGCTCGAGCAATTTCAAATGAAACGGAATCGTTGTATGAACTCCTTCAATAACAAACTCACTCAAAGCGCGTTTCATACGTGCGATCGCTTCTTCACGCGTTGGTGCATGAACGATCAGTTTGGCAATCATCGAATCGTAATACGGCGGAATCGTATAACCTGGATAAGCAGCAGAATCCACTCGTACGCCAAATCCCCCTGGAGGCAAGTACATTTGAATTTTCCCAGCCGATGGCATAAAGTTTTTCACAGGGTTTTCCGCATTAATACGGCATTCGATAGACCAACCGTTAAACGTCACATCTTCTTGTTTCAGCGTTAATTTCTCACCGGAGGCAACGCGAATTTGCTCTTTAATTAAATCGACACCTGTTACCATTTCTGTTACAGGATGTTCTACTTGGATGCGCGTGTTCATTTCCATAAAATAAAACTGACGATTGCGATAATCGTAAATAAATTCAACTGTTCCTGCTCCTGTGTATTGAACGGCTTGCGCTGCTTTGACAGCTGCTTCCCCCATTTTTTGCCGCATTTCTTCATCAAGTACAGGAGATGGAGTTTCTTCTAGTAATTTTTGCAAACGACGTTGAATTGTACAATCGCGCTCACCAAGATGAATCACATTTCCATATGAATCGGCTAACACTTGAATTTCCACGTGACGAAAATCTTCGATGTATTTTTCAATATATACCCCTGGATTTCCAAACGCTGTTGCTGCTTCTTGTTGTGTGATCGTAATTCCTTTAATGAGCTCTTGCTCATTTCGAGCGACTCGAATGCCTTTTCCACCGCCACCTGCAGTTGCCTTAATAATAACAGGATACCCGATTTCGCTCGCTAGCGCAATTGCCTCGTCAATGCTTTCAATAATTCCTTGTGAACCAGGAACAATCGGAACTCCAGCTTGTCTCATCGTCTCACGTGCAACATCTTTCGTTCCCATTTTTGTAATCGCTTCCGGACTTGGTCCGACAAACGTTACGTTACACTCACGGCATAGCTCAGCAAAATCAGCATTTTCAGCTAAAAAACCATATCCTGGGTGAATGGCATCACATTGGGTTAACGTTGCCACACTCATGATGTTTGTGAAATTCAAATAGCTGTCTTTAGACGTTTTTGGACCGATACAATATGCTTCGTCTGCTAATTGAACATGAAGCGCTTCACGATCGGCTTCTGAAAATACAGCAACCGTCTCGATGCCAAGTTCTTTGCACGCCCGAATAATTCGAACAGCAATTTCCCCACGATTGGCGATTAACAATTTTTTTATCATCTCGATCGCTCCTTTATTCAGGCTTCACAAGGAATAAAGGTTGTCCATATTCAACGAGCTGGCCATTTTTCACAAGCACTTCTACAATTTCTCCATCGACTTCTGCTTCGATTTCGTTAAACAATTTCATTGCTTCAACAATACATACGATCGTATCTTTTTTCACTTTATCGCCAACTTTTACGTACGGTGCTGCATCTGGCGATGGCGCTGCATAAAACGTACCGACCATCGGCGAGGTAATCGTATGTAAGTTTTCTGTTGCAACAACTTGTTTTTCCGGTCTCGCTTCTTCTTTCACTTCCACCTTTTCAACGACTGGTGTCACCGGCGTCTGTTGTTGAACGACAGCTGCCGGCGGCACGTCTATTTTCGGTGGAGCAACGACGACTTGTTCAGCTGCTCCAGCTTTTTTCATTTTAATTTTGGAGCCATCGTGCTCGTATACAAACTCCACAATGTTTGACTCGTTTACTAATCGGATTAATTCGCGAATTTCTTGGATTTTCAACATTGACTTACACCCCTCACCCCATCATTTGTAGAAAAAGATTATACAATACCATGATACGACACACCTTTTCCATTATTCAATAAAATGATAAGAAAATGTTAGTAAATTTATATCTGGTCATAAAAACAATTATTATTATATAGTATTATAAATTTCGTTTTCAACCGAAAAAAAATAACCGGATTTCCGGTTATTTTTGGAAACGAACAGCTACGTCTTGGACGCGGCCAAGTTCACTTTGCACGAGTTGGATAATTTCATTCGCGGCTTTTTTTGAATGTTCTTTTGCTTTTACTGTAATATGCACTTGATTTTCGTGAACGCGAACAAGGGCATCGTCGTATCCTTTCGATTTAATTAACGTTTCTAACACTGCTTCTTTTTCTGCAATGTTCGATAGTTGTTGCAACTGATCAATCGCCTTGCTTTTTTCTTCGGCAGATACATTATTGGAAGCGACAATGGCATTGAGTTCTTGACGTAACTTGCTTCGCTCATCCTCAATTTCGAGTCGAAGCGCTGTAAATAAATCGTCGCTTCCTGTATTCGTTTGTTCAACAGTCACGTCTTCCTCATTTGCGACTTCTTCTTTCATCGCTTCATCCGTCGGTGTTAAACCTTTTTCATTGTTTGCCTCTTCCTTTTGTTCAAACGCTACTTGCTCTGTAAGCTGAGGACTTGTTACATAATACACCGATAAGACGACAACTAAACTAAACATGGTTAACAACCAAACCGTTTGTTTTTTCAACATATGTTCTCCCCCTTACTTTTTTGGTAAAACAGCAACGCGATGGCTTGGAACGTTCAACGTTCGCGTCACTGCTTCGACAATCCATTTTTTCACTTGCACTTGATCGGCTCCTTTCGCAACAACAAGCACACCACGAATTTCCGGTTTTTTCGTTTGCAAAACGAGAGGTGTTTCTTCGTCTCCTTTGCGCACGATCACAATTTTTTCGTCTGTTGATTCATCTTGAATTTCACGCTTTCCTCCTTCTTTATCTTCTTCCGTCGTTCGTTTTTTTTGGACGGTTGCATTTTTTTCAAGTACATTTTGTTCTGTAGCATCGACATTTACGATCACTTTTACTTCACCAACGCCAACAATCGCTTCAAGCGCTTCTTTTAGTTGTTGTTCGTATCGTTCTTCATAGTCGGCAATTTGCTTTAATTTTTTTTCTTCATCTGATTGGCGAAATACAGCTTGAGTTGCTTCTTGCTGAACTTGTTTGGAAGAAGAAAAGTTGAACACGTTGCCAAAAATCATAAACGATAAGCCGAAAACGAAAAGGATGACGATCAATCCGTTTTTTTCAACCCATTGTTTCACCCCTCCCTACTCCCTCCTTTCTAGATGAATCGTAATCATCTCTGGATCCACTTCCCACATATGCGCTAAAAAGCGGGCAATGTCGTCATGTTGTTCCGTTGTTGATGGTGATGATTGAATGCGAATGGGCTTGACAACAGAAGTCGCTTCTTCTGCCAACTCTACCGTAATTGCTTCAATCGGAGGTGGGATTTGGTCTGATTCCCCAATCGTTAATGAAACGTCCGTCACCGTTAACCCATATGTGCGCATCAACTCCTCAGCCGCTGTGTTCTTTAGCTGGACAGCCATTTGTTCTAAAATATATGCACGTTGCGAGGCTTGTATTTCTTTTTTCTTTCTTTCAATGTCATTTTCAATCGTTTCGTTTTGTTGTCGCTGAACTGAAGCAAACCACGTATCTACGTTCCCGTGAAACAAACGAAGAAGCGGAGAAAATAAAATGAAAATAAACAATAGACCGACGACCATTTTTACATACTTTTGAAACGAACCGTTCGGTAAAATCAGTTCAATGACAACGGCTAGCAAAATAAATGTAATGAGATGAGAAATCCATTCTGTCAAGAGTCCCACAGCGTCCATTCCCCTTTCAGCGAACCATCATCGTTAAATTTCCTGCTGCAATGATGACGGTCATGCTTAAAAAAAACATAAGCGATACAATCATCAAAGCAACGAGTACATACATAATGCTTTTGCCCATGATGCTTAAACAGGAAATGACGATGCCGCCTCCCATCGGTTGTAATATAGCAGCTGCTAGTTGATAAATAAGCGCGATGACTAAAATTTTGAGCGCTGGAAACGCTGCAATTAAGAGTAATAAAGCGACTCCGAACAACCCAACTGTATTTTTTAATAAGACGGAGGCAGTGACGACGGTGTCAGCAGCATCAGTGAACATTCGTCCAATAATGGGAATGAAGTTTCCTGCGACAAATTTAGCCGCCCGTATCGCAATTCCATCGGCAATGGCGGTTGTCGCTCCTTTGACAGACAACACGCCGAAGAAAATCGTCAACATGATCCCGAGTGAACCGACGCTAATGTTGCGCAACAAATTTGCTAGTTTTGTTACTTTATAATGTTCGCTCAACAAGCTAACAATGCTTAAAATTGTCGCTAAAAACAAAAGCGGCAATGAAAAACGCTCAACGACCGTCCCTGTTATATTCATAAAAAACAGCACAATCGGATGGAAAAAGGCAACAGATACAACTCCCCCCGATGACGCCATAAGCGCCAGTAAAATGGGTAAAAGCGCAATCATAAAGCTTGTCATCGTCTGAATAGCTTCTTTTGCATACGTCACCGCAACATGAAAACTATTTAATGCGATAATCATAAGCACCATATACACAACCGCATGCGCCACTTTGCTCACAGCGTGATGTGAAAATGCGTTTTGTAACGATTGTAAAAATAAGCTAAATATCGTTAGTAAAATAAGCATACTTAGCAATTTTCCATTCGCCATAAGCTCATACAATAAAAACTTTATAAACGCCTGCAACCATTCGCTGAGCGACAGTTCTTTTTCCCCGTTAATAAACTGCCAAAACGATCCTTTTTGACTTTCCGGGAGCAACCCGCCGTATTGTTGAACGATATGATCCCAATATTGCTTGATCGACTCTACCCCAACTTGTTCTGCTTGCTGTTTGACTAGCTCATTTGTTGGCGGTGAAGCTTGTACAATAGAAGGCAAGAAAAAAAAGAGAAAGAAAAATAAAATTGGAGCGCGCCTCATGTCATCACCCCTTCATCGGAAGAAAACTCAAAATGGTTTCGATTAGAGCAGTTAAAATTGGGATGGCCATCGCTAAAATTAAAATTTTCCCACCAAGTTCAATTTTTCCCGCAATCGCTCCCTGTCCTGCATCTTTTGAAATTTGTGCACCAAACTCCGCAATATAGGCAATGCCAATAATTTTCAAAATCGTTTCAACGTACACGGTTTGAACGTGTGCTTCATTCGCTAACGTTTGAACCATGCGAAAAATGTCTTGAATGCGATCAATTAAGAATAAAAAAATAACTGTTCCGACAAACACAGTCAGCAAAAGCGAAATATTCGACTTATGCTCGTTTAAAATCGTCACTAAAAACGTGGCAATCAATCCAAGTCCAACAATTTGTAAAATATCAATGGGTATTCCCTCCTAACTTTGAAACAAAAAAACGGATTTAATTTTTTGAAATAAGTCTTGGACGATCGAAATAACTAAAAATAAAATATAAATAAACCCTAGTAATGTAACCCATTGAGCATATTCCTTTTTTCCGAATCCTTCTAACACCGTATGCAAAAAAGCAACGACAATGCCTACACCAGCAATACGAAAAATTAAATCTACGTCAACTCCCATTTTGAATGTCCTCCTCTATATGAGTAAAAGCACGATGAGAATGCCGGTTAATACGCCTAAACTTTTCATCATTTTTTCATAGCGCTGTTGTTTTTCAATCGCATCCCCTTCTTCTCTCTCTAAATGCACCATCGTTAAGCGAATGTAATTTTGCTGAATTTCATGATCGTACTGCCCAAGCGTTTCGCCAAACTGCTTCATAATTTCCAATTCTCCTTCTTTTAAAGCTGTCATTTTCCATACTTCGTGCAAACTTTCTTCCCAAGCTTGCCGAGCGTTCATCGTTCCTTTTTGCAACTTTTGCGCAAACGATTCAAACAACCATGATAACGGTCGCGATAGTTGCTGGGATAAGCGAAGGGAGGCGTCTATTAACGGTGTATGCCCGTACATAATTTCTGCTTCAAGCGCCTGTAACGCCATTTTTAACTGACGCAACTGTTTTGTACGCTCTCGTAAAAGTCGCGATGCTTCAAAACCGGACCATGTCGTTGCTAATATAATGCATACCGCTCCGATCCATTTCATTTACATCACACTCATCTTTCGATATACGTCGCGACCGCTTGAATCGCGAATGGCTTGAATCGTCCCAGGACGTCCGATATTCGTCAATTCAACAAAGCGCTCAAATACAGCTTGTTCTATAATCGGACGCAGCGATGGACGCTTCATTAAATCGTCCAGATGGCGACCGTGCGCTGTCATAAATAAGCCAACTCCTGCATGAACCGCTTCTAAAATAGCCGTACAATCCGCTTCGCTTCCAATTTCGTCAACAATTAAAACATCTGGGCTCATGGAACGGATCATCATCATCATTCCTTCGGCCTTCGGGCATGCATCGAGCACATCGACACGGCATCCGAATGTAAATTGCGGAATGCCTTTGACACACCCAGCAATTTCTGATCGTTCATCGACAATGCCAACTTTTCGAGGAGCAATATGCTGCTCTGTCACTCCGCTACTGACGATGCGTGCAATATCGCGAAGGAGTGTTGTTTTTCCTGTTTGCGGTGCGCCAATGATGATCGTATTCATCCATCGTCCGTCGTATAAGTAAGGAAGAAGTGGCTCAGCTATGCCGATTTGTTGACGGGCCATTCGGATGTTAAATGACGTAATATGTCGAATCGCTTTTACTTTTCCGTCTTCTACAATCACTTTTCCGGCTAAACCAACGCGATGCCCACCTTGAATCGTGATGTAGCCTTTTTTTAACTCTTCCTCGATTGTGTAAAGAGAATATTGACTTAGTTTATTTAATAGTTCGACACCTTCTTCCGTTTGTACAACATGCGGACATATGTACGACCTCCCACCAGCAATGACTTCCAGCGGCCGATGAATACGAATGCGAATTTCTTCAATCGTAGACTGGGGAAAAATAGAAAACGATTGAATGGCATCAACAAGCGTTTTAGGCAATATATTCAACACTGCTTGCATTCTCTTCCCCCCTCATTTCACGACATAAATACCGATCAATATACATACAACTCCAGCGCCGATCCATATGAATTTAAATAAAGATAATTCATTTGCTACGGCAACAAGCCCAACCATCATAACAACGAAAAAAATCGTCGGACCGACAACCGCAAGCAATGTGTTGACCGCAAGCGCCTTTTTTACGTCGTTGAACGACAACATAACGATCGCTGCGCTTAACTCAATCGCTGCAGATAAAAAACGTAACCCTGCCATCGTCCAAACCGTTGCATCAGTTTTCATCGCATCCTCCTTGTACAACAGTGCTAGTACAACGTATGCAGAAATGAGACAATTCAGAAGTATAGAGAGGAAAATTTATAGAGAAAGATGTTTACAGATGAGAAGGATATGTATACAATTTTTATACAAAAAGAAGGGATTGCTCATAACCATTTGGAAAGATTCATGGTGAGGCATCAAGCGATATGCTAAATAACAAATGAAGGGAATAATCAAGATGGCATACGTCATTCGCAAAATGAAACGAGAAGATATAAAACAAGTTCAATATATAGCGAAAATAACTTGGAATGCTACATATGAGGGTGTTATCCCTTCGGATGTGCAAGAAAATTTTTTAAAATCAGCTTACAGTGACGAGCGCATGAAACAACGATTACAATACTCTACTCTTTTTGTAGCTGAAGTAGAAAATAACATTGTGGGGTTTGCTAACTTTTCTTCAGTAAGAGAAGATGGAAATGTGGAGTTATGGGCTATTTATGTTCATCCAGAACACCAAGGCAAAGGAATCGGTTCAGCTTTGTTGCAAAAAGGAATACAAGACATAGACGGTATAAATAAAATTTATGTAAATGTAGAAAAAGATAATCAAATCGGAAAGACCTTTTATGAAGCTAAAGGTTTTGAAGTTGTGAAAGAGTTTGTTGAGGAATTTAATGGTCATACGTTAAAAACAATTCAAATGGTGCTAAAACTTAAAAAATCCCATATACAAAATTCAGCTTGTTGACAAAGCCAACAAGCTGAATTTCTCAATTTTTACAATTTTCCATTACGCACGTGATACGTATGTGCCGTCTGTTGTGTTAATAATTAATACATCGCCTTCGTTGACGAAGAACGGTACTTGAACGACAAGACCTGTCTCTAACGTTGCTGGTTTAGAGCCACCTGATGCTGTATCACCTTTAATACCTGGCTCTGTTTCAACAACTTTTAACTCAACGGTGTTTGGCAATTCAACACCGATCGTTTCACCTTGGTACATCATAATAAATACTTCCATGTTTTCTTTTAAAAACTTTAATTCATGTTCAATTTGTTTCGCAGGTAGTTCAATTTGCTCATATGATTCCATATCCATGAACACATGTTGATCGCCGTTTGCGTATAAATATTGCATTTTGCGGTTGTCGATTTGTGCTTTGCTTACTTTTTCACCTGCGCGGAACGTTTTTTCTTGAATTGCACCTGTGCGCAAGTTACGAAGTTTTGAGCGAACGAACGCCGCCCCTTTTCCTGGTTTCACATGTTGGAATTCGATGACGCGCCAAATGTCACCATCGACTTCAATCGTTAAGCCTGTACGAAAATCGTTTACTGAAATCATGTTCATTTCCTCCTATGTCTATAAAGTAATGAGATCTTTTGGTGAAAGAGTGAGCCGCTCATTGCCGTTTTCTGTAATGACGATGTCATCTTCAATGCGAACACCGCCTAATCCCGCTATGTAAATGCCTGGTTCGACCGTCACAACCATTCCCGGCTGTAGTACTGTATCCGAACGCATTGAAAGCGCCGGCATTTCATGCACTTCCATGCCAAGACCATGACCAGTAGAATGCCCAAAGTATTCGCCAAATCCACAAGCAGAAATGTAATCACGTGTGAGCGCATCTGCCTCTCGTCCTGTCATCCCTGGACGAATATGTTCAACACCACGAAGCTGAGCTTGCAACACGACATCATATATGCGCTTTAACTCGTCGCTTACATCTCCAACTGCAACCGTTCTCGTAATATCAGAGCAATATCCTTTATAATATGCGCCAAAATCAAGCGTGACGAGCTCACCTTTTTCGATGACTTTCTCTGTCGCCACCCCATGTGGCAATGCTGAACGCACACCAGAAGCAACAATCATGTCAAAAGACGAGCTTGTCGCACCTTGTTTACGCATAAAAAACTCTAATTCATTTGCCACATCTATTTCACGCACACCTGGGCGAATAAAATCGAGAATATGGCGAAATGCGGCATCGGCAATCTCGGCTGCTTCCTTTAATATCTTAATCTCTGCTTCCGACTTAATCAAGCGTAACTTTTCAACCGCGCCGGAAACAGGAACAAGCGTTGCTTTTACTGTTTTTGCATATGATGAAAACGTAGCATACGACATGTCATCTTGTTCAAAACCGAGTTTTTTAATACCTAATCGCTCCACTTGTTTCGCCACTTCTTCAATGAGCGTCTGCGTATGTTGCACAATTTCATATCCTTCAATTTGTCTTGTCGCTTGTTCAACGTAGCGAAAATCTGTAATAAATACGGCGTCTGTTTCACTAATTAAAACAACACCTGCCGTTCCTGTAAAATTCGTCATATAGCGACGGTTATATTCATTTGTAATAAGAAATCCGTCAATGCCATGTTCATTAAATTGTGCGCGAAGCTTTTGTAATTTATCCAACGTTATTTCCCCTTCCCTTCAACTATATCAAGCAACGCTAAAATCGCCAATCGATATCCGTTTACGCCAAGACCGACAATTTGCCCGGCCGTCACAGGAGCAAGAACAGATTGATGACGAAACGGCTCCCTTGCGTGAATATTTGAAATATGTACTTCAATGACTGGCGTTTGTATGCTTGCAATTGCATCACGCAAGGCATAACTGTAATGCGTAAACGCTCCGGGATTGAAAATGATCCCGTCATATAACGACTCCGCCCGATGAATTTGATCAATTAACGCACCTTCATAATTGCTTTGATAGCACGTTAACTCTACTTCATATTCACTAGCAAATTCCGTTAGCTGTTTTTCTAGTTGTGCAAGTGTCGTATGCCCATAAATGTGTGGCTCCCTCATACCAAGACGATTTAAGTTCGGACCGTTTAAAAGGAGGAATCGAACCATTCCCCCTCTCCCCCCTTTGCTGATGAAAATACATATGGTTATTTTACCACATCGGCCTGTTTTTGTCGCCTCATCTCTGCTACTTCGAATGAAATGGAATAACCGATAAACATTCCATATAAAATGTAAAAGCATACCATCGTAACAACCGTATTTCGCTCAAGTTGTGGAACAGCTTTTAATTGAGGAAAAATCGGATTTAATACGTAAAAAACAAGCACCCATAACCCGATGCCGAAAGCGACGCCTGGCCAAATACCTTGGCGATTTTTTAAAAAAGCATAGTATACAAACGCAGCAACGACAGAAGCAATCCCAATGAACAAAATCGCAATCGTCTGACCGAGCGCTCCGTTTTTCCAATCACCGATTGCCCATGGTTGCAAAATGAAATTTGGCGCTACCTCTGTAAAATGGAAAAAATAAGCACAGTATGCGAGGAAACTCCAAAACACACCTCCAATAAAACCAATTAATGCAACTTTTGCTAAAACAGGCATTGGCTTTTCTCTTTTGTTTTGTTCTAGTTGTGCGTCTTGTTTCGTTTTTGTTTGCACAGCAATCACCTCCGTTTTTATCTTGTCCAAAATGTTGCATCTCATGTGTATCGTTTCTCATTTTTGGCAACAATACGAATACAAACGATACATCGACCTAGAGGTTTTTATCGTTTTCTTGTAGAATATAAGAAAAAAGAAAATAGGTTGGTGTCTTCTTATGAGCAAAAACGTATATGGTGGGCAGGCGGTCATTGAAGGTGTAATGTTTGCTGGACGTCATCATTCTGTCACAGCCATTCGTCGCAAAGACGGTTCGATTGAGTATTTCCACGTTCCACGCGAAACAAATAAAACGCTCGCTTCATTAAAGAAAATCCCGTTTCTGCGCGGCATTTTTGCGATTATTCAGGCAAGCGCAAACGGCTCGAAACATTTGCAATTTTCGAGCGAACGATACGATCTTGATCCAAATGAAGATGAAGCATTGCACGCTGAAGCTCCGTCCAAATGGACGATGATTTTAGGCGTTGCGCTTATTGGGGTATTATCGTTTTTATTCGGAAAATTTATTTTCACACTCATTCCTGTATTTTTAGCTGAATTAACGAGACCGATTTTCCCGTCGAAAACGGCACAAATACTTGTTGAAGGCTTTTTTAAACTTCTTTTGCTTTTGGGCTATATTTACTTTATTTCACTCACACCTCTTGTCAAACGACTGTTTCAATATCATGGAGCTGAACATAAAGTAATTAATGCCTACGAAAATGGTTTGCCATTGACGGTTGAACATGTACAACAACAGTCTCGTCTTCATTATCGTTGCGGGAGCAGCTTCATTTTATTTACTGTCATCATCGGCGTATTCGTTTACATGTTCGTTCCAACCGAACCGCTTTGGGTGCGCGTATTAAATCGCTTAGCGCTCATTCCTGTTGTATTAGGACTATCGTTTGAAGTATTACAAATTACAAACGCGGTGCGACATGTTCCAATGTTACGCTGGTTTGGCTACCCTGGTTTATGGTTACAACGATTAACAACGAAAGAACCGACTAATGATCAAGTAGAAGTAGCGATCGCATCATTTCAACGGTTGCTTGAGTTAGAGGGAGAAGCGACGAAACAGCAAGAAGAAGTGGTGTAATGATAAAGGAGGTGGATCGATTGCGTCGGCGCCCATTCCCGCTTATCACGTTGCTTATTGTATTTGCTATTTTCGGGTTTTCTTATCGACTATGGAACGATCCAATTCAGTTGTTGAAACAAATATTTTTTATCGTGTTTGTTGTAGCTGTCTTTTATAGCATATATAAATGGATGCAAAGACAGCGCTCTAATCACTCATATCAAAAAGCGGTAAAACAATCGAAAAAGCTCCACCATCAAAAAACAAAGCCGACGTCGAAAAAACAAACGCGCCCAACCGCTTTAAAGAAAAAGCACGTCACTCATTTAACAGTCATTGAAGGTAAAAAAGGAAAGAAAAAAAATCGGGCCTCTTTTTGACCCGATTTTTTTCTTTTAATACGTCCATGTTTTTAAAAATTGTTCTGTCCGTTCCTTTCCAAACGAAATAAGCTTCTTTTTTTCTTCGTCCGTCACTGAGAAATCGGTCGCAACGACATGTTTGACAGGAAGAAAAACAATGTTTTTTTCATGGCGGCGTGAAATGTACCGTTCATCGTGTGCCTCGCGCATCGTTTGAAACAACGCTTCATACAACTCAATCGCGTTATTAATTTGCTTTTTTGCTTTTTGTGCCTGTTTTGCACTCAATTTGATACCAAGAACAGGTCTCTTTTTCCGTTCTTCATCAAATAAAAAAATCGGAAAATTGCTTAGTAAGCCACCATCAGCGACGATATGTCTTCCCTCATCCGTCTTTAGCCTCACAGGCTCAAAAAAATAAGGAATACCAACGCTCATTCTTACTGCCTTTGCGACTGAAAACCGAAGCGGATCAATGCCGTATTTCGGTAAATCATCTGGCAAAATAAGCATCGTTCCATTCGTTAAATCGGAAGCAACAACGCGCAGTCGTTCGTGCGGCAAATCTGCAAATGTGCGCACCCCTTTTTTGTTAAGCTGTTCAGCTATCCATTGTTCGAGCTTTTCACCTTTATATAGCCCCATTCTCCAATAAAGGACGAGCCATTTTAACCATGCATACGGAATGATCGTACGTCGCTCATCGAGAAAATCCATTAAATTGAGATCATCCATGATCAATATTTCTTTACTTGTAAACCCTGCTGCAATAAATGAAGCGATGAGTGCCCCTGCACTCGTACCAGCAAGCCGTTTAAAGCGAAAACCTCTTTCCTCAATCGCCTCATATGCTCCAATGAGCGCAAAACCTTTGACCCCTCCGCCTGAAAATACACCGTCAATCTCCATCCTCTTCCCTCCTCGCCATATATGTATGAACAACGAGAAGAGTTGAGCATAAAAAAACAAAAAAGAACAAGCGTTTATGCCTGTTCTTGCTCGTTCTGTTTTTGAATGTTGCGAAGCGCTTCAAGACGTGACCGATCTTCTTCAAAATATTGTACTAAGTCACCGATGCGATCAATCGCATTCCAACTTAAATGATGTTCAATTCCCTCAACATCGCGATAAATATTTTCTTCATCTACACCAATGAGACGCATAAATTGTTCCAGTAGCTCATGGCGATACACAAGCCGCTTGCCGATTTTTTTGCCCTTTGGTGTAAGGACAAGTCCACGGTACTTTTCGTATACTAAATATTCGTCTTTATCGAGTTTTTGCACCATTTTCGTCACAGAGGAGGGATGAACGGACAATGCCTCGGCAATATCTGATACACGGGCATATCCTTTTTCTTCAATCAATATATAAATTTGCTCAATATAATCTTCCATGCTTGGTGTTGGCATACGTTTCCCTCCTAAACAAACATCCGTAATCATTATGATTATAACATGTTTACCAAGCATGACAACTATTTACGTAAAATATTCAATCGTTGCTTCAGGAAAAAATTGTGCAATGTAGGAGCGAATTGTGGCATTCAGCTGGTTCGCCTCTTCATCTTGATACACATATTTTCCAATTCCGTATCGTCCCCATTTATATTTTCGCTTCGTTTCATCTAGATCGAGCTTCGTTTTCGGATACCGTTTTTGAATGACTGTTTTTGCTGGTTTCGTGAAGCGATGTTGTATTAATTCAAACGTTAAATTCGTTAAGTCAACATCTCGCAAATTAGCATGTAATCGTTCAAATAGCTCAAAATACCCTTCTTCCCAGCCGTCATGCATGTAAATTGGCGCGACGATAAAGCCGAGCGGATAATGAAGCACTTCGGGCTCAAAATAAACAAGCTGAGGAATAAATGATTTCATTCGATCACCTCAATGTTAGTATGTTTGATTGTCATGAGGTGATGAAATACAATTTTTGTTATTATTCATAATAAAATAAGGAACGGGTTTTTCCCGTCCCTTTTTACATTATAAACCACATTTTAATTGCGCTCCGCAACTTGTGCACGTGTTGCAGCCACCGATTTCTTCGACCGTTCCTTCACGGCATACCGGGCAAATGTTGCCGACTTCTGAACCGATCGTGACGTCCGTTGCGCGTAAATCTGGAATCGTTTCAACAAGCGCAACAGCCCGTTTTTTCGGTTCTTCTGGAAGGAGCTCCAGTTGTTCTTCAACCGCATGTTCTTCCGCTTTTAATGTTAATACTTGCGCATCGCGGCTACCGTCGACATAGACTGTTCCACCTTTTGCGCCGCCTCGCCATAACCGCTCGTACACTTTTTGTACTTGCTCAACCGTATAGCCTCGCGGGGCATTTACCGTTTTCGAGAGACTTGAATCCACCCAACGTTGAATAATGCACTGGACATCGGCATGCGCTTCTGGCGATAAGTCCATGGCGGTTACAAACCAATGCGGCAAGTTGTTCGGATCCGCTTCTGGATGTTTATCTAAATATTCTTGAACGATATCCGCCTTCACTTCAATAAACTTGCCTAGACGGCCGCTTCGATAATAAGAAAAGGAAAAATATGGTTCAAGTCCTGTGGACACGCCGATCATGGTTCCGGTACTCACTTATGTTACTTCTATCCATACATATTGGACAGAAGGCAGGTACGATATTGCTACCCGCTCCATATGTCGCCATATGGGTCAGACTATATCTTCAACCAAATCTCCTGTGAATGTCTTTTGCGATGACAAGGATACTCACATAAGGTAATTAAATTAGATAATTCATTCGCCTTTTCCCAATCACCGTTGAAAGCCCTAAATGGTATAATGTGATGAACTGATAATTCACGTCCATATTCAGCTTCTGTTATTCCACAATCTTGACAAGTAAAATTATCACGTTCCCTAGCCTTCCTGCGCTGAGCTCTCCAGTTTGGCCCATAATATTCTATATCTCCCCCTGCCCAAGCACCATTGTTTTCTCCAGAGAACATCCTAGTTCTTTCATAATAATCACCCATGCAATGCACAGAACAGAAATTAAGGTTTCTAACAACAGAAGGTTTTTTCTCGATTTTTTTGCCACAATTATTACATGTGACAATAATTCGCTTTTTATATTGAACTTTTCCTCTTTCACCGTTCGCTTTGCCTAGACATGTTCTCGAACAATATTTTGCGCTTAATTTTCGATTTTCTGGGACATCGAACGTTTTTCCGCAAGTTTCACAAATTTTTTCGACACGTTTTCTCAAATGTTGATTAATTTGATGGGCGTTCTGTATTAGATACATTCTCCTACATTGTTTATTACAAAAATTATTTTTTTGAATAATAGAAGGCTTTCGAAGCATTTCCCCTCCACAAAACGAGCAAAAAACTTTAACTTTTTTACTCATCTTTTTCCAAAATAATGGTGGATTCTTTTTTTGATACTCTGTTTTGCAAGATCGGGAACAAAACTTTTTTCTTTCAAAGTGACTAGGCTTTACATAAATTTCTTCATCGCAATTAAGACATTTTTTCTTCACAGGAACATCTCTCCTTTTCTGTCCTAATATGATTATTATAAAACAGAACAGGTGTTCCTGTCGCGAGATTTGGTTGCTCGGCGTGTAGTCGTTGAGGGGTCAGCCACGACTTCCCTGCGGATTGTCTGGTAGGATAATCCAACACTCTTGCATTTTTACCTCTTTCATGTGCTGGCAAGGCACAGGTAGCAAGAGATACGCCAGATTTCCCCGCATATAGCCGAGTTTTCACTGTATTTTTACAAATACAGGGGGCAACTACTTACCCGTCGGAGCCACGGTCAGCAAATGCGAGTTGCGAATGCCGTATTTTAAAATATCTTGGCGAATATCGTCCGGCATTTTTTTCATATAACCGGTGTGAATAAACGCTTCGCGCAATTTCATCGTTTCTTCTTCCGTTTCGCCAACTAAAAACGGAAAGCTTCCTTTTTCTTTCGCAAGCTCAATCGACGCCCGATATGCCGTTGTTGCAATCGTTTTAAACAGCTCATCAACTAACTGATTACCCTCTTTGGAGCCATACTCTTTTTCACAATAAATAAGTAAGTCAGCTAGTCCCATGACGCCAAGACCGATGCGACGCTCCCCAAGCGCTTGCTTTTTATTTTCTTCAAGGAAATACGGGGTTGCGTCAATAACGTTATCTTGCATACGGACGCCAACTTCAACCGTACGCTTTAATTTTTCATAATCAACGACCTTTTTTTCTTTATCGACCATATTTGCCAAATTAATCGCGGCTAAATTGCACACAGAATAAGGTGCGAGTGGTTGCTCACCACATGGATTTGTTGCAACAACTTTTTGTCCGTACGCTCTTGCATTCGTCATGTCGTTGGCGTTGTCGATAAAGAAAATACCTGGTTCGGCAGAATACGTTGCGCAAATGTTAATGAGTTTCCATAGCTCGCGCGCACGAATTTTCCGATAAACACGAACGCGATAGCCCATTTTCTCCCATTCGCGCACATCGCCGACTTCATGCCATTTTTCGTTGTAGATGCGCATTTCTTCTTCCGAATACGTCTCAACATCTGGAAAGCGCAATTCATACTCTTCATCTTTCTCTACCGCTTCCATAAACTCTTTCGTTAAACAAACAGAAATGTTCGCTCCTGTTAAAAAGTCTGGATTGTGGACGCTATACGTGCCACCTGTGCGCAACTTTTCTTCCGCATCTTTAATGATTTTTTCCGTGAAACCGCCGTAACCCGGGATGTTTTTATAATTAACAATCCCTTGATACATTGCGCGTTCTTGTTCAGTAAGTGGCGTAAATTTTAATTTTTCTTTCGCTGCTTTTTGAATGCCTTCATCTTCCGTATTTTCAAGTAAATAGCGTAAAATGCGCGGATTTTGCATTTTGGAAATGATGAATTCAATAATGTCCGGATGCCAATCGGCTAACATAATCATTTGTGCGCCACGCAACTTGTTACTCACTCATTTGAGTGGGCTAGGTCATTTCTGCCTAGCTCTCCGTCTTTCGAACGGAGATCAGACTATATCATCAAAGAAGAGAATATCACATATTTTCTATTCAATTTTATATCTCCATGTTGATATTGGAGTTTTTATATCAGAGAAATAATTTTCATTATAATCATATTTTTTGTTCGCTAGCTTACCGGCTTCCCCACATTTTCTGATTTCAAACATTTTCATTTCTTCATTCCATCTTCTTAAAGTTCCCCTATTTACACCTAATATTTTAGCTATTTTAACTTGGCTATATCCTTCTTTATGGAGATATTTCGCTTTTTCCAACATCTCTTCTTTGTCTCGTGCCTCGTAACCTCGTTGCCGGGCGTTACGATTTACTCCTTCCATGGCTTCTCCACTCCAAACATGTTTATTTATTACATTCATTGTATGGGAAGCTGTAGGAAGTTTCAATAGTCGTTGAACCTTCATCTCTGTTTCCAGAGACGCTTGGCTGCTGGTTGCCCATTGTTCCATCCAATTGATTTTCACACCATCACGCCTGCCGTTGCCAGCTACGTTGTGGTTCAATTGGCTTTAGGGTGTTCCAGCAATTCACGAGATTTTACTCCCGCCGATGGCGCTCTGTTAACGGGAGCCACCTTGTTCGACAAGATGGGTTAATTTTGCGATGTCGTCAAGCCATGATACGGACCCGGACGATTTTCCGTTCACTCCGCGCGCGAGTGTGTTACGTGGACGAAGGGTAGAACCGTTCGTTCCTACACCGCCACCGCGGCTCATAATTTCCATCACCTGTTTGCGATGCTCAGAAATGCCTTCGCGCGAATCTTTCACAAATGGCATAACATAACAGTTAAAGTACGTCACTTCTGTCCCAGAACCTGCTCCGTACAGTACGCGTCCAGCTGGAACAAAATTCAGGCTGACGAGCTGTTCATAAAACTTTTCAAACCACTCTTTTCTTTTTTCTTCTGTTTTTTCAACAGCGGCTAGCCCGGTTGCGTTCCGCTTTGCAATTTGCTCATAAAAAATTTCAAGTGGCTTTTCAATGACATCGAGCGAGCGAACAACAACGCCTGTTTTCGCTTCGTCTCCTTCCAACACATGACGATATTCTTCTTCAACGAGCACGTGTGCTTTTTTATTTTCCCAGTCCAACTCAACGATAAATCCAAGGCCACGCGCTGGAAACTTCGGATCTTCCTTTACCGTTAAAACGACAAAGTCCCCAACGCTTAACGTCAACTTTTCCGTATCTTTAAACGAATAGCGATCAAGCATCACTAAACGCGACACACCCTTATATGTAATGTGCATCTCAGGGGTAATCGGGTGCACTTGTGGAAAGAGACGAATATCTTCGTTCAACTTGTCCACATTCACCGTCATTTTTTCAGAAAACGCAACCGTCATTTTTTTACCTCTCCTCTACCAACATAATCTTACTATATTAAACTACCATATATCGACAACAATAATCAATAAAAAAATCAATATATAGTATGATTTTTTAAAAATCATATACTACATATTGATAATTAAGTCAAGCATTTTTTATTTGTCAAGAGAAAAATTTACCGTTTAAAATTCCATTCATCTGTTTCGTATTTGTTTTTCGCTAGTTGCTGAACGTAGAAAAGCTCATCATCTGTTAATTCATATCGTTCAAGCTGAACATTTAACCCTTTTTCAAATCCTTTGAAAAACGCTTCTTTTGCCTCATTGATCGTAATGTTTCGATCCGTTAATTCATTAATGGCGACTGCTTTGTTTTTAAAGTTTTGCCTTAATCGTTCTTTCACTCTTTCATTCGGATACTTAAATAGACTAAAAAGCATGTCTTCGTCTAAATCTAATAAAATCGATCCGTGTTGTAAAATGACTCCTTTTTGCCTCGTTTGAGCGCTTCCTGCCACTTTTCTTCCTTCGACAACGAGCTCATACCAAGACGGTGCATCAAAACAAACAGCCGAGCGCGGATTTTTTAAATCTGCTTTTTCTTCTTCTGTTTTTGGCACCGCAAAATACGCATCAAGCCCTAGAAAGCGAAATCCTTCTAAAATGCCTTGTGAAATGACACGATACGCTTCCGTCACCGTTTGTGGCATAGCTGGATGCGATTCAGACACGATAACGCTATACGTCAACTCTTGGTCATGAAGCACACCGCGTCCCCCGGTTGGACGTCTAACAAAACCAAGACCATACTTTTTGACCGCTTCCATATCAATTTCTTTTTCCACTTTTTGAAAATAGCCAATCGAAAGCGTCGGTGGATTCCAACCGTAAAACCGAATCGTCGGCGGAATTTTTCCTTCGCTATGCCATTCTAACAACGCTTCATCAAGCGCCATATTAAACGCTGGAGAACAATTGCCTGAGTCAATAAAACGCCATACTTCTTTTTCCATCTACTCCACCCTTTCCTCTATCATTTTATAGTGTAACAAACATAATAAGTCAATGGAAAATGCTTTGCTTCTTGCCTAAAACATTTATATAATAGACATGGCAACGATGAAAAAAAGGAGGGGCATCATGACAATCGCTCTTATTATTCTCGGAGCAATTATTGTGTACGCGGTCATTACATACTTTTACCAAAAGCGAATCGTTCAAACGTTGACGGAAGAAGAGTTTCGCGCAGGCTATCGAAAAGCACAACTCATCGATGTTCGCGAACCCGATGAATACGCGGCAGGTCATATTTTAGGAGCTCGTAACATTCCGCTTTCTCAATTACGTTTACGCATGAAAGAATTGCGTAAAGATCAACCAATTTACTTATATTGCCAAAGCGGAATACGTAGCAGTCGCGCGGCACAAATGTTGTATCGCAACGGCTATCGGGATTTATACCATTTAAAAGGCGGATTTAAAATGTGGACAGGAAAAGTAAAGAAAAAATAAGGTGCCAAGCCTACACGCCTGGCACCTCGTTTATTTAAGAAAAAGAAAGCATACACGTGATTAGGTAGGGAGCTGTCTAGCTCCAAGCGCCATCGGCTCGAGTCGCTCCGCCCCACACTGCGGCGGCGACAGCCTCCTCGGTGGGGCTTGTGCGCTCTTCGCCGATAGGCAGGCGCTTTGCGCTTTTCTTAATAACGCAAAATTGGTTTGCGAGCAGCCGTCGTTTCATCTAAACGTTTGACGACCGTTGTATGTGGCGCTTCTTGGACGATTTCTGGCGTTTCTTCCGCTTCTTTTGCGATTTGAATCATCGCATCAATAAATGCATCAAGCGTCTCTTTTGACTCAGTTTCGGTCGGCTCGATCATCATGCACTCTTCGACGATGAGCGGGAAATAAATTGTCGGTGGATGGTAGCTGAAATCAAGGAGACGTTTCGCAATATCAAGCGTACGTACCCCTAATTTCTTTTGTCGCTTTCCTGACAAAACAAATTCGTGTTTGCAATGACGGTTGTATGGCAAGTCGTAATACTCAGCCAATCGGCGCATCATATAGTTGGCGTTTAATACCGCATATTCTGTCACTGCTTTTAAGCCATCTGGCCCCATCGAACGAATATACGTATACGCACGAACGTTAATGCCAAAGTTGCCATAAAACGGCTTCACACGCCCGATCGCTTGTGGTCTATCGTAGTCGAAATAGTAGCCGTTTTCTCCCTTTTCCACCGTTGGCTTCGGTAAAAACGGAATGAGATCCGCCTTCACGCCGACAGGACCTGAGCCAGGGCCACCGCCACCGTGTGGACCGGTAAACGTTTTATGAAGGTTTAAATGCACAACGTCAAAGCCCATATCGCCAGGGCGTGCTTTGCTTAACACCGCATTCAAGTTAGCCCCGTCATAATACAGCTTTCCGCCTGCAGCATGCACAATTTCTGCCATTTCTAAAATATTTTCTTCAAAAAGACCGAGCGTATTCGGATTGGTGAGCATTAACGCTGCGGTATCTGGACCGACAACGCGGCGTAAATCGTCTAAGTCAACAAGCCCTTCTTCGGTCGATTTTACCGTCACCGTTTCAAAGCCGGCAACCGTCGCCGATGCAGGATTTGTTCCGTGCGCCGTATCGGGAACGATGACTTTCGTTCGGTGATAGTCGCCGTTTGCTTCGTGATAAGCGCGAATCATCATGAGTCCTGTCCATTCCCCATGCGCACCTGCAGCTGGCTGTAGCGTTACCGCGTCCATTCCAGTAATTTCTTTTAAATGCTCTTGTAAGTCATACATTAATTCAAGCGCTCCTTGCACCGTTTCTTCCGGCTGAAGCGGATGGATGTGAGCAAATCCAGCGAAGCGAGCAACATTTTCGTTTATTTTCGGATTGTATTTCATCGTACAAGATCCAAGCGGATAAAAGCCGGAATCGACCCCATGATTGCGCTTGGACAACGCTGTATAATGACGCATAATATCAAGCTCCGACACTTCTGGAAGCTCAGGTGCTTCTTGACGAATGTAATCGGTTGGAATGACTTGTGCAACATCGATGGCTGGCACGTCTAGCTTCGGTAAGCTATACCCAATTCGCCCTGGCTTACTTAATTCAAAAATAAGCGGTTGGTCTTTATGCATGACAATCCCCCAATTCTTTTACAAGCGTGTCGATTTCTTCTTTCGTGCGTAGTTCCGTCACTGCAATTAACATACAATTTTGTAGTTCTGGATAATCACGCCCGAGATCATAGCCACCAATGATTCCTTTTTCCAATAGCTTTTTATTTACTTCTGCTATCGGTTTGTTCATGCGGATGACAAACTCGTTGAAAAACGGTCCTGTAAATACGACATCAAATCCATGATTAACAAACGCCTCTTTTGCATAGTGTGCTTTTTGAATATTCATCGTTGCCATTTCTTTTACCCCGTTTTTACCAAGCGCAGTCATCGCCACCGACGCTGCAAGCGCGTTTAACGCTTGGTTCGAGCAAATATTCGATGTTGCTTTGTCGCGGCGAATGTGTTGCTCGCGCGCTTGTAATGTCAAGACGAAACCTCGGCGACCTTCTTCGTCTGTCGTTTGTCCGACAAGACGTCCCGGAATTTTGCGCATGAGCGCTGATTTCACCGCAAAATAGCCGCAATGCGGGCCACCAAATTGCGTTGGAATACCAAACGGCTGCGCATCGCCAACGACGATGTCCGCCCCGAATTGGCCTGGCGGCGTTAATACCCCTAATGCAAGCGGATTGCTGGCGACAACGAACATTCCTTTATGCGCATGAGCGATTGGCTCGATCTCTTTTAGCGGTTCGATTTGTCCGAAAAAGTTCGGATATTGTACAATGACACATGCCACATCTTCGTTCATTTCTGTTTGAAGGGCGTCAATATCCGTTACACCGTTTTTGTACGGTATTTCTACTACCTCTAGCCCAGGACCTTTCGCATACGTTTTCACGACGTCGCGGTATTCTGGATGCACCGCGCTTGATAACAACACTTTTTTCTTTTTCGTATGCGCCGCGCTTAATAACGCTGCTTCTGCTAGCGCTGTTCCACCGTCGTACATCGATGAATTTGCCACATCCATGCCTGTTAGCTCGCAAATCATCGTTTGAAACTCGAAAATGGCTTGCAATTCCCCTTGCGAAATTTCTGGTTGATACGGTGTATATGCCGTATAAAACTCGGAACGTGAAATGACGTGATCCACAATCGTCGGAATGTAATGATCGTACACCCCTGCCCCTAAAAACGACGTGTGTGTCTTCATATCCGCATTTTTTGCCGCTAATGCCATTAATTCTTTCATTAACTCCGGTTCTGATTTTGCCGGCTTAATGTTGTACTCTCCTTGAAAACGGACGCTTTCCGGGATGTCAGAAAACAATTCATCAATGGACTGTACCCCGATCGTTTGTAACATTTGCTGCTTATCTTCTTCTGTCATCGGCAAATAACGATGAAGCATAACTCTCTCTCCTCACATTATTTTGTACGCTTGTAAAACGGTGTTGCCACCACTCTTGCTTTTAACCGCTTCCCACGAACGTCTACTTCCACTTCCGTACCAAGTGACGAAAACGCAGTAGAAATAAGCGCTAGTCCGATATTTTTTTTAAGCGTTGGCGATTGTGTTCCGGTCGTGACGAAGCCAATTTGCTCATTGTTGACATACACCGCATATCCGTGACGCGCAATGCCTTTGTCAATCATTTCGATTCCGACAAGTCTCCGTGGCGCTCCTTCTTCTTTTTGCTTCTTCAATATTTCTTTTCCGAAAAAGTCGACATCTTTATTCGTTTTTACTGCAAATCCAAGCCCTGCTTCGATTGGGGTAATATCTTTGGCCAGTTCTTGTCCATATAGCGGCAAGCATGCTTCAAAACGAAGCGTGTCGCGTGCACCGAGCCCGCATGGAAGTACCCCTTCTTCTTTTCCTGCTTCTAAAATGGTGCGCCAAAGCGTTGGGGCATCTTCTGCTCGACAATATAGCTCAAATCCGTCTTCTCCTGTATATCCTGTTCGGGACACAAGCGTTTGAACTCCTGCAACATCAACATGATCTGCAAAAGCGAAAAACTTCATCGTAGATAAATCGACCGTCGTCAATTGCTGTAATACTTTTTCTGCAAGTGGGCCTTGTAGCGCAAGTTGCGCAATATCGTTTGAAATATTGACAAGTTCGACATCCCCAACAACATGCTCAGAAAGCCAAGCAAAATCTTTCTCAATATTGGCAGCGTTTACGACAAGAAGATAATGATCGTCCGCTTTTTTATAAACAAGTAAATCATCAACGGTTCCCCCATCTTCATAACACATCAACGTGTATTGGGCGCGACCGTCCGTTAACTTCGCAACGTCGTTTGTCATCATTTTTTGTAAAAAAGCAAGACTATCTTTTCCTTTCACTTCAAACTCGCCCATATGGGACACATCAAATAACCCTGCACGCGTTCGTACAGCTTCATGTTCTTCTTTAATGCTAGAAAATTGCACAGGCAACTCCCAGCCACCAAAATCAATCGTTTTTGCGCCATACTCTGCATACAGAGGAAATAGCGGTGTTCTTTGTAACATATGCTCCCTCCTTGTTCATAAAAAAAGACAGACGACCCCCATATTGTCATATGGTAGTCTCTGTCCTTTCACCTGAAAGTTTCCCTAAGAGTAATTAGGTGTCCTCGTGGGTGGTTCACGTTTGTGAACGCTCTCCAGAGCTGCGTCAAACAAGAGTTCTTTTGCCTGAGAGATTCGTGTTGCCACTTGCTCCTTCGGCGCTACGTGCTGTAGTCTCTCCCCTTGTTCTCATCCGCCCGTATACAATTGTCGTTTTTGTGCCACACTACGTGTAAACACACCAGTCAACTACCCCCACTTAGCTAACGCTTGAAGCGGGGGCTTGCAACTCCCCAGAAGTGCAAACGGACTTCGTCCTCCTTCCTTGACTTGGGGTTGCATCAGGGGCAGGTTGACGACTACCCAACGACGCAGGTCATGCCTGCATCGTTACCGATTCTCTCGGTGTGTCTGTTGGCAGTACTTGGCTTCCACACACAACAGACGGACATACGCTCGATGTTTTACGGTTACAACGTTTCCTGTAACCAACTCCATACATCGAGTAGCAGTTATTGGAGTGCCTTTATTTAACGGTTTTCTCCACGCCTTTATTATCTCATACACAAAAGAAAGGGGGAACGCGCATTCCTCTCCCACTTACTCTCTTTGGTCGTTGAAGTGGGAGTCTCCTGCGCGAAATAGGATGAAACAATTTTACAAACTTTCCTACGTTTTTTATTATCTTATAACTTCTCATTTGTCGCAATACCTTTTTATAAATAAAATACGTAAGTTTATTTAGTTTTAAACAAAAATGTTCGGAAAATGAGGGATGCTTGATGAACATCACCATGCATTGGGAGAGAAGCTGGAAAGATGAATTTGCCAAACGTATTGAACGTGACGGCCCGTGGTCAAATTGGGAATTATATGAGTTGGCGCTTGAAGCAACGAAATCGTTAGCTATCCCTCAATTTGATGGGCTACAAGCGCCAAATCATTTACCACATGTCACCATTTTACCCCATCAATACGACGTTGCCCGTCAAGTCGTTGAACAAATGAACGGAAAAGCCATCTTAGCTGATGAAGTTGGACTCGGGAAAACGATTGAAGCAGGATTGATTTTAAAAGAGTATATGATTCGTGGACTTGTGCAGAAGGCACTTATTCTCGTTCCAGCCTCTCTCGTGTCACAATGGGTGCAAGAATTGAACGAGAAATTTTTTATTCCTGCTGTTGCCCAAAGGAAAAGTTACGTATGGGAACAATGTGACATTGTTGTTTCATCCATTGATACGGCAAAAAAACAACCACACCGAGACATCATTTATGGACAAACGTACGATATGGTCATTATTGACGAAGCACATAAGTTAAAAAACAATAAAACAAAAAACTATGAATTTGTTCAAGGACTGAAAAAAAAGTTTTGTTTGCTATTGACAGCAACACCGATTCAAAATCGTGTAGAGGAAATTTTTCATCTTGTCTCTCTACTGAAACCAGGACATTTAGGAAATGCCGAACAATTTCAAAAAAAGTATGGAAAATTGCGGACATTACACGATGATGCCCATTTAAAAGAGCTCATTCGCAAAGTAATGATTCGTCATCGTCGCCATGATACAGGTATTGAGTGGACAAAACGGCACGTTGAAACGTTTTTTATTGATTTCTCGGAAGCGGAGCGAAATGTATATGAAACGATTCAACAGTTGAAGACTCATTTTTCAGATACATCGCTGTCACATATGACATTGTTGCGTGAAATATGTAGCAGCAAAGAAGCGCTTTTTTGCACGCTAAAGAACATGCTTGAACAAAAACCGCATCTTGAAACGACAATCGGGGCATTGTTGCAAACAATGAACGACATCACCGACCACGCAAAAGCGAAAAAAGCGTTAGAACTCATTCAAACAATAAACGATAAAGTTATTGTATTTACAGAATACCGCGCCACACAGTTGTACTTGCAATGGTTTTTTAAACAACATGGCATCTCTTCTGTGCCGTTTCGCGGTGGATTTAAACGAAGTAAAAAAGATTGGATGAAAGAGTTGTTTCAACATCGCGCGCAAGTGTTAATCGCGACTGAAGCAGGAGGAGAAGGAATTAACTTACAATTTTGTAATCATGTCATCAACTACGACTTACCATGGAACCCAATGCGTCTTGAACAACGAATCGGGCGCGTCCACCGTCTCGGACAAACGAAAGATGTCCACATTTATAATTTTGTCGTGCGCAATACGGTCGAAGAACATATGTTTACGTTATTGTACGAAAAAATTCAACTATTTGAACGAGTCGTTGGTGAGTTAGATGATATTTTAATGAAATTACAATCTCCTACATTTTCAAATCATTTAGAACGTATAATCGCCCAGTCCAAAAGTGAAGGGGAACTAAAAATTAAAATGCAAAATTTTGTAGAAATTTTTACGAACATGGGGGATAGTGTCCATGCAGCAACATGACATTCAATCTTTTCTCGAACGTTTTTTTACCGCTACCCATTGCCCAATTTTAGAACGTAGTGATGACCACATACGCGTTCAACTTACCGTCGATATGGATAAACAATTAATGAATCGTCCTTTTTATTGGCATTATGTTGAACGCATCGGAGCCATAGGTGAACCACTGCAATTATCGCTTATGACGAGACAATCAGCTACAAAAGAAGGGGAATATATTCATTTCGGTTCACCGCGGCTTCACCAAATTTTTTCAATCGCCAAAATGAACGGTCGATTCGTTCGCCTTTATGAACAAGTATGTGAACGTTCTGTTGCGCTTCATCCGTGGCTTCATACAAACATATTGCTCTCTTATGAGTGTGATCGAAAACAAGATCGTTTATTATCGTTAGGTATTCATCTCATTAGTGGAACGATTATTGAATCATTTTACGACGTGTTAAAAGGAAAACAGTGGGCGGCAACAGTCCCTGATTACTGTTTTACCATTTCTCCACTTATTAAACCGCTGAGCGGACTTGCCCGGCTTGAAGCTTTTGTGGAGCGTCTCATCTCCTCTGAAACACATCATTGGGCGGATGAAGCGCGAGCACGCTGGAAAGAAGAACTAGCATTATTGCAACATTTTTACGAAGGCGTAGAGGAAAAACGAGAAGAATATGAAAAAGAAAAAGAAGCATTGCGACAAAGGTACGAACCGAGAATTCACATATCCATTATCAATGGCGGATTATTTTATTTGCAAGCGAAATAAGGCTGACATAAGCCTTATTTTCGCTTGAATAAAAGGATAACAGCATACGGAATGACGCCGAACCAGCGATATAAAAACGGTTGCTTTTGTTGTTTTTTAAACTCCTTTTTTTGTTGTCTTTGTTTTTTTCGTTCGTCTCTCGGTTGGTCTAAATATTTTACGACTTGTTCGGTCATAAATTTCACATAATCGTTTCCTGCCATCGTTCATCACCTCGATGCTAGTATCGTCAAAAACGAGGTGTTTTAAGCAAGGAGACGATGTTTTCTACGATGTCATCTATTGTGCGATTTGTTGTATCAATGGTCATATGCGCTTCTTGATAAAACGGAAGACGATGTTCAAATAGCTGTTTCATTTGCTTTTGTTTATTTCCCATCAGTAACGGTCGGGTCTCATCATCAGCTAAACGCCGAAACAATTCATGTAGCTCACAATGCAAATAAATGACGATTCCATGCTCGCGCATAAATTGACGATTTTCTTCTTGAATGACAATCCCGCCACCTGTTGTAATAATCACATGTTCCTTTGGAAGCTTCTTTAATGCGTCTCGTTCATACGCTCGAAACGTCTCTTCCCCCTCTTCTGCGAAAATCTTTGTAATCGTTTTTCCGACTTGCTGTTCAATATATGCATCTGTGTCGATCACAGGCAATTGCAATACTTCTCCTAAACGTCTACCAACTGTCGTCTTTCCTGCTCCCATAAATCCTGTTAAATAAATCGCTTTCATGTTCCCTCTCCCTTCTAGTATACTTCTCGCCACACTGATATGTTGTTTGTTGAAGCATTGAATTGAAATTGGACGTCGTAACGAAATTGTGCATTCGTTATGCACGATACAGTTACAGACCATACATCAGACTCAATACGTGTTGCACGATATGTTGCTTGCCCATGAACAAATGAAACCGTTTGGGTTAATGATGACACGTTTTCTGGTGTACTGGCAAGCGTTTGTTTCACATAAATAAGCGCTTGTTTCATTAAGTAATCTGCTTCGTACCATTTCTTTTCTTCTTCAAAAAATTGTATTTCTGTATGATACAATGCAACAGCATGCAAAAAAAGAGCGCTCATGAATAACGCACACATGACGGTAAAGGGAAAAACAACTCCCCGTTCATGTTTCAAGCGAACGAAAAGATGGAATGAACGCTTCATATGCATCCCCCTTGTCTGTCAATACACGAATACGGATGCCTGCTCCCTCTTTTTCATATGATATTTGTTGAATAAACTGAAGCATAATTTCATGACCGGTAGCATTCACACGTCGACGAATGATCGTTCCGTACTTTTCATACGTTACGCGCTCCCCTGTCCATTTATCGAATTGAATCGTCGTTCCGTATATACGAACATCTTTCGATTCCCTTAGTTCCATTTTTGCTTGTTGAATAAAAACAAGCCATTCAAAATAGTGAAAGTTTCCACGTTTGGCTGTATAGTTTGCTGCTAGATGAAATGCGGGTGTCAATAAAGATAAAATGATGAACAAAACGGTAAGAGACATGAGTATTTCGATTAATGTGAATCCTTTCTCTTTTTGAATCATTGTCCTAACGACTCACATCTTTCTTTTGTTCGTTTCAACCTATCTTCCCAGCGCACACATTGCTCATTTGAACGCATAAACAGTGAAAATGTATGTGTACCTCGCACCACGACCGTTTCGTTTCCAATCTGCTCGTTCATCATCACCTCATATAAAATTTGATTGGCGATCGTTTCCGCTTTTTTGTTTTCTCGCTCTATCATAATGATTGTCCAATGAGCGATGATCATAACGATTACCCCGCTCCACACACTAAGCGAAATAAGCAGTTCAAAAAATGTAAAACCGTTACAATTTTTGTACATACAATCGCCCTTTCCCTAATTGAAAAACGATTTTATATTTTTTGCTTCCATACGCAACAAGCAATGTTCCCGCCTTATTGATATTGCCATTTGGATAATAAAACAACGGTGGAGATAGTGTAGCCATTTGAAATTGAAAAGGGGAAGGGAAGGAACGAGCGATTAATTCCTTCCCAAACGTCCCACCTTCTTTCACTTGATAGCGACATGTATCGAAATAAAACATAATCGCTACCGTCTTTTTTCGGCTGATGGCATATTGTTGAGCGTATAACATATCGTTACTAAACTGTTCTAAAAAATATTGTAACTGCCGCTCAGCTAACGTTTGTTGAAGCGGTGGAACGGTAAAAACCATGATCGTTGTGACAATAAAAAGAACGATCAACATTTCTACAAGCGTAAACCCTCGTTCATTCACCTTCTAAAACGTCTCCTTCATTTGTAATAACGATCTCTTTTCCATTTGGGCAACGGTTGCTCTCAATATATTTTCCATCTACTAATTGTTGCACAGTCGGGATTGTACCGTGCTCCATTTCGTATGCTTTCACTTGGGATTGAACCATTTTTATAAAAGCCGAACACCCTTTGTTGTTAATCATGCTGTTATGTTTTGTCACATTTGGGATCGTAATTAAAATTAAAATTGTGATAACCATTAGCACAATTAACATTTCAATTAATGTAAACCCTTTCTCATTTCGCATATACATCCCCCATTATATGTGATTTAACAATTGAAAAACGGGCCATAGCATCGCCATATACATGAGAATAACGAAAATACCAATAAAACTAAGCAACAGTGGTTGAATGATATATATCATTTTCTTCAGACGTTTTTCTAGTTTTTGCAATGAAAACTGACTATAATGCAATAATTCTTGAACTAATTCTCCATTCGACTGACCGTGACGAATGACGAAAGGTAGTTCCTTCTCGTAATATTTCCGCTGTTCGATGATTTCATCTAATTTTTCACCTGCGCATAGCTGTTGTTTCATCAATTTCGCTTCCTCTCTCAGCAATGGAAGGTGAGATTGATGCTCAAAAATTTGGATCGCCTCATAAATCGATAGTCCCCCTTTCAACAAATGGCTTAATTGCAATGAAAATACTTGCGTATGAAAAGAAACGATCCACGAGCGAACAATTGGGATGTTCATAAATAGATTCATTTGTCTATAAATAGGCCATGAACGAACGACAAAAAAGTAAAACAATACGAAGAAAATGAACACGATGAGCGCAATAGAAAAAATGCGAGGAAGCCATACCGCAACAGAAAAAATGAACGTAGAAAAAGCAGAACGAGCATGAAATGAAGAAAGAAGATGAGAAAACTGCGGAGCTAACACTTGTTGAAATATGAAAAACATGGCGATACAAAAACTAAAAAGAAACAATGGGTAGCGTAACATACGCTTCACTTGCTCAACGTAATGTGCCCGCATTTGTCCGATTTCCCCCGCTTCAATAAACCCGTGAGCAAGTTGGCCGTGTTGTTCAGCGAAAAATATATATCCTAAAAGATGAGAATGAAATTGCATGCGTGAAAAAGTTTCATGAATCGGTACACCGGCTCGCAATGCTTGCATGCAATCATCTAAATCTTTTTGTTTTACTACAGGTTGCTGAATTTGTAAAAACTCAATCGCCTGAGCAAGCGAATACCCTTTACTGAGCAATTTTCCAAGTTGGATGAAAAACGAACTTTGCTCTTGTAACGACCAATTACGACGTCGCTTCATCTAACAACCAACTTTCAATGACATGCTCGTGTAAAAAACCGAGCGCAATGCCTTTTTTAATCACATCTTTTAACCGAGTATACACGTATGTCGCTTGCTCCCCTTTCGCTGCCCGCATCGCTTGTGCCAGTTCACTTCCGTATAATAATTCATAAACACCGACTCGACGAACAGGTCGATACTGTCGGCAAAAAGGTGAGCACTCCGCTTCACAAAACGGACATTTCAATTGCACAAGACGTTGGGCTGTCACAGCGACTAACGTTTGCGCCATTTCTTGAAATGGTACACCAAACTCAAGAAGACGATAAATCGCTCCAACCGCATCCTTCGTATGCATCGTCGTTAGCACAAGATGTCCCGTAAGCGCTGCGCGTACAGCTATTCGTGCCGTTTCGGCATCACGAATTTCTCCTACCATAATCACATCTGGATCGTGTCGCAAAATCGCTTTTAACCCTGCAGCATACGTAATGCCAGCTTTTTCGTTTACTTGTACTTGCAACACATCTTCCGCCCGCTTTTCAACCGGATCTTCTAACGTAATGACATTTCGTTGAAAATGATGGCGACATACGTTTAACAAACTGTATAACGTTGTTGTCTTTCCGGATCCTGTTGGTCCTGTGAAAATCATCAGCCCATGGGAATAATTTAATAGCGCAAGCAACTTTTTTGCGGTCGAAGGAAATAGCGCGAGTTGTTTGAGCGGAAGAAATGAGTGTAGCGGAAGCAGACGGATAACTAAGCTTTCATCATAAATCGTAGGCAATGTCGATAAACGAAGATGGACAGTTGTGTGGGCAACGTTCATTTCCATTGCTCCGCTTTGCGGGCGGCGACGTTCACCAATATCCATATCAGCGAGAAACTTGAAATGAGCAAGCAAACGTTCACACGTCTGTTTTGATAACACACTTTTTGTAACGAGCATACCCCCTAATCGAAACTGAACAAGTGCATCTTGCTTACGCGGAACGATATGAATGTCAGAAGCTTGAAGAATATACGCATCCTCAATAAGTCGATCCGCCAATTGCTCGATTGTTTGCAATGCCATCCCCCTTTCTTTATTTTTCACCTTGATTATTCAACATCTTTCGTCAAATTCCTGCTTCATTCGCAAAAAATTCAAAAAAAATATTCACCCATAGGGTGAACGTTATGAGACACAAACACGACGATATTTTTTCGCAATGTTTTTTAATGCTGACGGGTTATAGCCGACAACAAGCCGTTTACCACCTGTGACGATCGGACGACGAAGAAGACGAGGTTCTTTTACAAGCAACTCAACAACTTTTGATAAAGGCCAATCCTCCACGTTTTCGCCAAGTTGTTTAAATGACTGACTACGCGTAGCTAAAATTTCATCGATCCCTTCCGTCGTTAATGATAACAAGTGCAATAGCTCCTCACGTGTCGGTGTTTCACGAAATAAATGGCGCTCATGAAAGGCAATATTGTTTGCACATAACCACTTTTTTGTTTTTCGACACGATGTACAACTCGGATGCATATATACAGTCAGCATAGCAACACACTCCTCTCTCCACTTAGTTATACATATTGTATAACATTTGTTTAATATTTGTATATAAATTTGTTTTAAAACTTTGTGAACGTTACAAAAAGATAGGGAAAAAGACTTATATATGCATTTCCATTGTGGAAATACATGTATTATAATGTAAATGAATGAACATATAGGAGTGAGACATAATGGACCAAGTACTGAAAATTACAAGCGTCCTTGCTGATCCGACTCGTTATGAAATTTATCAGTATATCGCTAGAAAACATCAAGAAGTAACCGTTCAAGAAATTGCTGACGCTTTTCATATTCACCCAAACGTCGCGCGTCTTCATTTAACAAAGCTAGAAGATGTAAATATGCTTGTATCGGAAACAAAAAAAACAGGAAAAGGTGGCAGACCGAGTCGATTATACCGTCTATCTGACGATGTGATTCAGCTCCATTTTCCGTTTCGTGACTACCAGCTGTTATCAAAAATTGCAATCCATGCGATGATGAAACTTGGAGAAGCAGGAAAACAAGCGTTGTATGAAACAGGAAAGTTATTTGGTCAAGAACTTGTACAACAACACGTCCAATCGATGCAAGCACTTGAACAGTTAAGTGTGGAAGAAAAAATGGACATTTTACAAAAAGCAGCGGAAGCCGCTGGATTTTATCCGACATTCCATTACAGTGAAAATCAAGGGAAAATTTACTTTGAAATTTTCAACTGCCCGTTTAAAGAACTCGCATTTGCACATCCAGATTCTGTATGTTATATGCATAACGCCTTTTTAAAAGGAATGTTAGAAGTATTATTTACAAACGCTGAACTTGTGACTGAAGAAATTATGCCATCAGGCTGTAATTCGTGTACGTATCAAGCCATTCTAAAAAAATAGAACGTTTACACAACCATTTCGAGTACATTATAATAAGTAAGGGAAACGGTCAGAAAAGGAGGGATACATATGGATCGTATGTTCCGCGTCTTGTCATTTTGGACAGGAATTTTTGCTGTCATGTTCTATCTTGGCCATATGCATACAACATCATTATTGTTCCTCGGCCAAACAGGATTCTTTCTTTTGTTAAGCTACTTAAAATTAACAGAAAGAATGTACATTTACATTTTCGGTGCGTACTTAACGGTCTTTTTTGCCGGATTTACGTACTGGACAACCTTTATGATGGTTCCTGGTATGGGCGAATAAAAAAGCGATGAGTATACCTCATCGCTTTTTTATGTAAAAATAGGAATATTCATGTTTTTTTGTTGCACCATCACATGAAACGCCCTGCCGATATCGCTCATGACTAGCGAGCGAATAGCACGATTATGACGCTGTTGCTCAGAAAACGGATTTGGATCATGGTGGGCAATCAAATGATTTAAAATGCCTGCCTGCAATAAAAATTCATCTTGGCGCCATAAATGAGTATATGTCCACCCTGCTTGTTCTCCATAAAATCGTAACGCGTCCCATTGAATGTGTGTGGTGAGATCCATCTCACCTGGATAACGAAGCGCATTGTCGATGAGCTGATGACGATAATAACCGCGCAAGCTCCCACGTTTTCGCGCTGGGTGTTTCCATTCCTCATCCGTATATCCATAATCTACTGTAAAAATAATTGCTTTATCGATTACTTGATCGAGCTGAAAAATAAACTTTTTCATCGCTAACGGAATTTCAAATCGCTGTCCGTCAACGAGCTGAATATTCCGTTCAACGATATATTGAGCAATTTGCTCATTTTCAAGCGGAACACATTTCTCAACAAGCTGATCGTTTTCTACTTCAATAAAGCACTCGTATATGTGACCTTCTCGTTTCTCAATGACATGAACAGGAAACGCATCAAATAGCTCATTGCTAAATACAATACCAGAAAAAGAATCAGAAAGCTCAGCAAAACTGGAGATGATACGAACGTAATCAATAAACGGGGCGAGCGTTTCCGCTTGTTTTTCCCGATGGTATGGACTTGCTTCGATCATTATATATTGTCCTTGTGAAAACGTTTTAGGTGATTGACGTTTCCATTGTTCTAAAACAGCGTAAGCAAATCGTCCTGTCCCCCCACCGATTTCACAGATGAGCGGTGGAACATGATACGTTTCTATCAAGCGAACAAACACATCTGCAAATACACGTCCAATGATATGCCCAACGTTACTCGTCGTAATAAAATCCCCTTCGCGCCCAATTTTTTCTTTTCTTCTCATATAATATCCATACTGTTCATCATACAATGTTAATTCCATATATTGTGCATACGATAAACGTTTATTTCTCATTTTTTCTAACATTTTTTCATTCGCACCCTTTTTCACTATTGACATAGTGTTAAATTTGTTATATTGTTAATGTAGTAGCTTAACTATATCCCCTCCCATTATAGGAAATAAAACATCCCCCAAACCCCCTTCTCTGTATAGAGAAGGGAATTTTTTTGTCTAAAATCCATTTAAAAAAGGGTTTGTATCCATTTCCGCTCCAATCGTTGTTTCTGGTCCATGTCCACATAGCACAATCGTTTCTTCAGGAAGAACAAGCAACTTACGATGTATACTTTGTAACAATTGTTCGTAACTCCCTTCAGGCAAATCTGTCCGACCAATACTCCCTGAAAACAACACATCACCTGATACGATTGCTTGAGCATCTTCGATATAGTATGACACACTACCCGGCGAATGCCCTGGTGTTTCGAACACTTGAAGTGAGAAATCGCCAATTGTCAACGTTTGTTCTCCTTCAAGCAATACGTCCGCTTCGTTTACTGTAATTGCTTCTCCCATAAACAATAAGGAGCCGTTTTTCATCGGATCTGTTAACCAATGTTGCTCTTGCTTATGTACATATACAGGAATAGACCATCGCTTTCTTATGTCATCTACCGCTCCAATATGATCAAAATGAGCATGTGTAAGCAACACCGCAAGCGGCGTCCAGCCGTTCGTTTCAATATAATGAATGAGTTTTTCCCCCTCGTCACCTGGATCAAAAACTAAGCATGTTTGATCTTCATGAACGAGCACATACGCATTCGTTTGTAACGGCCCTAATGGGATTCGGTTCCATTTCATTTTATTTCCTCACCTTTCTCCTATATTCTATTCTCATTGTACACGAACAATATACGTTTTGCACCTCGACAAACGTAACAAAAACGATTACAATGGAAAAGGAATAATCGGTGTACATAAGGAGGGGAAGTTATGCCGACAGGAGTTATTTTAGTCGTGATTTTCACATTAGTGACATTGCTTGCTGCTTACGGCACGATCCGTTCATTACGTGAGAAAAATTTCCTTGGTGTGCTGTTCGGAATCGGAACGGTTGCTGTATTTGGTTGGTTTACAATTATGACTGTCATTCATAACGGATATCCAGTTGCCAGTTAAAAAGACGCCAACATCTATTTGGCGTCTTTTTATGTTCGGGCAAGAGCAGTCACAAAAATGCCAATGCTATCATTGTAAATCGATTGGAACTGGGAAAATGGGAGCGGATTCACCCCCTCACCAAGCTCAATTGTATAACCGCGTCGTTTCCAATTGAAAATAAACCAATCACGATACCCGGCATGACTGTCAATATAACGAACAGGTGTATAACCGCTCCATTTCGCAAATTCATTTACTTCCTCTTCCGCTTCGAGTGGTTCGCATTGTTCATATCCCCAATAAATTTCTTTTCCTTGTGTATGAAATGCGAGCACTTTAAAAAAGTCGCGCTTTATCGTCAATTCAGCCATTGCTTGTGCTTCTGGTTCTGTGAGTGGAAGAGAGCCTGGAAAATCGCGTGGAGCTGGTGCTTTTGGAATTTTTCTTTCCTTTTCTACTTCCCACTTTGCAGGAAATTGATTATTTAAATCAATCCCGCGAATATTAGCTTTCCATTGCGAAAAATCATCGTTTCCTTCGTTTATGTGCAACACTTCATCTTCGTAATGTTGTGCAGCCTTTTTTCCATGTAATACGAGATCAACTCCGTCTGGATTAACCATTGGGACGACTGATAATGTCGTCTTTTTATACAATTGTTGTACATCGTATCCGAAAAGGTGATTTTTATTCTTTAACGCTTGCACATAATCGTTTACAAATGCCATAACAACTGCTGAGGTAATCCATTCGTTCGCATGAAACGAGGCATTCATATGCACATATGTTTCACCTTCTCCAATTTGTAACTCAACAATCGGTTTTTTTAACACACTTTGCCCAATTTCTTGCGTGCGGACGAACGAATGACACCGCAATTGATCGAGATCATGCATTAAAGTTGAAAAATCGTACATCGCTCTCCCCCCTTGTTTCATCGTATGAACAGTACATTTGTACATATGTATGTAAAAAAGCTAGCTCTGTCACAAGAGCTAGCTTTATCGTTTGTTTTCTTGTTGTTTATTGTAGAAACGCAATAAGTCACCATATACAATTTTGTCGGAGTAATCAAGCTCCTGACGTGCTTTTTCCATATACGGTTCACAATGAGACGCGTCGACTTCTACCCCTGTTTTCTTATCGTAGCATGCGTTTTTCGTATATACATAATCTTTTGTCACGAAGCTACCATCACGAAGAACAACGAAGTCCAGCTTATCTTTTGAGAATAAATCTTCACCAAAATGAATTTGGTTGCGTGTATCAATTCCGAGCAAATGAAGCAATGTCGGTTTCACATCAATTTGCCCTGATACTTTTGAAATGACTTTTGGATGCTTATCTGTTACGCCTGGAATATGGATGATCAACGGAACGCGTTGCAATTGAACGTGATCAAATGGCGTAATTTCATCCTTACCTAAATATTGAGCCATCGCTTTGTTATGATTTTCAGAAATACCGTAATGGTCTCCGTAAAGGATGATAATAGAATTTTCATACAATCCTTCTTTTTTCAGTCGCTCAATAAATACTTTGAGCGCCTCATCCATATATCGAACCGTTGGGAAATAGCGGTTTAACGTCCGGCTATTCGACGTGTACTCTGGAACCATCTTATCTTCTTCCCCTAGTTCAAATGGGAAGTGGTTCGTTAATGTAATAAACTTTGTATAAAATGGCTGCGGCAACGTTTTTAAATGTTGCACAGATTGTTCGAAAAATGGAATATCTTTCAATCCCCAACCAACTGAATTTTCTTCTGTGATGTCATAGTCAGTCATTGAGAAAAAGCGATCGTATTTCATAGACTGATACATAACATCACGGTTCCAAAAGCTTTTATTGTTAGCATGGAAAACGGCCGAGTAATAGCCATAGTTTTTCAATATTTCTGGCGTTGCGTTATACTCGTTTGTCGCATGTGTGAAAAAGACCGCACCACGACCGAGCGGATATAATGAGTTTTCAATTAAAAACTCAGCATCAGATGTTTTTCCTTGTCCTGTTTGATGATAAAACTGATCAAAGTAATAGCTTTGTTTAATAAAGTCATTCAAAAACGGCGTAATTTCTTGTCCGTTCACCGTATTGTTAATAACGAAGCTTTGTAATGACTCCATCGACACAATGATCACATTACGGCCTTTGGCAATACCAAATAACTCTTTATTCGGCGCTTTTTCATTCGCATTAACGTAGTTTTGAATATCCGCCAATTCGCTACTATCCGCTAATGCACGTTGCGCTTTTGAGCGCGACTGTAAAATAATATCATATACATGGTAATTGTATATACCTAAGTTTTTAATTAACATTTCACGGTCAAACGTGCGCGTTAACAGCTCTGGACGTTCCGTTTCCGCTAATCCTAAGTTAAATAAAGCAATGGCTACTGTTGCAAGGAAATAGGTGCGGCGAAAGCGTTTTGTCGCTGGTACGTATTGCGCAATAGACACTTTTTTATACGCCATCCAAGCCAGCAATGCGACATCAAGGAAAAAGAAAATATCCGAAACATTCATCAATTCAAACACACTATTTCCTAAATCACCCATGTTATTCGTTTGGAACAGCACAGGAATTGTAATGAAATCGCTAAAAAAGCGATAAAACATGACGTTCGCATACAAAACAAATGAAATAATGAAACTTGTAATGACAATATAGCGATTGCGTCGCTTCTCACTCATAAATAAAGCAAGCCCAAAAATAAATAACAGGAAGCTTAACGGGCTAATGAACAAAATAAACTCCTGCTTCCATGACTCAATTTTTATATCAAAACTATTTTTATAGACTAAATACGTCTTTAACCATAAAAGCAATACCGTTAACAAAACGAAACGGTAGTTTTTCATATGCTCTCCCTCCTTTAATCCATCCACATCTGTCTATTCTATGTTGTATGAGGTACATCCGTTTTTTTACATTTTTTTATCTTAACCAAAAACAATATTAATACTTTCTTAACAAAAAAGCAACTGTTATCTTAAACTATAAACGGTATAATAGACAAGTCGCACGTCCACATATGACTGTTTTACACCTTTTCTTCTGAAAATGCAAGACGTTTTTTTCCGACAAATTTTCGACAAAAAAAAACAGACGAGCGCTTCGTCTGTTTTTATAACATATTTGTTTTGACTAGCCATGCGCCACCGATCACACCCGCATCGTTTCCAAGGGTAGCGATAACAATGTCAGCAGCTTCAGCGACGCGCGGGAACGCAAAACGTTTAAAATGACGAGCAACCGCTTGCGCTAACATACTCCCTGCTTTCGATACACCGCCACCGATGACAATTTTCTCTGGATTTAAACCGTTGGCTAAATGAGCAAGCGCTAAACCAAGATGAAACGTCACTTCATCAACAATTTGTAGCGCTAACGTATCATTCTCTTTCGCGGCATCAAATACATCTTTCGCCGTAACGGCTCCTGTTTGTTTCCATACGTCGCGCAACCGGCTTGGCTCATCGGTTTGTTGCAAGCGCTCTGTCGCGATACGTGCAATACCTGTTGCTGAAGCAATCGTCTCTAAACATCCTGTTTTGCCACAATTACAAGGAGCCCCTCCTTCTGGAATGGATGTGATATGACCAATTTCACCACCAGCGCCGTTTGTTCCGTGCACGATTTGGCCGTTTACGATCACACCGCCACCAACACCTGTGCCAAGCGTGACGAGAATTAAATTTTTCGCGCCATCGCCCGCCCCTTTCCACATTTCTCCGATGGCGGCAATGTTCGCATCGTTATCAACAACGACAGGAAGACCTGTTTCCATTTCCAACCGATCTTTCAAAGGGAAGTTTTTCCATCCCAAATTTACTGCTTCATAAATATCTCCTGTCGCCATATTAACAGGTCCTGGTGCACCGATGCCAATGCCGATCAACCGTTCTTTTGATTCATCTAATTCACGTAACTTTTCATCAATCGCTTTTGCAATGTGTGTTGTAATATGTTTCCCTTGTTCGGATTTATCCGTTGGAATCTCCCATTTACAAATGATTTCCCCATACATGTTCACAAATGCTAATTTGACTGTCGTTCCGCCTAAATCTACGCCAACTAACCATTGTTCCATTGTTCTTTCATCCCTTTTTCTCTTTTTTCTCGTTCGATTTGTGCTTCATGACGCAAAATAAGAAGCGCCATTTGATAATCTTTTACGTCAATGAGCTGCGCTTGAAATAATTCTTTCAGTTCGTCTTCCATCAATTCCAAATCAGCGAGACGGTCACCGACGTAAATAATCGTTCCATACTTTTTTAGCAATTGTTGTACATCATATACAGATTTCATTTTCTTCACCTATCGTGTATAAGCGTTTTCAATCTTCATATTCTAAATGTATAAAGAAAACAAAAGGGCGTCAAGAACTGAACAATGACTTTGCGACATTTTTCACATTTTATCGATCCGGATCTTTCGGATGCAAGACAGTCGGTCGTCGATTTTTTAACGGAATTGGGGAACGGATGAGCACATCGCGCATTCCGCGATATGAAAACGGAATAAACGGCCATAAATATGGGACGCCAAACGATTGCATGCGAGCAAGCATAACTAACCATGCAGTAATACCAACAACGTAGCCAATGACACCAAATAATGCTGTAACAACGAGCAAAGCGAGGCGAACGAGCCGATTGGCTAGTCCTAGCTCATAACTCGGTGTCGCAAACGTCCCGATCGTCGCCATCGCAAAATATAAAATGACTTCGTTAGAAAATAAGCCAACCTCAACCGCAATTCCACCAATCATCAATGCTGCAACAAGCCCAAGTGCTGTCGCTAAGGCAGATGGGGTGTGAATAGCTGCCATTCGCAACATATCTAATCCAAATTCGATCAGTAAAATTTGTCCAAACAACGGAATATTCCCTTCCGTTGATTTTGCGACAAACGATAATGCATGTGGCACGAGCTCTGGTGTTTTCATCCACATATACCAAAGCGGTAATAAAAAAATCGATAGCCATACCGCAAGAAACCGAACAAAGCGCAAATATGCACCAACAATTGGTTTATTTCTATATTCTTCTGCATGCTGCAGATGATGCCAAAATGTTGCAGGTGTAATTAACACGCTCGGAGACCCATCGACAAAAATGAGAACATGTCCTTCATATAAATGAGCTGCAGCCGTATCTGGCCTTTCTGTATAACGAACGACAGGATATGGGTTGAAGTGCCTGCCTGAAATAAATTCTTCTACCGTTTTTTCCCCCATTGGCAAGCCGTCTGTATCAATTTTGGCTAATGACTGTTTCACTTCTTCCACAATGTGTGAATTCGCAATATCTTCAATATAACAAACACAGACATCCGTTTTTGAACGGCGACCAATTTGCATATATTCCATTCGTAATGAACGATCTCGCACGCGCCGTCTTGTGAGCGCTGTGTTAAATACAATCGTTTCCACATATCCATCGCGTGCACCTCGAACAACACGCTCCATATCTGGCTCTTGAGGCCCGCGCACAGGATATGTGCGTGCATCAATTAAAATCGCTTTTGCCATTCCATCAACGAACAAAGCGGTCGGCCCTGCCAACACACCATCAATTACCCGTTCGAAATCATCTGTTTGATCCAACTCTACATACGGAAGATGCGTTTTTAATAATTTATCTAACGGTTGTTCATCTAATGTGCCATTTGGTAGCTCAGATAATAATTTCATTAAATAATGAAGAATGTCATCTTTCACAAATCCGTCAATCATAAATAACGCCATGTCTTTTCCAGCATAATGCACGTCTAAGTAAATGACGTCAAAACTTTTCCCTACTCCAAGCTTTTCCTTCATATATGAAACGTTTTCTGAAAGACGTGAAGATACTCGTTCCACTCCAATCACCTACCTTACATTCATTACCATTCATCTTTGACACATGTAAATGTATTCATACATATTTCCTGTCATATGCACATACATTTTTTATAAATGTAAGCTTGACCGGAGGAATAAGATGAAACGTTTATTATCGATATGCATATTTCTTTTGTCATTTGTCATCATCATACAAGCGTTTGAACGGCCAGCGCATGAAGCGATTATGTTTTTCCCGATCGATCCGACCGTTCACTTTACAACTGCCGAAACAAAATTATCACTACAGCCCAAAAAGAAGGAGACACGCTATGTCGTCGATTGGATCGTCACTTCATCGCTTGATCGAACTGCTTATCTTCGGCAAGATGTTTCGTTGTTATTTGCTAACGGAAGGCTTGTTGCTACACAAACAAAATGGAAGGAAAATGGAAAAAGTCTCATTCAGCAAAAACAGATCGAACAAAAAGGAAGTCGATTGTTTCAAGCCATTTCGTATCACCAAGGAGAATTGCATAGCGACAATGATATTCGGAGCAGTCAAAAAATGAGTGGGGATGTATTATACGTCGTCGACTCATCCTTCGCACCACTTCAATCGTTTCGTAAACCAACGACAGCCGAACAAAAAACATGGGCAAACACATTAAATAAACAAACGCAAACGATCGTAAATAAAACCGCTAATCAAATGGGGAATATATTGCCAGCAGACGATTATTACCATTTGTATTTACCGGAGCTCGTTCAATATAATGAGCAACCATTTATGGACTTAACAACAAATGAAACGGAAACGATGATCGGAAACTTATGGGAAGGGTTGTACAAAAATTATTTTTTAGGCATAAAAAAACAGAACGGTTCGATTGAATCTCCAATCGGTAGCACCGTTCCGCTTATTTTAATCAAAAAGGATTACAGTAAACTGTTTGTCGTAACAGAAACAGCAGACGGAGAACTCGTCATATTAAAGCAACTGCTCGAGTTCAAGCAATAATCGTTGATATTGCTCATTATTTGGTTCAAGCTGCAACGCACGCTCTGCAGCTTGTTTTGCTTTTTCATAGTTTTTTTCTTCCGCATATAATAACGCTAAATAATGATACGCTTCATGAAAACGGTTGTTTTTTTCGATGGCATCATATAAATATTGTTTTGCATCATCGTAATCTTTTTGTTGTATGTGAATATAGGCACGCAAAAAATCTGCCTTATATGCTTCAGCATCTTGTTCATGAATGAGTGTTAACATTTGCTCTGCTTGGCCGTATTCTCGTTCATCAATATATTGCTTGGACAACGCAAGAATAAGTTGTGCTTGATCTGCTGGCGGTCGTTGAAAACCAATATATAAGCAAATGAGCGTAACGACCGCTGTGAACAAAGCAGCAAACCATTGTCCAAAGCGAACACGTTCCTTTGGGAAATGAACGATATTTGCCGCTAAAAACCCACCAATTAAACCGCCAATATGACCTGCATTATCAATATTAGGAACGACGAGACCGAACGCTAAATTGATGCCGATGACAGTGATGACGTTCATTCCAATTGTTCGAAAAAATATGTGCGGTTTTGCTTTTCCGAAGTATAACAAAGCCCCAAAACATCCGAAAATGGCACCAGACGCCCCGGCAGATACGGATGATGAAAATAAAAAACTAGCAAGCGAACCTGCAAAACCAGCGAAAAGATAAATAAATAAAAAACGAAACGAGCCGTACAATTTTTCAACAAGTGGGCCTAAATAATATAGCGCAAACGTATTCATGAACAAGTGTAAAAAGCCGATATGCAAAACAATAGGGGTGAAAAAGCGCCACCATTCTCCTTGCAAAATAAGCGGATTAAACTTTGCGCCGTATTGAATGAGCGTCAACGTATTTGTACTTCCACCGTTCCATTCTAAAATAAAAAACATCACTATTTGTAAAGCAATAAACACATATGTAAATCTCGCTTTTCCACGTTCAAATATGCGCCGTTCATTTTCATACATGCGCTCTGCAAATGATAACACGTGTTGTTTAAACGTTTGTAATTCTTGTTGCAACATTGGAGAATCATCAGGTACGTACACTTTTAATGATTGATGGAACTGCGTGCTTAGCTTATGCAAGACGTCATACATATTGTAAAGATGCATCACATATGTTTGCATATGCACTCGCCCAGTCGTGAATGGTCGCTGAACATACAGTTCCCAATCGTCAAGAGGGGGATACATCATGACATAAACGTTGATGACTTGCAGTTGGCGGCGAAATTGTCGCTTGCGCCATTCATCAACAGCGACTAGCGCGCGATTCATATCATTTTTTAATGACACACCCCAATCCATATCAGTGCGAACAAGGCGTACAAGCGGCGCTTTTCGTTCCCTCGTAGATTGCAACCAAACCTCCCGCTCATCAGGTGACAAATAAACGATTTCATAGTTCATCTGTAACAATTGAAACATCATTTGCCAATATACAAAATCAAAGCGAATGCCCAACCTTCCCTCTCCCTTCGCTATCATACCCTTCTTTTATCACACTCTCTTACAAAGCGCAACTATTTGTACTTTTGTAAAAATAATGTAGGAACAATGCGCTGGCGAATAAACGGAACGGACATTCCCCATTGTACCACTCGTTTTTGAACCGCTTCTCGTTTCAATATTTCGTTCAATAACCGATAACGAAACTGATAAAGAACGAGCCCTGCCATAACGGCAACGATCAACGTTTTTCCATTCAATATCATCACCCTCCTCATATTTACCGTTCCCTTTTCGTGTTGAAATTATAAAAAGGTTGCCTCATCATGAGACAACCTATTGCAATCCAACGCGTTTCATTACATCTTTTAATACAGTTGCAGAATGAGTAAATTTTTCTTTTTCCTCCTCGTTCAATTGTAGTTCAACAACTTCACGAATACCGTTGCGATTTACGATCGCTGGTACGCCAATGTACATATCATTTTGACCATATTGGCCTTCTAAGTAAGCTGAAACAGTAAGAACGCTGTTTTCATTTTGTAAAATCGCTTTTGTTAAACGAACAAGTCCCATGGCAATACCGTAATATGTTGCACCTTTTCGCTCAATAATTTGATACGCTGCATCGCGTACATTCACAAAAATGTTATCTAAATCTTCTTGTTTATATTGTGGCTTTTCTTTCATCATATCGGCAATTGGGCGGCAACCGATGAATGCATGGCTCCAAACAGGCAACTCCGTATCACCATGTTCCCCAATAATATAAGCATGTACGTTGCGCGTATCCACATCGAAATATTCACCTAACAAATAGCGGAAGCGAGCTGTGTCTAAAATCGTTCCTGAACCGATCACGCGCTCTTTTGGCAATCCTGAAAACTTCCATGTAGCGTATGTTAAAATGTCAACCGGATTTGTGGCGACGAGAAAAATACCGTTAAATCCGCTTGCCATCACTTGATCGATAATATTTTTGAAAATTTTCGTGTTTTTCTCAACCAAATCTAATCGTGTTTCTCCTGGTTTTTGATTGGCTCCCGCAGTTAACACAACGAGATCAGCATCTTTGCAATCTTCGTAATTGCCAAACCAAATTTTCGTTGGGGATGGCGCAAACGGCATGCCGTGATTTAAGTCCATCGCATCCCCTTCCGATTTTTCTTTATTAATATCAATCAAAACGAGCTCTTCTGTCACTCCTTGGTTTAAAAGCGCAAACGCATAACTTGAACCGACAAAACCTGTTCCAACTAAAACAACACGATTCACTTTATTTGACATATTTCTTCCACCTTTCGTTTATATCATTTTACAATCTGTGCGTTGTTTATCTGTTTCACACTTACATTGTACACTGTTTCACAAAGTTTATAAGGCATGAATTATTAACATTTTGTTAATTTTTTCTCCTGTACAATATGAAAGCGCTTATGCTGTTTTATTATTCGTTTTCACAAACAACAATTCCTTCGTTTGTAATAATCATTTGGACAGGGATGTCATGCTGTTCAACCGGCAACGTAGAGACGATTTGACAATCATATGCAAGGGAAATTGTATCGTTTGGAAAATCAACTAAATATCGATCATAATATCCCCCACCATAGCCAAGGCGATATCCTTTACGAACAAAAGCAAGACCTGGAACAAATAGGAGCTCGATTTCATGTTTTTGCACTTCTCTCGTTTCTTCCACAATCGGTTCATATAAATCGAAAAAAGAGCGTTCCGTTTCTTGAAACGAACGAATTTCGCGAAACGTCATTTGTTTTGTTGTTACATCGCATTTTGGAATGGCAACTTTTTTCCCTTCTTGCCATGCTCGTTCAATGATACATTTTGTATCGATTTCGATTTGTTGTGAGATCGTAATACCGATCACTTGTGCCGTTTGCCAAAGATGTTGGTGAAATAATATATCGTGAATGATGTTCTCCTTTTTCTTGCGTTCTTCTTTTGTCATATGTAAGAGACGTTGTTTTATTTGTTGCCGCAATTGTTTCTTATTCATTAACCTTCCCCCTCTTTCATAAAAAAATAAGCAGCAGGAAAAAAATCCTACTGCTTACTTCGTTTCACGATGAACTGTTGCTTTTTTGTCTCGTGGGCAATATTTTTTCAATTCGAGGCGCTCTGGGTTATTGCGCTTATTTTTTGTTGAAATATAGTTGCGTTCGCCGCATTCTGTGCATGCTAACGTAATATTTACACGCATCGTTCTTTCCCTCCAAACAAAAGTATTATAATCACACCTTTCCATCATATCATTTTTCTTAAACAATTTCCATATGAATTTTATACGTTTTGATATTGCCGAATTTTCTTTATATAGTATTTCGTATATTCTTTTGCTTTTTGAGCATTTGCTGCTTGTGAATAAATCGTTAACGTTGGTTCATCTACTTTCGGTAAAATGAGTGTCCATGCTCCATCTTCATGATATACTTTCATGCCATCTGTAAAATCTACATGCTTGTCATACGATTCTTCTAACAATTTACGCATAACAGCCGCCCGTTCATCCCATGGGCAATGAACATCACGGCATGATAAATGAATAGTTGGAATAGACGACACAATGGTACGAAGCGAACAACGTTCAATCGCTAACAAGTGCAATAGTTGTACACATGCATACAATCCATCGAAATAAAAATGAAACGGCTCATGATGATGTGCAAGCAAAAAATCTCGTCTCGTATCTTTTACATAAACAATATCTCCATATAACCGTTCTGCTAATGTGTGTAACGCAGACGGTGCCCAAGCAGGAACGGCTACTTTTTTCGTTTCGCTAAATAAAAGAGATGTGAGCACATGCAACGAAATCATTTCTTCTTTCGTCAATGTGATTCCTTGCCCGTCAAACATTCGAAAACGTTCCCCTGAATAGTCAAACACGATAGCAAATTGGGCTTGTTCTTGCTCGATTAGTTTCCGAATGTGTTCATCATCACGCTCTTTTGTCCAAACAACTTCTATCGCGAACAACAGAAGTGTGCGTTCAATGGTATGCTTCAATAAAGGAGAACTAGCGACGACAACTTTCCATCGCTCCGATGAAGAAAAAGAAATCGCTTGACGCAATGCGCGAATATACATTTCATCGTTCTCTTTTTGTTTCATTGCTTCGCCAATTTGAGCCACTGACATGTGATGTTCATGTTTCATTCGTTGTTCAATCGCGCGTTCCATCGTGCAATCAATGGGAAATCCTTGTTCATCGTGTATGTCAATAACTACTTCATCATGTTCGTTCACCGTCACAAATACGCCACCACGATATTGTTTATGAGAAAGAATATAACGAAAAGCAGGCAAATATCCCCCCTCATATACATTTGTGTACATACCGTACATATGCAAACATTGAGCAAACAACGATCCGAGCGCCTGAGACAACGGGTGATTGTCATAGCCCATTAATATGTGACTTCCTTTTTCATGTAGACTGCTATATGCTGAAGCCAACTGTGTGATAAACATCGGATGAGCATCAACATGAGCGCGCATGCTGATCCCATTTTGGCGAAACAATACGTTTGGGCGTTGTTCACCCCATACAATTGAACCTTTCACTTTCGTTTTTTCTGCAATTGTTTTATTCGGCCAAATTTTAGCCGCATGTTGCACTTTCACTTTATTTTTTAATTTGCACTTTGCCCCAATGACCGCATAATCAAATATTTCATTTTTTTTACCGATATACACATCATTTGCTACAACTGCTCCCCGTAATTCACTATGTTCATCAATATAAACATTGGACCAAACAATCGAGCGCTTTAACGATGCGTATTTACTAATAACTGAACGTGAGCCAACCACCGTATATGGTCCGAGTGTTGCATAGGCATCAATGCGCACATCGTCCCCAATAAGAATCGGTCCTTCTAATTTTACCTCTTGTGCAATGTTCACTCGCTCACCGATCCATACATCAGGAGCTATTTCTTTGTAATGAGAAGAAACGAGACGTTGATTTAGTAAATCAACATGTGTTTGATGATATTGTTCGATGACACCAATATCAGACCAATATCCATCCGCCTCATATCCGTATATTGGGTACTCTTGTTGAATGAGATGTGGAAAAATATGTTGACTAAAATCGTAAGGTGGATGTTCAGGCATATAATTAAAAATCGCTGGATCGCAAATGTAAATGCCTGTATTGACTAAATCGCTGCACACTTCATTCCATTTTGGTTTTTCTACAAAATGAATCACTTTTCCGTTTCGATCTGTCACAATTCCACCGTATGAAAGAGGAGTCGCTTCGTGGTGCATAAGAACGGTAACTAATGCTTGTTTGGAAAAATGGAAATTGATTGCTTGCTGTAAATGAATTGTCGTCAACGTATCTGCACTAATAACAACAAACGTATCGTCTAAAAAAGACTGAGCATGTTTTACGCTCCCTGCCGTTCCAAGGGGCGTCGTCTCTTCAAAGTAATGAAGATGTACACCGAATCGACGTCCATCACCAAAATATTCAATAATTTCATCACTTAAATATTGAACGGTTACAGCAATATCCGTAATTCCGTGATGTTTTAACCATTCAATACTATACGCCATCACAGGTTTATTCATAATTGGTACGATCGGTTTCGGAACATGACAAGTTAACGGACGTAACCGTGTTCCTCTTCCCCCTGCCATAATGACCGCTTTCACAACATATCCCCCCCAAGTGAAAGCACACTTTTTTCCATCATATCATGACAATACTATGCGGACAATATACGAAAATTGTCGATTTTACATGAAAATGATGCATGATCGCTACATTCCTATGTATAATAAAGTGGGGTGACAAACATGATCGAATATACATTGATTGGACTCATTTCTTTTGCAATCATACTATTGCTTATTTCTTTCTTTCAAAAAGATCGTGTAAAAGAGGTAGAAGAACAAGTAGAGCAACTCACATTATCGACGATGCAACAATTGTACGAAATAAAAAAGCGAGTTAAAGCGCTTGAAGAAGAGCTGCTTGTCGGAATGGAGTTGTTTTCAACTGAAGAACAAATATGTCATCTACATAAGCAAGGTTGGACAAAAGAACAAATTGCCCGCAAACTCAACATGCCGATAGATGAAGTAAATATTATGATCGCGAGGAATGAACGATGAGAAAGACAACACGTGCATTTGCGGTTGGAATGTTGTTTGCCACAACGATACTTGCTATCGTTCATTACACGAATGACAAACAGTATACTATCATCAGCGAACAGCAGTATGAACAAATCGTTGCTGAACGAAATGAACTCGCTGAAAAACTCGAAAAACAAAAAAAAGAAACTGAAAAAACAACACCATCTCAAAAAGAAAAAGTGTACATTTATACGTTAACGATTGCCAAAGGAGAGGCAAGTCGCGACGTTGCTAACCGACTTGAACAAGCGCACATTATTGATGATGCTCAATCATTTTTAACATACCTCGATACCCACCAATTAACGCGTGCGCTACGCCCTGGAACGTATGTTGTTACAAGTGACATGTCATATGAACAAATCACCAAAAAAATCACAAAATAAGGATGTCCGCTGTTGGACATCCTTTTGCTTTAATCGTTTAAGTCGTAATGTCTTCCCTTGACTAAATAAAAGACATTTTCAGCGATGTTTGTCGCGTGATCTGCAATACGTTCAATGTAACGTGCAGTAAACGAAAGCTGAGTAATTTGCGACATCGCATCTGGATGTGCTTTTGTGCGCTCAAGCAATTCCCGAATCGTTTCGCCGTACAAACGATCAACTTCATCGTCCATGTCAGCCACTTTTTTCGCTGTAACGACATCTTCTTCGTAATACGCTTTTAACGTTAACGAAAGCATATTTACTGCGATTTCATGCATTTTTTCTAATTTATTTAATGAAATAACAAATGGCTGTTCACCGATTCGAATAGCCGATTTCGCAATGTTGACAGCAAAATCCGCCATTCTCTCAACGTCCGTTGCAATTTTAATCGCAACAATAATGCGGCGCAAATCGATTGCAACAGGTTGTTGTTTTGCAATTAGTAAAATCGCAAAATCGTTAATTTCCTCATCAAGTAGATCAATTTTTGTATCGTTCTCGAGCACTTGCAATGCTAAATCGCTATTTTTTGTTTTTAACGCTTCAAACGACTGCGTTAATGCGATTTCAGCGAGACTTCCGAGCTGTAGTAATTGATCGCGCAACGTTTGCAAATCGTAATCAAATTTCTCACGTACAGACATGCTTACTCCCCCTTTATTTTGAAAAAATCGTGCGAGCGTACCCGCACGATTTTTTATCCAAATCGACCTGTAATGTAATCTTCTGTTCGTTTATCGTCTGGATTCGAGAATAATTTATCTGTGTCGCTATATTCGATCACTTCACCGTTCAAGAAAAACGCCGTTTTATCAGAAATACGAGCCGCCTGTTGCATATTATGTGTAACGATAATAATGCTGTAGTTTTTCTTTAGCTCTTGCACAAGCTCTTCTACTTTCAATGTTGAAATTGGGTCAAGTGCAGATGTCGGTTCATCCATTAAAATAACATCTGGCTCAATCGCTAAACAGCGAGCAATACATAGACGTTGTTGTTGTCCACCAGACAGTCCATATGCATTCGTATGCAAACGGTCTTTTACCTCATCCCAAATCGCCGCACCGCGTAAACTTCTTTCAACGATCTCATCTAAAATTTTCTTGTCACGAATACCGTGAATACGCGGACCGTATGCCACGTTATCATAAATTGATTTCGGGAACGGGTTAGGCTTTTGGAATACCATGCCGACTTGCGTACGCAATTCTTCGACACGATACGATTTATCAAAAATGTTGCGCCCGCGATACGTAATTTCTCCGGATGTGCGAACGCTTGGCACAAGCTCAATCATTCGGTTTAACGTTTTAATGTATGTCGACTTTCCACATCCCGACGGACCGATAATCGCTGTGACTTCATTTTCGTAAATATCTAAGTCAATATTTTTTAGCGCATGATGTTCTCCATACCATAAATTTAAATTTTTCGTGCGATACACAACGTTTTTTTCGCTTCGTTCTTCAGCTTGTTTATTTTTACGTTCTTTCACAACTGTTAATTCCATGGATAAGTTCCCCTTTCAACGCGCAATTAATAACGTTTTTGAAACTTGTTGCGAATGAAAATGGCAATCGAGTTCATAAAGATGAGCACAACGAGCAACACGACAATTCCGGCAGCTGCAACGTTTTGGAAATCAGCTTGCGGACGCGACGTCCAGTTGTAAATTTGCATCGGCATGACAGTAAATGTATCAAGAATGCCGCGTGGCAAATACGCTAAAAACGTCGGAATACCTAAAACGACAAGCGGCGCAGTTTCACCGATCGCACGTGATAAAGCTAGAATGCTACCTGTTAAAATACCGGGGATCGCTGCTGGAAGAACGATACGATAAATCGTTTGCCATTTCGTCGCTCCCATACCATATGATGCTTCGCGCAATTGATTCGGCACGGCACGAAGCGCCTCTTGTGCCGCAACGACGATGACAGGAAGCACAAGCAAACTCATCGTTAAACCAGCCGCTAGAATGCTACGACCTAAATTCAATTCACGAACGAAAAGCGTTAAACCGAGCAAACCGAATACGATCGACGGAACACCTGCTAAGTTGGAAATATTCGTTTGAATAAAATCTGTAAAACGATTTTTTTTCGCATATTCCTCTAAATAAATGGCAGTTCCTACGCCAAGAATAAGCGAAACAGGGGCAACGATGACCATTAACCATAATGAACCAACTAATCCTGCTTTAATTCCTGCTTTTTCCGGACGACGAGACGGGAAGTTATTTAAAAAGTCCATGTTTAGCCAGCCAAGTGCTTGAGTGAGTATCCGATATAGAAGGACGACGAGAACAATCAATCCGAATAATGTCGCTAAGAAAAACAAAAATTTTAACACATTATTGCGTAACAGACGACCGTTCATATGTTGAACGACACGTTGTTTATCAATTAACTTTTCCATGATTAATACTCCTCCCTAAAGCGACGAGAAATGTATTGCGCGAGTAAGTTCATGGCTAACGTAAATACAAACAGTGTCATACCGACCGCATAAATGCTGTAATAAACCGTTGTACCGTATCCGGCATCGCCTGTTGTTACTTGGACAATGTAGGCAGTTAGCGTCTGAATCGATTTCGTTACATCAAATGTGAAAACAGGAGATGAACCACCCGCTACAGCTACAATCATCGTCTCACCAACAGCACGAGAAATTGCAAGCATAAACGATGCCGCAATACCTGACGTCGCTGCAGGAAGGACGACTTTTAAAGCAACTTCTAACTTCGTTGAACCGAGGCCAAGCGCTCCTTCACGAATGGAGTTTGGCACAGAACTCATCGCATCTTCAGATAAGGAAGCAACCATCGGAATAATCATAATACCCATGACGATGCCCGGGCTTAACGCGTTAAAAATCCCTAAATCTGGGATGATTTTTTGCAAAAGAGGTGTTACAAATGTTAATGCGAAAAATCCGTATACGATTGTCGGAATTCCCGCCAACACTTCTAATATCGGTTTTAATACTTTTCGTGCCTTTTCAGACGCATACTCACTCAAGTAAATTGCTGAAGCTAAACCGATCGGAATCGCTACAAGCATTGCAATTGATGTCGTTAAAAGTGTTCCTGTCACGAGCGGAGCAATGCCGAACGAACCTGTTTTTTCATCCCATGGAAGCCATTCTTTACTCGTTAAAAATTCAACGATTGATACTCGTTCAAAGAAAATAAATGTTTCAAATAACAATGTAAATAAAATGCCGATTGTCGTTAAAACCGAAATGGTAGCTGTTAATAATAACAATTTTGGCATGAACCATTCCATAAACTGTTGTCCGCTTTGCTTTTTCTTATTTTCTTTAATCATCTCACGGACGGAATATGAACGATTCCCATCTGTCATCGCCATAATGTGAAAACCCCTTTCCAAATTCATGGCGAGATGAGAAGCGACTATGGTGTCGCTTCTCATCTTCACGTTTCGTTATTTCAATCCTTCAAGCTTTTTCAATTGCTCATCATATTTTTCTTGTGGAAGCGCTACATATCCAACTTCTTCAGCAAACTCCGCACCGTTCTCTAATAAAAATTTCGCGAAATCATATACTTGTGGCTTTTCTTTTAACGCCTTTACGCTTACATACGTAAATAATGGGCGAGAAAGTGGTGCGTATTCACCGCTTTGAACTGTTTCATGCGTCGGCTCTACTGGACCGTTTCCATTATCGATTGGCACAGCTTTCAACTTATCTTTATTTTCAATGTAGTATGCAAATCCGAAGTAACCGAGCGCATTTTTATCGCCTGCAATTCCTTGAACAAGTACGTTATCATCTTCAGATAATTGCGCTGTTTTGTTTAACGGTTGTCCATCTAAAATGACTTCATCGAAGTAATCGAACGTACCAGAGTCGTGTCCTGGTGAGAACAATTTAATTTCTTCATTTGGCCATTCTGGACGAATGTCTGACCATTTGACTTTGTCATTACCGTTTACCGCACCGGATGTAAAAATTTTCTTTAGTTCATCAACTGTTAAATAATCAACCCAGTCGTTATCTTTATTTACTAAAACAGAAAGACCGTCGAATGCAACTTGGAGCTCTTCAAATTGAATGCCGTTTTGCTCAGCAGCTTTCTTTTCCTCTTCTTTAATTGGACGAGAAGCGTTTGAAAAGTCTGTTTCCCCTTTTGTAAACTTTTCAAATCCGCCACCTGTTCCGGACAAACCAACAGATACTTTGACATCTGGTTGTTCACCCGCATACGCTTCAGCGGCAGCTTCAACAATCGGATAAACAGTAGACGATCCATCTACAACAACGTTTCCGCTTAACTGTTCTCCGCCATTTTCGCCGCCTTGCTCAGCGCCGCCACCACATGCTGTTGTAAATGCTAATACAGCGCTTGTTACACTTGCGAGTGCAAACCATTTGTTTTTCTTCATCTTTTGATTTCCCCCTACTTTTTCATTAGTTTTTGTCCCACGAGTTATAGAATAATGGAAAGGTATTAAATTCGTTTTAAACAAATGTTAAGCTTTTGTAAATTCGCTTTCTTTTATCTTTCCATTGTTTGTTCCTCATTATTCAACGGTTCAGTAGGGGGTTGCTCTCCGAATTGGCGCTTTGTTTTCAATTCAAAATACGCATCTAAAATTTTTCTTCCAATGTAGTTATTGATCGGATAATGGTTTCTCGGATTTTGATATACCCAAGGCACAACGACAGCAAACGCCACTTCCGGATTGTTGTACGGAGCGAAGCCAACTAACGTCAAATTGTATGTTGGCGTCATCCGTCTTGACTTGATCGGTCCATCATAAAACGCCTGTGCGGTTCCTGTTTTTCCTGCTGGATCATAAGGGGCGTTTGCGAAAAAGGCACGCGCTGTTCCGTTTGAACCGTGCATAACGCGATAAAATCCTTCACGCACGCGCTCAATATACTCCGTTTTCATATCGACTCGGTTTAACACTTTCGGCTCAAACGAATAAATGACATTTCCCATTTCATTTTTTTCGCTAATCGGTTCGCGAATTTCTTTTACAACGTGCGGTTGAATGCGATATCCACCGTTAGCGATCGTTGAAACGTATTGCGCCATTTGAATTGGCGTGTATACATCAAACTGCCCAATAGCTAAGTCAAGCAAATGCCCTGGAAGCGTACTTTGTCCAGGCCATCCGATAATTTCCCCAGGCAAATCAATCCCTGTTCTCACACCTAAACCGAACTGATTAAAGTATCGTCTCATAATCGAAAACGCTTCTTTTTTAATTGGTAACGCTTGATGTGGGCGGTACGTAGAGCCAGCAATCGCTATTGCTGTCTTAAACATGTAAACGTTTGACGACATTTCAAGCGCTTTTAAATCGTTCATCGGTCCCGGACGAATACCGCTATGCGATTTTTTCGTCGGTGTTCCTTTAATATATAGCGGTTCGTCAACTAGCACCGTGCCCGGTTGAATAACACCCGTTTGAAATCCTGTTAATACGGTTGCTCCCTTGACTGCTGAACCCATCGCATACGCTGATGTGATTGTTCCAAGGGCATAATCTTTGAACACTACTTTCCCATTCTCATCACGTGTATACAGTTTCCCAGCTAGCGATAAAATCTCTCCCGTATTCGGATCCATCATGACAACGAAAGCACGATCGAGCAACTCTGTTCCAGCGCGCCGTTTCATTGTCGTCAATTCTTCTTCAATAATTTGCTCGACACGTTTTTGTAATTCCATATCGATCGTTAGCACAATATCTTTGCCACGCTGTCCTTGCGATATTTCAATCGTTTCAATAATGTTGCCTGCTTTATCTGTCACATTTTTAATTTTTGCCTTTTGCCCACGTAACACATCTTCATATTGCGCTTCAATGTAACTTTTCCCTACACGGTCATTACGGCTATAATCGCGTGCTAAATAGTAGTCAAGCTTTTCACGCGGTAACCCTTCTTCCGATGATGTAATATTTCCCAGCACTGTACGAAACGTATCACCAAATGCATAATGACGATCCCAATCTGTCGTTACATCTACCCCTGGCAATTCTTCTAAATGCTCGCTAACAACCGCATATTCTTCATTCGTTACCCCTTCATTTTTAATCATTTGTGGCGTCAACGCGTATCCACTATTCATTTCCCGAAAAATAGCGACAACTTCAAGCTCCTTTTCTTTAATTGCTTTTACATCTTCTTCTGTAATGCGCTCAAGTTGCAGTCGATAAATATCTTTATCTTTCAACTTTTTAGCGCGAAACTGTTTCCATTCTTTTTCTGTAATTTTTTCTTTCGCCTTCTCCTCATTTGTTAAAATCCAATAGTCTTTTATATCTCGCTCTGTCACACGATCCGTCGGCTTTTCAATATACATTGCTAACTTTTTTGCTACTTCAATCATTTCCGAAGGTTTTGTTGTTTGGGTGCGCGTATACGTAATCGCATGAAGCGGTTCGTTATCGACAACGACTTGGTAGTTACGGTCATAAATTTTGCCACGCGGCGCCGGTGTATTGACAGTGACGTTTTCCGTTCGCTCAACCTCTTTTCGATATTGCTCACCATAAACGATTTGGATGACACCTAATCGTAAAATAAGCGCAGAAAAGAGTAAAAATACAATAAAAAATAGCACGTTTAACCGAAATGGCACCTGCATTCGTTTTTTCTTTTTCTTCGCTTTTTGAGCATGTTGTATTTGTTTCAAAACGTGCGAGCACCTCCTTTACTTGCTCCTTCTCATTGTAAAAGAAACGCTCGCAAATTTCTACATTGAAAGTCGAATGCGTCTTACAAAAAAATAAATAATTAAATGACCGGCTCCAACAATTAACATTAATAATGGAATCGCCTCTTTTGCATCAAATAACGTAATGGCTAATAAAAACAATAAAACAGACGTTGCACGCCCACCGTTCAAAAATAATTCCCTCATCACAATATATTCAATGCGCCACTCCTTTGCATGATTGCTTTGTCCAATGACGTCAAATGTAAGCGACAAATATGGGACAAGCAAAATCGGATAACCAACAGCAATAAGCGCACCGTATATCATCAGCTTTGTGTACGACAAATCAAAAACGAGTAAAAAAACAGAAGCATACAATAACACGCCACCAAATAAAATCGCGCGCAATCGCCAGCGTTGCTTTATATATTTGGATGCAAACGAGTACGTCATGAAGGAAACAACTGCGTTAATAAAACCAAATACGCCAAGCGCTTTTTCTGTTCCTGTTGTTATAAATAAAAAAATAGAAACGATAAACACAAATGTTCCTTCCCGAAATCCTTGAAAAAAGTGGGCGTTTGTAATCATTTTCCAATTTTTGTTTTTCTTTCGTTCATCGTATGCTGAACGAAGTGCGAATCGCCCTGATGAGCCTCGTCGATGTAGGAAGAAGCTGAGGATCACCGCGGCAATAAACAAACATAAAGAAGCTAAAAAAATCGCCATGTACCCCGTAAACTTTTCACTCGAAGCGATAACCCATCCTGCTAGCGGTGGCCCAATCATTCCTGCCACAGATGTCATCGCTCCAAGCAACCCGTTAAATAAATCGCGCGTATTTGGCTCAGTAATTTCAAATGTTAATACGTTAAATGCAAGCCAATAAAAGCCATAACCAACACCAAGCAAACCACCAAGGAAAAACAAATGATTCATCGCTTGATTTCCACTGAATAATACGACTAAAAAAAAGAGTGCCAAAAACGTCACGCCCATTCGTAAAACGATGACGCGATCAATTTTTTTGGCGATTTTTCCAGCAACGATAAATGCAAGCGGCTGCCATGTGACAATCGCTAAATTGTACACACCTAGGGCATGAAAACTGTTCACTTTTTTCCAAACATATACGTTTACAAACGTATTGGACAAAGCGATGCTAAGAGAATACAATCCGCCGATTGCTAGTAAAAGAAACAATTGGCGATGTGTGTGAATGTGCGCGATGATTCGTTTCCATCTGTTCATAGGCAAACTCCCTTTCTTGACAAGTAGTTTGCCTACTCTTTTGTAGCGATATGCAAAAAGAGCTCGACAAAATTTGCCGAGCTCTTCATCATTATTTTGCTGCTGCGTAACGTTTCGCAACTTCGTCCCAGTTGACAACATTCCAAAACGCTGAAATATAATCTGGACGACGGTTTTGGTATTTTAAGTAGTATGCATGCTCCCATACATCTAATCCTAAAATTGGTGTTTTACCTTCCATTAATGGCGTATCTTGGTTTGGTGTACTTGTTACCTCAAGCTGACCGTTGTGCACAACAAGCCATGCCCAACCAGACCCAAAACGTGTTGCAGCCGCCTTTGAAAATTCTTCTTTAAACTTTTCAAAGCTGCCGAATGTATTGTTAATTGCTTCAGCTAATTCACCTGTAGGCTCACCGCCACCATTTGGTGAAAGAATTGTCCAAAAGAGCGAATGATTTGCATGCCCTCCTCCGTTGTTACGAACAGCTGTACGGATGTTTTCCGGCACCTCGTTTAAATGAGCCATTAGCTCTTCGATTGTTTTGCTTTGTAATTCTGGATGACCTTCAAGCGCTGCGTTTAAGTTTGTTACATATGCGTTATGATGTTTTGTGTGATGAATGTTCATCGTTTCCTTATCAATATGTGGTTCTAACGCATCGTAAGCATAAGGCAATTGTGGTAATTCAAATGCCATACTTCATTCCTCCTCATTTATTATGTAATTGGTCACAAATGAAACCGTTCAATCACATTTAGAAACAGAAAAGTTTCATAAGTGAACCTACTTTAAGAGTACCAAAATAAAACGAATGTTTCAAATTATTTGCAAAAAAACTCGCTAATTCACTTAGCGAGGAAAATGGACCCTGCAGGACTCGAACCTGCGACCAGACGGTTATGAGCCGTCCGCTCTAACCAGCTGAGCTAAGGGTCCATCATATCCGATGGTAATTTTAGCAAAAATGATGAAAGGCGTCAATACGAGACAAAATGGTTGTGTAGCGAATAGAAAAAGAAGTAGAATGAAAAATGATGATGCCTAAAGGATGTGAATGATCATGTGGAAACGGTTGTTACAAAGTCTTTATTCGCCTGTACATATTGCCCGCTTTCGCTTTCATCCGATCGGAAAAGCGATTAGTTACGTGTTCTTTTTATCGCTTATTGCGACGTTGCCGATTGCTATTTATTTTATAATAAGTATAAACAAAACGATCGACTCAACGCGCGAACTATTGAGCGAGGAGCTTCCCCCATTTGAAGTCGTCGATGGCATATTGACATCGGACGAAAAAAAACCAATTGAGCTCATACATCCTGACGTGACTATTTTATTAGATAGCACAGGTACATTAACTACCGATGACGTAGCGCGCTACACAAATGCAGTGGCGTTTTTAAAAGAAGACTTTTCGCTCGTTGTAAATGGCCACGTTCAATCGTATCCGTATGCCGTCATGCAAGTAGATCGCTTTACAAACAAAGACGTATATGAATTTACACGCACGTTGCAATCATTACTTCCTATCGTCATTTCACTATCGTTTTTTGTTTTATACTTTTTCACATGTACAAGTAAATTTCTTTACGTGACCGTTCTTGCATTCATCGGTCTCATTTTTCGCGGCACATTAAATAAGCGTGGAACGTACCGTCATATGTGGAGCATCTCCGCTTATTCGATTACATTATCAACTATCTTTTTTACAATAATGGAATCGTTGCAAATTGTTGTTCCTTATGCCGTTGCTTTAGACTGGTTCGTTTCTGTCACGATTTTGTTCGCTTCCATTAAAGAACTCCCTTCTATGAAAGAAGCAGGCTGATCCGCCTGCTTCTTTTATACTTTAAATGTGGAGGTAAGCATTGATAATGATTGCGATAATTCATTTAATCGCTCACCAACCCGATACATATCATTCATTTGTTTTGTTTGGTCATGAGAAACAGACATCATTTCCTCCGCGCTCGCTAACGTTTGTTGGGCAACAGATGCAAATGCCATGGTGACCGTTTCAATGATCGGCAACAATTGCTGAAACTGTTCTAGCTCGACCTCCATTTCGGCAACGTTTCGGTTGACGCGCTGAATTTCTGTTAATAAACGGTCGAATGAACACTTCGCTTCATTTGCAGACGTGAGTTGATGTTGCAAGTGCGTCATCATACCTTCAAACTGATCTGTCGCATAAGTTGCTACCTCTTCCATCGCAAAGATAGACGATGTAATTTCTTCCGTTGCTTTCGACGCATGCTCTGCCAATTTTCTTACTTCCATAGCAACGACAGCAAATCCTTTTCCAGCTTCACCAGCGCGCGCGGCCTCAATTGTTGCATTAAGCGCCAATAGCTTCGTTTGTTCAGCAACTTGTCGGATGACATCCACCACTTTTGTAATCGACGTCGAATGATGTTTTACGCTTTGAATCGTATCGTTTACTTTTTTAAACTCTTCAGAGAACGAATGAATGCCAGTAATTAAATGCGTCAGTCGCTCCTCTCCACCTTGCGAAGACATATTCATATCTTTAGCGCTTTCCGAAATGTTTTGCACGCTTGTTAATAAACGTTCCATTCGTTTTTTCATCTCGTCTACACGATAAATGCTTTCATCTGAAGCACTTGCTGTTTCTTCAGCCCCTTGTTTCACAGTTGCAATGGCTGCCATAAGGTGATCGTTCGACTCCATCGCATGCTGCGAAACGTGCCCTAAATCGCCACCTGTCATCGTTAACTGCTTTGTCATTTCATTCATTTCGCGAATCATATTTTTCATATTCATTAACATGCGCTGAAAGCTACGCGAAAGCGAGTCCACTTCCGGCGTCGTCGAATAAATATGTTCATCAACCGTTAAATCACCGCGCGACAGCCGACTCATCGCATGACGAAGTTGAGCAATCGGTCTCGTCAATCCGCTCACTAGCCATTTAATCATGAACGCAGAAATAATAACGCTCACAGCAATAGCAATGATCGTCAGCTGCGCAAGCCGATGAATGGGTTTCATAAACTGTTCATCCGTTACCGCTATCACATAAGTTCCTTTTAACTCTTGAATCGTTTTATACGCGAACGTATATGTACGTCCGTTCCACTCCAAATGCGAAACGCCATTTTTTCGTTTCACAATCGTTTCTTTGATCGATTTTGTTACGTTCAGCTGTTCATTTCGCTCAAATGTTTTTACTTTTCCATCACTTATTAAAAAAACATCTACACTTAACCCATCTTGCATCAGTTCTGCTCTTTGCTGCTTAATTGCAGAACGTAAACTTTTGTCAAACAGTTTTTCATTTCCGGCATGAATATACAGCAAATTACGTAATACTTCAAACATCATCGTCGCTTCTCTCTCAAGGCGGTTTTCGATCGCTTTTACAGTCGTTTCTTTCGCCTGATGATAAGCAATCATCCCCACAATGCTAAGCGAAGTAATTAGAACACTAAAAAATAAAATGAATAGACGGTTTTGTAAACTCATTTTTAATAACCATTGTTTTACTTTCGGTGATGGTTGAATACGAAATATTCTTATATGCGGTTTTATATTTTTCAATGGCACGGCACATCCCCCCTTCGACAAATACAGACAAAGAATACTAAAAAAATATGAATGGGATGTTAAACAAATGTGAAGTGATGTAAAAGAAGTGTAATTTTTGTGCATATATGATAAGGACAAGCCATATGCATGAAGAAAGAAGAACGACAGGTGGGGAAATAGGATGAAAAAAGTAGTTACCCTTCTTATCTTCATTGCTATATGTGCGATTGCTTACCATGATGTAACAGACGGAACGATTCATACGATTCGTGCGGAAAAAACGAACAAGCGGACGAACGAATTACCTTATCGCGAAATAACCGTCCAACGTGGCGATACGCTCCTCTCCATTATCGAACGTGAAATGAATGGTAAATTGCCCGTACCCATCGATCAACTCATTACTGATTTTCAAGCGCTCAATCCACATGTAAATGCGCATTCCCTTCAAGCTGGCAAAACGTATCGTATTCCACTCTATAAACAGAAATAGCAAAAACGTTGTCAACAAATAAGAAACATTGCTACAATAAAAAATGATTTGATTAATACGTTAAAGGAGCGATTGACGCGTGAGTGAAATCATTCATCGTTCGAAAACCCGCCCTGTTCGTGTTGGAAACATTACAATTGGCGGGAATAATGAGGTTGTCATTCAAAGCATGACGACAACAAAAACGCATGACGTCGATGCGACTGTTGCCCAAATTCATCGACTTGAAGAAGCTGGATGCCAAATTGTTCGCGTCGCTTGCCCAGATGAAAGAGCAGCAGATGCGATTGCTGAAATAAAAAAGCGCATTAATATTCCACTCGTTGTCGATATTCATTTTGATTATCGCCTTGCTTTAAAAGCGATTGAAAACGGGGCGGATAAAATTCGCATTAATCCAGGAAATATCGGGAAACGCGAAAAAGTTGAAGCGGTCGTTAAAGCAGCGAAAGAACGTGGCGTACCGATTCGCATCGGGGTCAACGCTGGTTCACTTGAAAAGCGCATTTTAGAAAAATACGGCTATCCTACTGCAGATGGGATGGTCGAAAGCGCTCTGCATCATATTCGCATTTTAGAAGACCTCGATTTTCAAGACATTATCGTGTCATTAAAAGCTTCCGACGTTCGTTTAGCGATTGAAGCATACGAAAAAGCCGCTCGTGCATTTGACTATCCGTTACACCTTGGGATTACGGAATCGGGTACGTTATTCGCAGGAACGGTAAAAAGTGCTGCGGGACTTGGTGCGATTTTAAGTAAAGGAATTGGTAACACCGTACGGGTATCCCTTAGCGCCGATCCTGTCGAAGAAGTAAAAGTGGCTCGCGAGTTGTTGAAAGCATTCGGTCTTGCGGCGAACGCTGCAACGTTAATTTCTTGTCCGACATGCGGGCGAATCGAAATTGATTTAATTAGCATTGCAAATGAAATTGAAGAGTATATTGCCCAAATTAAAGCACCGATTAAAGTAGCAGTTCTCGGCTGCGCAGTAAACGGGCCCGGAGAAGCACGCGAAGCTGACATCGGCATCGCAGGGGCACGTGGAGAAGGATTATTGTTCCGCCACGGAAAAATCGTTCGTAAAGTACCTGAAGAGACGATGGTGGAAGAGCTGAAAAAAGAAATCGATAAATTGGCGGAAGAATATGCCTCGAAAGGGAAACAAAAATAAGAGGGGACATTCCCCTCTTATTTACCAAAATCGGACGAAAAAGCTTAAAATGATGGAGACAGCACCAATTCCAATCGCCCACGCTCCTAACGTTTCCGCTCCTCGACGGCGAGCGATAAATCCGAAAATAATGCCGGCCGCCCCCATAATGACTGGCATAAGGAAAAGAGAAACAATCGATAAAGCAAGTGCAAGCCAACCTATCCCCCGACCGTTTTCTCCACGCTCTACTTCTCGGTCAGAAAATCGAATCGGCTCAGCAATTTCACCTGCTGTTTCTTCCATAAAATCTTGCTCAATGTTTGGAACCGTATCTATTCGTGCGTTGTCATACGCTTGACGCTCATTGTCCATAACAATTCCCTCGCTTTCGTAAAATGAGGAGCACTATTATTATGCAATAAGCGATACGTCATTATAGATGTTACTTTATGTCAATGTTATAATGGGCAAGAAGCACCCGACATGAAAGGATGAGCAAACAATGATCAAGCGACGATTTGGAATCGATATTGATGGAACAGTCACATGTCCAAGTACGTTTATTCCATATTTAAACAAATCATTCCGAAAAAATTTAACGCTCGATGATATTACTGACTACGATTTAGTTCCTTTTTTAGATACGACAGAAGAAGAACTGAACGAATGGATGGAACGATATGAGCCGATCATTTATAGCGAAGCTCCTCTTGCGAACGGAGCACTAGAGGTCATTAATAGCTGGAAAGATGAATATGAGCTATATTACATTAGTGCACGAGGTCGTCACTTATATGAAATAACAGAAAAATGGTTTCAACAACAAGGCGTTCATTATCATCATATTGAGCTTATCGGTTCGCACAATAAAATTGAGGCTGTGAAAAAATACAACATCGACATTTTTTTTGAAGATAAATACGATAACGCATGCGACATTGCGGAACAATGTATGATCCCTGTCATTTTATTTGATACTCCTTACAATCGTGGTCCGCTACCAAAAGGAGTCATTCGTGTATACAACTGGCACGAAGCAAAACAACAAGTAGAAAAATTGCTTACAACAACAAGCTGACATTACACGTCAGCTTGTTGTTGACACATCGGACACGTGCCGTACACTTCAAATTTATGTCCTGAAATGGCGTATCCTTGCAAGTCTTCCGCTAATTCATTCATCGGACACGTGACAAGTTCTTTCGTTTTGCCACACGTCATGCAAATAAAATGGTGGTGGTGATGGCTCATGTTGCATGTAAACCGAAAATGCTTTTCTCCAGATAGCTCAGTCATTTCTAAAATACCGAGCTCAACGAATAGTGCCAGGTTGCGATAAACGGTATCAAAACTAAGTCCAGGATACCGATCTTTCATTACATCAAGCACATCTTTTGCAGTTAAATATTTATCTGTTTTCGCAAACAATTCAAGCATTTCCTCGCGCTTCCCTGTATACTTAAATCCCTTTTCTTTCATTAATCGTAGCGCTTCAGAAACGTTCACGCTTCTTCATCCTCTCTTCCATTTTTTCCACATGATTGATCCAATTAATATGCAAACCGCTAGCAAAACAATTGTTCCACCGGGAGCTAAGTTTAAGTAATAGGAAAGAAATAGTCCAACAATGACCGCAAATTCACCGAACAAAACGGAAAACCATAACGCCTGTTTAAATCCTTTCGCTATTCGAATACTTGCGGCAACAGGAAGCGTCATGAGTGACGAAACAAGCAAAATGCCGACAATTCGCATCGACGCAGCAATGACAAGAGCGACTAGCACAATGAAAACAAAATGGAGCGACTTTACTTTTACTCCCGATGCTTGTGCATATTCTTCGTCAAATGACAAAATAAACCATTCTTTATAAAATAGAAAAATGACGGTAAGCACAATGAAAAAAATGATGCTAATCGTCCATACGTCCGTTCGGCTTACTGCGCTTACACTTCCGAATAAATATGAAAACAAATCTGTATTAAAGCCATCCGCAAGCGAAATGAAAATAACGCTTAAACCGATCCCTCCTGATAAAATGATTGGAATCGCCAATTCTTGATAATGTTTATATACCGTACGCAGTTTTTCAATAAATAACGAACCGACAACAGAAAAGGCCATGCCAATATAAATCGGGTTTAATGTTGCAAACGTAAAAAATTTTTTTTGCACAAGTAAGCTTGCTGCAATTCCTGCTAGTGTGACATGGCTTAACGCATCAGCAATAAGCGATAACCTTCTGACGACAATGAACACACCTAAAAGTGGGGCGATAAATCCGATCAATATACCGACAACAAACGCGTTTTGCAAAAACTCATATTGAAATAAAGCTTCTAACATACACACCCCCCTTTCTACGCATGGTCATGAGCAAGTAAATGAAGATGATGCCCATAAAAGGATGCGACATCTTCTGTTTTTAACTGTGCAAACTGTTGCACACTACCATGAAAATGTAAATGTTTGTTTAAACATGCAACATGCGTCACCTTTTCCGTAATTGTTCCGATATCGTGAGTAACAAGAAGCAACGTCATATGATGTTGTTTATTTAATCGGGCAAGCATATCGTAAAAACTTTGCACATGATGTACATCAACCCCGACAGTCGGTTCATCTAAAATTAAAAACTCTGGTTGCGATACGATGGCCCGAGCGATAAATACACGTTGTTGTTGACCGCCCGACAGTTCACCGATATTGCGTCGGATAAATGGGCTCATGCCAACTGCATCAATCGCTTCATATACCGCTTTTTCGTCCTTTTTACTTAACCGACGAAATAAACCGAGCTTTCCTGTTAAACCGCTTGCGACAACTTCATATACGGTTGCAGGAAATCCAGTATTAAAACTGTTTGCTTTTTGAGATACAAAACCGATTTTATGCCAATCTTTAAACTGCTCAATCGGCGTGCCGAACAAAAAAATTCTCCCCGTTTGTGGTTTTAACAATCGTAAAACACATTTTAACAATGTCGATTTCCCTGACCCATTCGGACCAACTAAACCGACGAACGCGCCTTTTGGAATGCGAAAATTAATATGTTGCAATACATCTTCATCATCATACCGAAACGAAACATCTTCAACACGCAAAATATCGTCCATCGTTTGACCACCTTAATTCAAAATGATTCCGATTCATAGTATAGCGCATTTATTTTCATTAATGAATAGCAGACTTAAATTTCGCCCCACGTACTTCTTGTGTGTTCATAATGGTAATAAAAGCATTTTCGTCAATTTCGTATACAATCGACTTCAGCTTCGTCACTTCTAAACGTGTCACGACCGCATAAATGACTTCTTTTTGCTCGTCCGTATATCCGCCTTTTCCCATCAACTTTGTCGTCCCGCGTCCGAGTCGATTTAAAATGGCATCCGACACTTCTTCATAACGGTCTGATACGATCAAAACAGCCTTTGTTTCATCTAACCCTTGAATAACCGTATCAATCGTCTTAAAAGCGATATAATAAGTTAAAACAGAGTACATTGCTTGCTTCGGTCCGAATACAAACGCAGCCCATGTAAAAATAAAAATGTTTGTAAACATAACAAACTCACCGACAGAAAACGGCAATTTTTTCGTCATTAAAATACCTAAAATTTCTGTTCCATCTAACGAACCTCCATGACGAATAACAAATCCCACACCCGCACCAAGAATCGCTCCGCCAAATACTGTCGCTAAAATGGAATCTGTTGTAAATGGAGATACATGGTGAAACAATCGTTCCATCACAGCTAACACAACGATAGAATAGAGTGAGGAAAGCATGAACGTTTTTCCGATCTGTTTATAACCAAAATACATAAATGGTGTATTTAACAAAACGACAAGTGTCGCAAAGTTCAACCATGCGTAATTTGGAAGAATGCGATCAAGAATAAGGGAAATACCGATTACCCCACCGTCAATAATTTCATTTGGCACTAAAAACAGCTCGATGGATACCGCTGCAAGCGTGGCACCAATCGTCATCATCACAAGACGATACAACAAATGGCTAATCGTCTCTTTTTTATGTTGTCTTTTCATCCAAATCTCCTCCTTCATCCATTTTATTATATCATTGCACACCTTCCTTTTCCCGCTCATATCGTAAACAAGGAGGGATGTTACGTGAATGTATATCATAAAATCGTCCAACATAAAATGAAATCCATTACCGCAAATGAGTTGATGATGTATGCAAAAGAATATAACGTTTCGCTTTCACCGAAAGATGCGGAAACGATTGTTCAAATGATGCGCGAGAAAACGATTGATGTGTTTAACGAACAAGCGAGAAAAAATTGGATTCGCGAACTCGCCCATCGCACATCACCACAACTCGCCAAGCAAGCCAATGAGTTCATTCGTCAATTTATACAGTAAGAAGGCTGCCGATGACAGCCTTCTACTCAACAATTTTTTCACGAACATTTGGATCGAATTGTTGTGCACGCAACATAGCAATTTCGAATTTATATGGCGGCTTCGCAGACGTTTTCTCACCGACATATGGCGTTTCTAAAATTTTTGGCACGTGCGTAAGCTGCGGGTGATGCACTATATAATTGAGCGCATCGAAACCGATATAACCAAAGCCGATATTTTCATGACGGTCTTTACGGCTTCCACAAGCATTTTTACTATCATTAATGTGCAATACTTTGAGACGGTCAAGCCCAATAATGCGATCGAATTCATCTAATACTCCATCAAAATCATGAACAATATCGTACCCGGCATCGTGCGTGTGGCACGTGTCAAAGCAGACAGACAATTTGTCGTTATGTGTCACACCGTCAATGATTTTCGCCAACTCTTCAAAACGACTTCCACATTCTGACCCTTTTCCCGCCATCGTTTCTAAAGCAATTTGTACTTGTTGGTCAGTTGTAATGACTTCGTTTAATCCTTCAATAATTTTTTCAATTCCTGCTTCAATACCTGCGCCAACGTGCGCTCCCGGATGAAGAACAAGCTGCTTGGCGCCAATTGCTTCCGTTCGTTCAATTTCTGAACGTAAAAAAGAAACACCTAAAGAAAATGTATCGGCATTAGTCGTATTACCGATATTAATAATGTACGGGGCATGTACAACAATTTCATCAATCCCATGTTCTTTCATATGGGCAAGTCCTTTTTCAATGTTTAGCTGTTCGATTGGTTTCCGTCTCGTGTTTTGTGGCGCTCCGGTATAAATCATAAACGTATTTGCCCCATACGATACCGCCTCTTTACTCGCGGCTAGCAACATCTCTTTTCCGCTCATTGATACGTGCGAACCAATTTTTAACACGTTCTTCTCTCCCTTATTTCTTTTTCGCTCTTTGTTTTTTTAACTGCTCTCGCAATTTTTTCTTATATCCTGGTTTTACTTTCTTTTGTTTTTTCGCTATTTTTTCAACGAGTTGTTCCACTTCATCGACTTTTTTCTCTTTTTTCCGTCCGTTCCATGCATCAAGCTCGATCCATTCACCTTGACGCAAATCACGATGGAGAAAATGAATCCCTTTCTTTTCTAACTTAACTAACGCATGTTGATCGGATGCTTCATAAATCGTTGCAGCAATCCCCTCATAACCGGCACGTCCTGTTCGCCCAGCGCGATGAACGTAAAAATCTAGGTCTGACGGCAATTCATAGTTAATGACGTGACTGACGCCTTCAATGTCAATTCCGCGCGCCGCTAAATCAGTTGCAACAATATATTGAAATTGTAAATCACGAATCGCTTTCATCATTTTTTTCCGTTCACGTGGTGATAAATCTCCGTGTAACACACCTACTTTTAATCCTTTATCAATTAAGCCGTTCGCCACCTCGTCAGCTGTTTTTCTTGTATTGACAAACACAAGCGCTAAATATGGGTTGTAGCTCACTAACACGTCATGTAAAAGTTGTAAACGGTCGCGATGACGCAACGGAATTAAAATATGTTCAATCGTTGGTGCTGCGATCTGTTTTGGGGTGATATGAATATGAGTCGGATTCTCCATATACTTTTTCAAAAACGGCTTCAACTTCTCTGGAACAGTAGCAGAAAAGACGAGCATTTGTAAATTTTCAGGCATACGACCCGCGATGCGATCGACATCTGCAATAAACCCCATATCAAGCATCACATCTGCTTCGTCAACGACGAGCATGCGGGCAGTATGAACAAATAACGCTTGTTCGCGAACAAGATCATCAATGCGCCCCGGTGTACCAATGACAAGATGAGGTTGTGTTTTCAGCTTTTCAATCGAACGCAACTTATCTGTTCCGCCAACAAAACAACGGGCTGTAATGCGGTGATCATTCGGACAAAACTTTGTGATTTTTAACACTTCATGATAAATTTGCGTTGCCAATTCACGCGTCGGTGCAGTAATGACCGCCTGTACTTCTGCTACACGCGGATCGATGCGCTGAATGATCGGCAATAAATAAGCGTGCGTCTTTCCTGTTCCCGTCTGCGACTGGCCGATGACGCTTTCACCACGCAACACAGCAGGAATGACACGCTCTTGAATCGGTGTCGGTTTATGGAATTTTAAATGTTGAATCGCCTCTATAATAAACGGATGAAACGGCAAACGCTCGAACATCGTTTCTCATCCCCTTTCTCAGTTCAATAAAAAAATAGACCAGTTACATATTATATACGAACATCAATCGTTCATTCAACTATATGAGCTTTCTTGCATATCGTAATATAGATGAAATAAGCACAACACATAAAGAGAGGAGGAACTTCATTGCGACGTCCATTTATGTTTCCACCTTCCCATCCACCGATGCCATCTATGTGGCAACAACCAATGATGCGGCAAGCACAAGGAGGCATGTTTTCACGATTGTTCGGCAGCCAACTGCCTACACAAGCTTTCGGTGCTCAAGGAGCATTACCGAGCATTGATTCGATGTTAACAAATGTACAAAAAATGTTAAACATGGTCCAAACGATTACCCCGATGGTGCAACAATATGGTCCACTCATTAAAAGCGTACCATCGATGATGCGAATTTTTCGCGAATTGAAACAATCTGACAACATAAACGAAACAACTGAAACAGCCAATGCAACAAGTGCGGCAACAACGGAGAAGCAAATGGAGCAAAAAATACCGAGAAAACAACGCTCCGTTCCAACAGTAAAAGAACGAAAACAACAACAAACGGATGAAAAAGGGAAATCTGTTCCAAAACTATATATTTAACTTTTGTATGTTCGCTTCTTCTTTTATATAATGAAGACGACAAACACGCCAAGAAGGAGCGATCCATATGGAAGTCATTAAAATTACGCCACGCGGATATTGTTACGGAGTCGTTGATGCGATGGTCATCGCCCGCAACGCTGCGCTCGATCCGACGTTGCCAAGACCGATCTACATTTTAGGTATGATCGTTCATAATAAACATGTAACGGACGCGTTTGAAGAAGAAGGAATTATTACACTTGACGGGCCAAATCGACTTGAAATTTTAGAAAACATCGATCATGGCACAGTCATTTTCACTGCCCACGGCGTTTCACCTGAAGTAAAACAACGAGCGAGAGAAAAAGGACTTGTCACCATTGATGCTACATGCCCAGATGTCACAAAGACGCATAATTTGATTCGCGAAAAGGTCGCTAACGGGTATGAAGTCATTTATATCGGTAAAAAGGGACACCCTGAGCCTGAAGGGGCAATTGGCGTTGCCCCACATGCTGTCCATTTAATTGAAACGCCTGAAGATGTAGAACAACTGGATATTCAATCGAAACGCATTATCGTGACAAACCAAACGACAATGAGCCAATGGGACGTGGCACATATTATGGAAAAAGTAAAAGAAAAATATCCTCATGTCGAGATGCATCGTGAAATTTGTTTAGCGACGCAAGTACGGCAAGAGGCGGTCGCTGAACAAGCGAAAGAAGCGGATGTGACGATCGTTGTCGGTGACCCAAGAAGCAATAACTCGAATCGACTCGCACAAGTATCGGAACAGATTGCCGGAACGAAAGCGTATCGTGTTGCAGATGTAACCGAAATCGACATTGAATGGATTAAAGATGCAAAAAAAGTAGCGGTTACTGCCGGAGCATCTACACCAACACCAATTACAAAAGAAGTTATCGACTTTTTGGAGCAATTCGATCCAAACAATCCTGAAACATGGAAACGCGAGCGAAAAGTACCGCTAACAAAAATTTTACCGAAAGTGAAAAAAAGAGGCGAATAAGCCTCTTTTTTATATGAACGTAAACGGCTCTGTATTGGCTTGTGATACATATATATCGATATCAAATTTTTGTTGTGCACACATCGTTTTTAATACGTTTGCAACTCCTTCTTTCATCACCTTTTCGACGTGATGCCCAGGATCAACAACGTTTAAACCAAGCATTAACGCATCATGTGCGACATGATAATATAAGTCACCTGTCACATACACATCAGCACCGCTCATTTTCGCTTGATGAATATATTTATTTCCGTCTCCACCGATAACAGCTACTTTCCGAACGCGATTTGTTAACTCCCCAACGACACGAACTGTCGGCACGCGCAACGATGTTTTCACATGTTGTGCAAATTGCTGTAACGTCATCTCTTCACTTAATGTCCCAATTCGACCAAGTCCATATGTCGTTCCTTTATTGTCAAGCGGATATACGTCGTACGCTACTTCTTCATACGGATGAACTTGTAACATCGCTTGAATGACTTTTCGTTGCAAACGTGCAGGAACAATCGTTTCGATGCGTACTTCTTCTACCGTTTCTAACTTCCCTTGTTGACCAATAAACGGATTTGCTCCTTCTTCTGGTAAAAACGTTCCCATTCCTTCGCTATTGAATGTACAATGGCTATAGTTTCCGATATGTCCCGCACCGGCATCACCAATGGCTTTGCGCACCGCATCTGCGTGTGTGCGTGGCACATATACAACGAGCTTTTTTAGCGGCTCTTCATATGTTGGAACGAGCACATCTACGTTTTGTAATTGCAATGCTTCAGCGAGCCAATCGTTCACACCACCTTTGGCAATATCTAAATTTGTATGCGCAGCATAAATAGCAATATTATGTTTAATACACTTTTCAATCATACGTCCATACGGCTGATCGGTCACAATATGTTTGAGCGGCCGAAAAATCGGTGGATGATGCGCAATAATTAAATCGATCTCATGTTCAATCGCTTCATCGACAACATGTTCTAATACATCTAACGTAATCATAACACGATGAATCGGCTTGTTTAACGTACCGATTTGTAATCCGATTTTATCGCCTTCCATCGCTAAATGTTTTGGAGCAAACTGCTCAAACAACTGGATGATTTCATATCCGTTTGGCGTTTTCATCGTTTTAAAGCCTCCTCTACCATCTGCAATGTTTCGAGAAATTGTTGCTTCTTTTTGATCGCCTCGTCCGTTTTCGCATACTTCAATTGCTCGATGACATTCTGCCAATGTTTCATTTCCATATCCCATTTTTTCCTAAACACTTCATTTCGCTCTTTCAATAAAAACGGACCGAGCAACAGCTCCACATGAAGTTGGGTGTACGGACGATAAGGATCACCACGTTCTGCAACAAGCACTTCGTATATTTGCCCATCCTCTTCCAAGATGCGCTCATCAATTAATTCCCATTCGTTATTTAGTAGCCATTGTCTTACGATATGTGCACCGACATTTGGCTGTAAAATAAGACGTTTTACAGCTTCTAACTTCTCTTTTCCATTTTCTAAAATGTTCGAGATGAGCGTTCCTCCCATTCCGGCTATTGTTATACAATCTACTTCATTAAGCGCTACAACTTGTAGACCGTCTCCTTTGCGAACGGAAATGACGTGAGAAAGCCCGCTCTTTTCGACTTGTTGCTTTGCAGAACGAAACGGTCCATCTGCCACTTCACCCGCAATTGCTTTTGTTATGTATCCGTGCAAATACGCATAACACGGCAAATATGCATGGTCTGAGCCAATATCTGCTAGTACGCTTCCTTTTGGAATAAATGACGCGACCGTTTGTAACCGTTTAGATAGCTGTAATTCGTTCACAAACATCACCCACACTTTTTTCTTCAGTTTATCATGTTTTGCAAAAAACGAAAAATCCCTTCACCGAAGTAAAGGGACTTTTCGCTTCGTTTATTTTAATTCAGAAAGCCATTTTGCCATTTCTTCTGCTTGATCCGCAGGTACTAATCCAGCTGGCATGCTTCCACGACCGTTTACTAACACCTCTTTAATTTGGTCGACAGATAAACGATCGCCCACACCTGTTAATGCTGGGCCAACGCCACCTTCATAGTTCGCACCATGACATGCTATACAGCTTTTCTTGTAAATGTCTTCTGGACCAGCAGCTGCTGTTTCTTCTGTCTTTGCGCCGCCTTCTTTCTCTTTCGCGACTTCTTTCATATCTCCGAGGCCTTTTACAGACAGAAAGAAAATGAGACCAATTCCCATCACCATAATGAGTGCAAATGGGATTAACGGATTGCGATTCATACTTTACCCTCCCTTATGTAATAAAGCATGTTTTTCAAAATGAAAACGTTACAAACAATTTTATTGTACTTTAAATTCCCATAAAGGAAAAGCCCTGTATGTAATTTTTTTAAACGAAAAATGAAGAAAAAAGAAGAATGATGCCAACAACGCCCGAAATGACAAAATACATGAGCGAAAAACGCCAACCGATCAACAACCAAACAAAACAATTACATATGACTGTGATCGCTAACGCACTCGTGCTTTCAGAAAAGAAAATATCTGATACGCGAATCGAAAGAAGAAGAAGCGACAAAGCACCCACAATGAGAGCGATATGGGTGAGCATTTTATGTTGTACAAAAAAACGAACGGTCATAAAACAAATTATGACAAAAAGTGACAAAATGAGCGTTTGCAAAACGAACGACAATTCAGTAAAATAAATGACAAGAAGGGCAAACGGCAAAAAGACACCGATCATTATCACCGTCACTCGAATAGCCCATGCCGGAACTTGCTTCGTTGGCTGTTCAACACCGTCGCGATTCCCTTCCGTATACAACGCAAGCAAAAAGTCGCAATATTGTTCCGGTAGCAATCGCGTTTGTTTCCAATATTTAATTTCATTAATAATGATTTCTTTTCGTTTTTGTTCCATTGAATACGCATTCCTTCCTAAATAAAGAAATAGCTTACTTCCATTGTAAGAAGTAAACTATTTCTTGTAAACGGTTATTCTAAAAAGTCTTTTAAACGTTTGCTTCGGCTTGGATGACGCAGTTTCCGCAACGCTTTTGCTTCAATTTGACGAATGCGTTCGCGCGTGACGCCAAACACTTTTCCGACTTCTTCGAGCGTTCGCGTACGTCCGTCATCAAGGCCAAAGCGAAGACGAAGCACATTCTCTTCCCGATCTGTTAGCGTATCTAATACGTCTTCAAGCTGTTCTTTCAATAGTTCATACGCGGCGTGTTCGGCTGGAGATGTCGCATCTTGATCTTCAATAAAATCGCCTAAATGTGAATCATCTTCTTCACCAATTGGCGTTTCAAGCGACACAGGTTCTTGAGCAATTTTTAAAATCTCGCGCACCTTTTCTGGCGTTAAATCCATCTCTTCTGCAATTTCTTCTGGAGATGGCTCGCGTCCTAAGTCTTGTAAAAGCTGGCGCTGAACGCGAATAAGCTTATTAATTGTCTCAACCATATGAACAGGAATACGGATCGTGCGTGCTTGGTCAGCAATCGCCCGCGTAATTGCTTGGCGAATCCACCATGTTGCATATGTGCTGAATTTATATCCTTTGCGGTAATCAAATTTTTCGACCGCTTTAATTAAGCCCATATTCCCTTCTTGAATTAAGTCAAGAAAGAGCATACCGCGACCGACATAACGTTTTGCAATGCTCACAACAAGGCGAAGGTTTGCTTCAGCTAGGCGACGTTTGGCTTCTTCGTCACCTTGCTCAATGCGTTTTGCTAACTCAATTTCTTCCTCTGCCGACAATAACGGAACGCGACCAATTTCTTTTAAATACATACGAACAGGGTCATTAATTTTTACACCAGGCGGAACGCTTAAATCGTTTAAATCGAACTCTTCGTCTTTTAAATCATCGAAGTCCGAGTCATCTAAATCCGTATCATCTAGATCAGATTCACCGACAACTTCGATCCCTTGCTCATTTAAATACTCATAATATTCATCCATTTGATCGGAATCGAGATCAAACGGGGATAATCGCTCGGCAATTTCTTCATAGGTAAGAACACCACGTTTTTTACCTAGTTCAACTAATTGTTCTTTTACTTGTTCTAACGTTAAATCGGAATGTGTTGACTTTTCAGCCATTTATTCCCCTCCTTCCAAAATACAAAAACTTTCGCATCGCAATCATTTCGCTAGCAATACGTTTCGCGCGCTCATAATCTTTTTGACGTTCAGCTTCACGCAGTTCTGCTTCTTTTTGTTTAAGCAACTGCTCTTTCGGATAATTGAGCACGCATTGGAGGTAATCTTGTAACTCAGCCGATGAAATATTTTCGTTAATTGGCATCATCGACAATTCCGTAACAATGCGTTTTAGCTGCGAATCATGAATGCGTTCAAGCAACGAGCTCACATCGGGTTCGTGTCCTTCTTCGTAAAACGCATATACATAAGCAGCAATAGCGCGATGCTCCTCGATGTTGAACGCGCCTTCGATCGCCTCTTGTACCGTAAATGCGATCGATTTGTCGCGCAACATATGGGCAATTAACATTCGCTCCGCTTTTTGAAAAGCTGGTAGTAATTTCGCCTTCGCAGGTAAGATGACTGTTTCACGGCGCTCTTGTTTACGTTCTATTTGCTGTTTCTTTCCGTGAATCATCATTTGTTCCCGTAACGCATCGAGAGAGATCGAAAACTCATCCGCTAGTTGTCGCAAATAATAATCGGCTTCGACAGCATTAGATAAGCGACTAATTTCTCTGACTGCTTCTTCAATATAACGAAGCCGTTCGCTTTCATTTTGCAAATGACGTCCGCGCTTCAAATATTCTAGCTTAAATGCGGTAAGCGATAAGCTCGCGTCAAGCACATGATGACGAAAGCGGTCAGCACCATATTTGCGCACGTACTCATCAGGATCGAGCCCGTCTGGTATCATCGCTACCTTAACATAACAACCAGCTTCCGTAAGCGTCTCGGAAGCCCGAAGCGCAGCATCTATTCCAGCTCGATCACCATCGTAGCACACAATGACAGATGAAGCATTGCGCCGAAGCATGCGTGCCTGTTCTTCTGATAAGGCTGTTCCCATCGTTGCTACCGCATGGGAAATGCCAGCTTGCACAGCAGCAATGACATCCGCAAATCCTTCAAATAACACCACTTGCTGCTTTTGGCGCATCGGTAACCGTGCCTCATGGAAGTGATATAAGGTGTTGCGTTTGTTGAAAATAAGTGTTTCAGGACTATTTAAGTATTTCGGCTCTTCGTTTCCGATCGCCCTTCCTGAGAAAGCAACCGTCTCTCCGTGATGATTGTGAATCGGAAACATAATGCGGTGTCGAAAACGATCAAAGTATGAGTCCTCGCCTGACTTTTTTACAATTAACCCTGCCCTTTCCATAAGGGGAAGCGAAAAACCTTTATTTGTTAAAAATGTGACGGTCGCATTCCAAGCTGGCAAAGCGTAGCCAATCTCAAACTGTTCAATGATTTCGCGGGTAAAGCCTCTTTGAAGCAAATAATTTAATGCTTCTTCTCCTTCATTTGTATGCATAAGCAAATGATGATAAAACTTTTTTAGCAACTCGTGCGCAGCAATCATCGTAGCTGTTTCTGTTCGCTCAGTTGGCAAATGATCATCAACGACGTGCGACAAATCAACATTTGCTCGTGGTGCTAGCCGTTTGACAGCTTCGATAAAAGAAACCCCTTCAATTTCCATCAAAAATGAAAACACATTTCCACCTGCCCCACAACCGAAACAATGGTAAATTTGCTTTTCAGGTGAAACGGAAAAAGAAGGTGTTTTCTCTCCGTGGAAAGGACATAACCCAAAGTAGTTGCGCCCTTGCTTTTTTAGTGAGACATACTGTTGAACGATGTCTACAATATCGACTGAGCGACGGATGTGCTCAACCGTTTCTTCAGGAATGCGTTGTCCCATATTTCAACAACTCCAAACATATTTCGACAAAACGTGTGGCTTTGTCCCAACGGTTTTGTATGTTTTTATTCTCCATCGCGCGAAACAATCCTTCTTTTTAAGAAAAAAATATTGTCGAAAATCCCGATGTATTGTCACTTGACAATTAGCTATAAATAGTTTATTCGTCCTATGTTCAGTCTAAACCTGTTTTATCACAATTTTTTATTATAATATAAAAAACGTTAGTTGGCTATACAAATGTTTTTATAAAAAGGAAAAGCACATATCACACGTTGTGACTGTGCTTCACTTGTTTATTTTTCTCTTTTGCGCATAATATTTATAATGACATTTGCTGTTTCTTCAACGGCTTTGTTTGTTACATCGATAACTTCACAACCAATTTTCTTTACAATTTCATCAAAATATTGCAACTCTTCTTTAATTCGGTCAATGTTTGCGTAAATGGCACGATCATCTAATCCAAGTGATTTCAAACGCTCTCGGCGAATTTCATTTAACTTTTCTGGACTAATTTTTAGACCGAAACATTTTTTAGGCGAAACTTGAAATAGTTCTTCAGGCGGATCGACTTCTGGAACGATCGGCACGTTCGCGACTTTAAAACGTTTATGGGCTAAATATTGCGATAGTGGTGTTTTCGAGGTGCGCGATACCCCAATTAAAACGATATCAGCTCGCAAAATGCCACGAGGATCACGTCCATCATCATATTTTACCGCAAATTCGATCGCTTCAATTTTTCGGAAATAGTCTTCATCTAATACACGAACAGGACCTGGTTCACAACGTGGTGCCATTTGAAATAGTTGTTCCATTTGTTCAATGAGCGGTCCAATAATATCGTATACAGGAACTCCTTCACGTGCTGCCTCCGCTAATAAAAATTGACGCATCTCGGGTATAACTAATGTAAAGACGATAATTCCTCGGTTCATTTTTGCTAAAGCGACAACCTCTGATAGCGTTCCAACATCTTCTACGTACGGAACACGACGAAATTGAACGAGCGCTCCTTGAAACTGGCTCGCTGCTGCTTTCACAACGAGTTCGGCCGTCTCCCCTGCTGAATCGGATACGACATATACGATTTGACTCATATTTTTCCCCCTTTAAAGCACGTCTTCTTTTGCTAACGCGACAAGCACCTTTGTCATGTTTGTTTTTGTAATACGTCCAATGACTTCATACCCTTTGTCGACTTTTTTAACGACTGGCATCGCATCAATTTGTTTTTCAATTAGCTTTTGGGCGACATCAATCAATAAATCATCTTTTTCACAAAATGTAATATTCGGCATTCGCGTCATAATGATATTGACAGGAATAGACGTCAACTCCTGTTTTCCGATGCTGGCGCGCAGCAAATCTTTTCGGGATAGCACACCGACAAGCAGCGACTCTTCATCCACAACAAACAACGTTCCGACATCTTCTAAAAACATCGTAACAATCGCATCATAAACGCTCATGTTTTCATGAATGACAACCGGAATGGATTGATAGTCGCTCACCTTCATTTTCTTAATTTTATCAGCAAGCAACTGTGTCCCTGTTTTTCCTGTATAAAAATAGCCAACACGAGGTCTCGCTTCTAAATACCCTGCCATCGTTAAAATCGCTAAATCCGGACGTAACGTCGCACGTGTTAAGTTGAGCTTTTCAGCAATATGCTCCCCAGTAATTGGGCCGTGATCTTTGACGATTTGCAAAATTTGTTCTTGACGTTTATTGAGTTCGATTGTCGCTCACCACCTTACAATAGGCTACATTATAACATCATATTATAATTCATCTTCGTATTTTGCAAACAAAAGTGGGAAGCGGACAACGTTATATTTGTCCGCTTTTACCGTCCAACGTATGTAGTTGCTGTAAAAAACGTTTCGTCTTCAGCGAAAGGCCCGAATATTCGTCGTAATAAGCTGAAATAATCGTTTTTATTTGTTGTTTCGTTTCCGATTTGACAGCGATTTGACCGATGCGAGACAAATCAACGTAGTAAAAAAGGCGAAGTAATTTTAAAACCGATGGGGTCATCGGAATGCGGTGTGGATCGTGCTCAAAACAGCGGTGACACAAAAATCCTCCTTGTGCAATCGAAAAAGCAAACGTCCCTTCTTTTTCTCCGCAAATGGCACAGCCGTCTAACTTCGGATATAGCCCGAATGCCGGAAGCAGCTTCATCTCGTATATATACGTCAACACTTCCGCATCGAGTCCTTCGTTCATATATGTGAGCGTTTGTAAAAGAAGTTCAAATAAATATGGATTCGGACGTCTTTCTTCTGTTGCTTTATCCGTCAATTCGACAATGTATGAAGCGTATGCTGTTAAAAAAATGTCTTCACGTATATGGCGCATCGTTGAAAGCAATTCTCCTTGATGCAAGCTTCCAACCCCGCGACTTTTTTGAATTAAAAATATACCGTATGTAAATATTTGCGTGACAGAAGAAAGGCGGCTGCTCGGCTTTTTTGCTCCACGTGCCATCGCAGCAACCTTCCCCCATTCGCGCGTAAATATTGTGACGATTTTATTCGTCTCTCCATAGTCAATTGTTCGAATGACAATTCCTTCGCATTTTTCAAACATACAACATAACCTTCCAAAGTTACAGGACGTGGTAATCTCGTTCACTTAAATGATACGTAGAATCGCTCGCCTGCTCTTTCGTTTCGCGTTCTAGCTCCTTAAACAAAAGATACGTGTCAATATTTCCTGTTTGACTAAATAGCTTCCACGTAAAATCGAGCATCGAACCACACCTTTCTCTCGTTAGTTGACGGTGATTGAGCAGCTCACTTGTAGTTTGTCCGTTTGTCGCTGTCACAATGTTATTTAAAATTTTACAGCATTAATATTCATCTTCACGATAGCCAAGGTCTCGCAAATGTGCCATTTTATTACGCCAATCTTTTTGTACCTTCACCCACAACTCTAAAAACACTTTCGAACCGAGTAGCGCTTCGATATCAGCACGTGCACGTTGACCGATTTCCTTTAACATTTGACCGCGTTTGCCAATAATAATTCCCTTTTGCGAATCACGTTCAACGATAATTGTCGCCGCCACATATACGGTATCGCTATTTTCCCGACGTTCAATCGAATCGATGACAACTGCAATGGAATGTGGTACTTCTTCGCGCGTTAAATGGAGCGCTTTTTCACGAATAAATTCGGCGATAATAAATCGCTCCGGGTGATCTGTCACTTGATGCGCAGGATAATACTGCGGTCCTTCAGGTAAGTAGTTTTTAATTTGCTGCAACAACGTTTCTACGTTATTTCCTTGCAACGCTGAAATAGGAATGACTTCGGCAAACGAATGGAGTGAGCGATATTGCTCAATCAGCGGTAATAGATCATCAGGATGCACTTCATCAATTTTATTAATGACTAAAAACACTGGCGTTTGTACTTGTTTTAAACGTTCAATAATAAACTCGTCACCGCGGCCGAGCCCTTCTACAGCATTCACCATAAATAAAATTAAATCAACTTCTTGCAACGCGCTTTGCGCTACTTTCACCATAAAGTCGCCAAGCTTATGTTTCGGCTTATGAATGCCTGGCGTATCAATGAAAATGATTTGTGCGTCATCTGTTGTGTATACACCTTGAATTTTATTGCGCGTCGTTTGCGGTTTATCGCTCATAATCGCAATTTTTTGCCCGATGACGCGATTTAAAAATGTAGATTTCCCTACATTTGGTCGTCCGATAATTGCTACGAATCCTGATTTATATCCTTCCTGAATCATAAAAACCTCCATCGCATAAAGTTATGCTTGATTTTTATTTTACCAAAATATGAGCGCGATTTCACTACTATTTATGAAAATGTAAAGAATTTTTAAAAAATACATGCAAATAAGGCAAAAAAATGGAAATACCGATAATGATAGAAAGAAAAGCAAAGACAAGTACGGCACCAGCTGCTAAGTCTTTTGCTTCCTTTGCCAATGGTCGATACTCATCCGTCACTAAATCGACCGCCCGTTCTATTGCGCTATTGACAATTTCCAAGCTGATAACGATACCGATCGTTATCAGCAACACAAGCCATTCCATTTTCGAAACGCGAAATACCGCTGCAGCGACGATCACAATAATCGCGGCTACGAGATGAATGCGCATATTTCGCTCATAACAAACCGCAAGACGAACCCCATTTAAAGCATACCATACGCTAGTGACAAATCGTTTCCAACGCACAATCGATCATCTCGTTAAGCCGAACTGTTGTAATAATTGCTCTTGTTTTGCAAACATTACTTTCTCTTCTTCTTCCGTTTCATGATCGTAACCGAGTAAATGTAAAAAACCGTGTACAGCTAGAAAACCGAGTTCGCGCATAAACGAATGACCGTATTGTTCTGCCTGCTCACGCGCTTTTGGAACGGAAATAATAATATCTCCAAGCACAGGTGGTACATCTATACCGACAATTTCAATTTCTTCTTCACCCATCTCCTCAAGGGCGAACGAAATAACATCGGTCGGCTGATCTTTTCCGCGATAATCGCGATTAATTTCGCGAATTTTTTCATTATCAACAAACGTGACGCTCACTTCTGCATCATCTGGCACATGCTCCTCTTTTGCAGCGTGTTGCAATAATTGCTCAATGAGATTAATCTGCTCTTCGGTCATCTCATTCGTTTCATCCATAAAGTCAATAATTAACATATTCTTCCCTCTCTCCGTTAAAGTGCAAAAAGGACCCACATGAGTGCGGGTCGCATTTACATTCCTGCATCTTCATATGCGGCGATAATTTTGCCGACAAGCGGATGGCGTACAACATCAGCTTGCTCCAAAAAGACGAATGAAATTCCGTTTACATTCGTTAAGATATCTTTTGCAACCGCAAGTCCAGAACGAACACCTTTTGGTAAATCCACTTGCGAAATATCGCCGGTAATGACCATTTTCGAGCCAAAACCAAGGCGCGTTAAAAACATTTTCATTTGCGAAGGGGTCGTATTTTGTGCCTCGTCTAAAATGACAAACGCATCATCTAACGTTCTACCGCGCATATAGGCAAGCGGGGCAATTTCAATTGCACCGCGTTCAATTAATCGTTGTGTATGTTCGTGACCGAGCACGTCATGAAGCGCATCGTAAAGCGGACGTAAATACGGATCAACTTTCTCCTTTAAATCTCCCGGCAAAAAACCTAAATTTTCACCCGCTTCCACAGCAGGACGCGTTAAAATAATGCGTTTGACTTGTCCGTTTTTCAATGCCTGTACAGCCATCACAACCGCTAAATACGTCTTTCCTGTTCCTGCTGGCCCGATACCAAAAATTAAGTCGTGGCGCTGGATAGCCGATACATATTGACGCTGACCGAGCGTTTTGACGCGAATCGCTTTTCCTTTCGCATTTTTTCCAATTTCTTCGTTGTACAGTTCAACGAAATAAGAAATCGTTCCGTTTTTCGCCATTTGTAGCGCATAAAGCACATCTCGTTCGCTAATCACAATGCCTTTACGAATAACAAGCAACAAATGGCGAAGCAACTCATCAACAAGCTCAACATGTTGCTTGCTTCCTGACACGCTTATCGCTTCTCCGCGCGTCACAATTGAAACACCGAGCTCTTGCTCAATGCGCTTTAAATGAACATCGTGCGTACCAAATAAAGCGAGCGCTTCATCTGCATTTTGTACGTTAGGATAAATCGTGACAAACTGTTCCGACATTCCTCAATCTCCTTGAATAATTGGTTGTGGTGTCGCAATGTTTTCAATGACTTGGTAATGCATTTCTACTTTTACTTTACCATTCTCCTTCGTCTCATGCAAAACTTTTTCACCTTGGATGGTCGCATCCGAAGGCAGCTGTCGCTTTAACTGTTCACGCGCGATTTGTTTCGCCACTTTCCTTGCTTGATCGTATGAATATTCACGAACAGCGATTTCTTTTTCGTGCCACACTACTTTTTCATAGCGAATCGGTAACGTCCATGTCAAGAAACGAAACGTTTTTTCATCGACTTGTTTTTCAAATGTTGAAAATTTCTCTTTATGATTCCAAAAAAATGGGATTTTCCACGACCAAAAACGAACGTAATGTGTTTCGCGTTTTTTCCCTGTCAACATATAAAACGTCGTTTTTAACGGAACGACAACTGTAGACTTGTACCACGTCTCACCTAAAATTTGACCGCGCGCTGGCACGATCTTTGTTTGTCCTTCTTTCCCAATAAATCCAGAAACGAGTAGTTGTCCCGGAACGACATGATCATTTATTTCTACAACTGCTTGCCCTTGCTCAACAAACATATACGTAATAACCGCTTTTTTCTTTGCAACAAGATGTTGGGGGGTATTCGATTTCGTTTCTGTCGGTTGCTTTTTTTCAACGACTCGGCAATATAGCGTTGTTCCACGCCATTCAACACCAATCCATGTTACCGCGTCCATATTCATTAACGTACGCTGGATCGTTTCGGGACTCGGAATCACGAACTGTAGCGCACCACGTTCAACCCCCATCTTTTTTAATTGTTGCCTCACCGTATGTTCTACTTCTGGATTTGCTCCTGTGATTTCAATGCGCCAAATCATATTAGACAATAAAAAAATGATGCATATAAAAGCAACTAGTCCGACAACGATACCGCTATTTTTCCATGACGCTTTCAACCAAAACGGTGCCCCATGCCGTTCAAGCACATATAGCTTACAACCACTTTTACGCATCACTACTCGCACGTGGCGAATATCGCGAAGAAGTATATAACACGTGAGCGAATGTTCCCCCTCTCGCCTCACGTTCCATACGTATATCCCTCGGCGTGTAAATTCATTTAATAACCGTTCTAATCCTTTTCCAACAATACGTATGCGCAAGTTGCCTGACATTCGATACATCCACTCGTTTTTCACACCCGCCCCCCCTATTCTTCTAAATATAATACTTGACTAATTTTCCCTTCGAGCAAAATTTCTTCTGGCAAAATCGTTTTAATGCTAAACGATTCCCCTTTAACAAGTAGCTGACCATTTTTTAACAACAAGCGTAATTCGCGATCTGTAAACAGAAGTAAACCGCGATGGTTTTCTATGTAAATATGAATATGCCCAATCATCGTAATGCGGGGGAGGTCAGCGACAACGTCCGCAGGCAGCTCCATTTGATTTGTTAACCATTGTCGCATTTTGTTTTTCCATTTTCCGATCATAAACAAAACCCCCTTTCATCTCATATGTATGAGCGAAATGGGGGTTATAGCACTTATTTTCTACCGTACGGAAGCTTTGCGCGCGGCGGACCGAGTACCTCTGAAAAGATCACACCTTGCACGAGCGGATGTGTCGGCAATTGTTTCGTCTTTTTATGTTGCTCTTCTGCTGGCTGTGATACAGTCATTTGCTCTTGCACCTTCTTAACTGGACGCGTCGTCACTTTCGGTTCTACTTCTGTCACAACGACCGTTGTTTTTTGTTCTTGCTGTTGTGTTCGTTCAACTGTTTCCTCCACAGTTTTGATGCGTTTTCCAATCCAAGAAATAAACGCTCCTAAAATAAAGACGACAAATATGTTATCAAGAAGCCAATCGATGAGCGTCATCATTTATTCCTCACCTTTTTTCTTCATCTGGGTTTTGTGTAAGTTTCCCAATCGAATCACGCATATTCGTGTCCGCCATAATGTTTTTTAAGTTCATGTAATCCATGACACCAAGCTTACCCGAACGGAGTGCTTCTGCCATCGCAAGCGGCACTTGCGCTTCGGCTTCCACGACTTTCGCCTGCATTTCTTGCACGCGTGCTTTCATTTCTTGTTCAAGTGCAACTGCCATCGCCCGACGCTCTTCCGCTTTCGCTTGTGCAATCTTTTTGTCCGCTTCCGCTTGGTCTGTTTGCAATTCTGCACCAATATTTTTCCCAATATCAATATCTGCAATATCGATCGATAAAATCTCAAACGCCGTTCCTGAGTCTAACCCTTTTGCTAAAACAGTTTGTGAAATCATATCTGGGTTTTCAAGCACTTTTTTATGATCGTCTTGAGAGCCGATGGTAGAAACAATACCTTCTCCTACGCGTGCAATAATCGTTTCTTCTCCCGCACCACCAACCAATCGATCAATATTTGCTCTTACAGTAATGCGCGCTTTCGCCTTCACTTCAATGCCGTCCATCGCCACGCCAGAAATGAACGGCGTTTCAATGACTTTTGGATTGACGCTCATTTGTACCGCTTCTAATACATTTCGTCCTGCTAAATCGATTGCCGCACAACGTTCAAACGTTAAATTAATATTCGCTCGCTGTGCAGCGATTAAAGCGTTAACGACACGGTCAACATTTCCTCCGGCTAAATAGTGGCTTTCTAACTGGTTAGTCGTGACATCAAGCCCTGCTTTTTTTGCCTTAATTAGTGGATTAATGACACGTGATGGAATGACGCGGCGTAAACGCATCCCAATAAGCGTAAAAATACTAATAGGCACACCAGAAGCAAGCGCGGAAATCCAAAGCATAACTGGAACGAACGAAAAGAATACAGCTAATAACACAAGCCCTAACGCAATTGCAATAATAAATAAAAGTTGATCAGGTGTCATACGACTTCCTCCTCTTTTTTACATTCTCGAACGACGACTTTTAACCCATCTACATGAATAACTTCAATTGGTCGATGTCGTTCAATATATTCTCCTTCTGTGACAACATCTACACGTTCGCCATCAATGAGCGCTGTTCCTGCTGGCCGCAATACAGTGATGGCCACTCCGCGTTTCCCGACTAAATCCATACGTGCCTCATGGGACACATATCCTTCTTCATTCCGCTGTTCGTCGGTCAGCACTATTTTTTCAAAAAGCGCCATCTTCTTTTTGCTTACTCGGCTAAGCCATAATCCCATCATAAGCGCACCCACAATGGCTACTGCTAACGACATCGTAACAAATGGGGAATGTTTTGCTGCCAAAAATAAACTCCACACGAGCGTACCGAGCCCGAGAAAACCAATGACGCCACCTGGCACAAACAACTCAATGACTAACAAAATAAGACCAATAGCAAACAACATCATCGCCCCAACGCCGGTTAAACCAGCTGCTAAATGCGATGAGAAAAAAAGCAAAAAGCAAATGAGGCTTCCCGTTCCTTTCCATCCCCAGCGCGCATCGTACAGTTGCCAAACAAACAACACGCTACCAGCGATGAGCAGAAGCGCAGCAAGAAACGGATGCGTGAAAGCAACAATTAGACTAGCCATCCTTTTTCCTCCCTTCACCTTTTATTATGTACGTATGGAAAGAAAAAAAGTTTCAAAAAATAGAAAAACACCTTACGAACTCGTAAGGTGTTTTAGCTTAAATGTTGTTGAACAAGTTTGTTTACGAGCGAGCCGTCAGCTTTTCCTTTCACTTTCGGCATGATCGCTCCCATCACTCTACCTATATCCGCTTTTGAGGAAGCACCGACTTCGGCAATCGTTTCTTTTACGATTTGCACAAGCTCTTCTTCGCTCAACTGCTTCGGCATGTAAAGTTCAAGAACCGTAATTTCTTCCTTGACTTTATCAACAAGGTCTGTGCGACCAGCTTTTTCAAATTCTTGGAGGGAGTCTTTACGCTGTTTTAATTCGCGAGAAAGTACGGTTAATTCTTCATCCTCGGTCAACGTTTTGCCAAGTTTAATCGCTTCATTTTGTAAAGCGGATTTCACCATACGAATGACCGACAATTTGTCCTTCTCTTTGTTTTTCATCGCTTGTTTCATATCATTGTTCAAACGTTCGAGAAGACTCATAAATACACCCTCTTTTAATATTTGCGCTTTCTAGCCGCTTCAGACTTTTTCTTACGTCTTACGCTTGGCTTTTCATAGAATTCGCGCTTTCTTGCTTCTTGCAACGTACCTGTTTTGGAAACCGCACGTTTGAAGCGACGAAGAGCATCTTCAAGCGACTCGTTTTTACGAACGATCGTTTTTGACATCCTACTTCCCTCCCTCCGAACAAAACCGCTAATCCTTGGTACATGTTAAAACATGTACTTTCAAAGTATAATATAACCAAGCTCATAAGTCAACTTCTTTTTATGAGCTTAGCCGAATGGCTTCATGAGCATCGTCAATGACACGAACAAATTCCCCTTCGTTATATGGATAGCCTGCTTTTGTAATTTTCACTTTCACGAGTTGACCGACCATTTCTTCTGTTGCTGGGAATTTCACTTTTAAATAGTTATCCGTATAACCGACGTATAACCCACTCGCTGGATCTTCTTTGTAAAGCTCTTCTGGAATGACTTCAAGCACTTGTCCTTCAAACTTTGATGCGTACTCTTTCGCTAGCTGATCGGAAAGTGCAATTAAACGATGCACGCGCTCGTTTTTCACTTCTTCATCGACTTGATCTGGCATTCTTGCGGCTGGTGTGCCTGTCCGTTTTGAGTATGGAAAGACATGCAGTTCGGAGAAGCGTTGCTCGCGAATAAATTCATATGTTTCCATAAATTCTTCTTCCGTCTCCCCAGGGAAACCGACGATGACATCTGATGTTACAGCTAAGTCTGGAAATACTTCACGTAAACGAGCTAGTCTCTCCGCAAAAAATTCAGTTGTATATTTGCGGCGCATTCGCTTTAACACCGCGTTTGAACCAGATTGCAACGGAATGTGTAAATGACGGACGATTTTATCCGATTGTCTCAATACGTCGATCACTTCATCTGTAATTTGGCTCGCTTCAATCGATGAAATGCGCAAACGTTTTAATCCTTTTACTTGCTCATCAATATCGCGCAACAACATGGCGAAATTGTAATCTTTCATATCTTCTCCATATCCACCTGTATGAATGCCCGTCAATACAATTTCTTTATAGCCCGCGTCAACGAGTTGTTGCGCCTGACGAATAACTTCTTTCGGATCGCGCGAGCGCATTAAACCGCGCGCCCATGGAATAATGCAAAACGTACAAAAGTTATTGCACCCTTCTTGAATTTTTAGCGACGCCCGCGTTCGATCGGTAAATGCAGGCACATCAAGCTCTTCATATACACGCGTTTTCATAATATTGCGCACACCGTTAATTGGCTGGCGTTGTTGTTTAAACTGCTCAATGTACTCTAAAATTTTGCCGCGATCTTGTGTCCCGATGACAATATCGACACCGGGAATCGCCATAACTTCCGCTGGAGACGTTTGCGCATAACAGCCCGTTACGCATACGACTGCATCAGGATTGCGGCGCACCGCGCGACGAATGACTTGACGGCTTTTTTTATCGCCTGTATTCGTTACTGTACACGTATTAATAACGTATACATCTGCGTGGCTTTCAAAGTCTTTTCGCTCGTATCCTGCTTGTTTAAATAACTGCCAAATCGCTTCTGTTTCGTAATGATTCACTTTGCATCCTAACGTATGAAATGCAACCGTTGGCATGTAGATCACCTCACTTAAGTTCCCATTCATAAGATACAGCGGATAATGCATATAATGGCGCTGTCTCTGCCCGTAAAATACGTGGTCCAAGACTGCATGCGACGAATCCATGTTCTTTTAATAACGCCACTTCTTGTTCAGAGAGGCCTCCTTCTGGTCCAAAAACGATGAGGAGAGAGTCCTCTTTGTTCATCGTTTGAAGAAGATGAGCAAACGAACGGTGACGTCCTTCTTTCGCCTCTTCTTCATACGCAATATATTTATAATTGATGTCGCGCGCCCATGCAATAAGTTCACGAATCGTCATCGGAGCATAAACAGGTGGCATGTAAGCTCTGTGCGACTGTTCAGCCGCTTCTTTCACGATTTTTTGCCAACGTTCCACTTTTTTATCCCCTTTTTTCTCGTCCCATTTCACGACCGAACGAGAGGTGATAAGCGGAAGAAACCCTTTTGCTCCAAGCTCTGTTCCTTTTTGTAAAACGAGTTCGTATTTATCTCCTTTTAGCAATCCGCTTGCGACATATACGTGTACAGGAAGTTCAACGTTTGCCTCTATCCATTGTATAATACGGCAGCGCACAAAATCATTGGAAATTTGTTCGATCTCACAAAGCATCGTTTCACTACGTTCATTACAACAAAGAAGGCGATCCCCTTCATTCATGCGCATCACCCGTCCGATATGATGGACGTCATCGCCAGAAATCATGACGTGATCGCCAACGATTTGCTCGTTACGTACAAAATATCGTTGCAACACGAACACCCTTTTTATTGTTTTTTCGCAATAAACGCAACCCAGTCTTCCATCGTTAACGTTTCTTCAATGGTAAAACCAGCACGAAGAAGCCCTTCCTTCACTTCTTGTTTTTTCGTTTGAATGATACCTGATGTAATAAACACACCATCTGAACGCAACAGACGATACGCATCGTCGACAAAACGAAGAATAATTTCAGCTAAAATATTTGCGACGATGACATCTGCTTGTTCATCCATTCGATCAAGTAAATTGTTTTGCGAAACGGTGACAACATCGTGCACTTTATTCAACTTCACGTTCAATTTTGCACTTTCTACTGCCACAGGATCTAAATCGAGCGCATGGACACGCTTTGCCCCTAACATCGCAGCCGCAATGCTTAAAATGCCTGATCCCGTACCGACATCAACCACTACATCCCCTTTTTTCACTGTTTTTTCGAGCGCTTGAATACACATGACTGTTGTCGGATGCGTGCCTGTACCAAACGCCATGCCCGGATCTAATTCAATAATTAATTCATCGCTTGAAACCGGTTCATACGTTTCCCATGTCGGAACGATCGTAAATCGCTCAGAAATTTTGACCGGATTGTAATACTTTTTCCACGCTGTTGCCCATTCCTCTTCATTCACTTCGCTAATTGTAATTTTATTTCGTCCAATGTCGATGTTATATAACATTAAGTTATTAATCGCTTGTTTAATTTCTTCGACCGTTTCACCTAAAAAACTATTCACCGGTAAATATGCTTTAATAATGACGCCTTCTTCGGGGTAATCGTCAGGATTGAGTTGGTAGATTTCCCCGTAAGTCGTTTCTCGTTCTTTCGTTAGTTCAAACGGATCTTCAATGACGACACCACCAGCACCTGCTTCGTGTAAAATATTTGAAATTGCCTCGACCGCTTCGTGTGTTGTATGAATGCTTATTTCTGACCATTTCATAAATCCACCAACTCCTCCTTCACGTTACTCCCCTTTAAATGCTCGCTTCACTTTTGCAAAAAAGCTGTCTTCTTGTCCATTCCCTTGACTGAGTTGTTCAAATTCACGCAACAATTGTTTTTGACGTTCCGTTAATTTCGTTGGTGTGACAACACGAACGCGAATATGTTGATCTCCTTTTCCGTACCCATGCACATTCGGTACTCCTTTTCCTTTCAAACGGAATTTTGTACCTGTTTGCGTACCAGCTGGAATTTTCAACTTCACTTTTCCATACAGCGTCGGCACTTCAATCTCTGCACCGAGCGCGGCTTGCGTAAATGTAATTGGCATTTCACAATAAATGTCATCGCCATCCCGTTCGAAAAATTCATGTGGTTCAACGTGGAAAACGATGTACAAGTCTCCTGATGGTCCACCGTTTATTCCTGGCTCACCTTGACCTGCTAAGCGCAATTGTTGACCGTCATCGACACCAGCAGGAATTTTGACGTGAATTTTTTTTCGTTTTTTCACGCGACCTGTTCCATGACATGTCGAACATTTCTCTTTAATAAAGTGTCCTGTGCCGCCGCAATGATGACAAGGGCGACGATTTACGATGCGGCCAAACGGCGTCGCTTGTTCAATCGTTAATTGCCCTGTACCGTGACAATGCGCGCACGTTTCTTTTTTCGTTCCTGGTTTCGCCCCAGAACCGTGACACGTATCGCACGTTTCTTCACGTGGAATTTCAATATTTGTTTCCTTTCCAAAAACCGCTTCTTCAAATGTTAAACGCATCGTATATTGCAAATCTGCCCCTGCACGCGGTGCGTTCGGATCACGTCGACGCCCACCGCCAAAAAAACTACTAAAAATATCTTCGAATCCACCGAATCCACCAAAATCAAAATCAGCGCCGCCAAATCCACCAAACTGTTGATTCGGATCGGTATGACCGAACTGATCGTAGTGCGCGCGCTTTTGGTCATCGCTTAACACTTCGTATGCTTCTTTAATTTCTTTAAACTTTTCAGCTGCATCGGGCGCTTTATTAATATCTGGATGATACTGCTTTGATAATTTTCGATACGCCTTTTTAATTTCTTCTTTTGTCGCGTTTTTACTCACACCGAGCACTTCATAATAGTCTCGTTTACTCATGATCACCCACTCCCGACTCGTTCACATGAACGTAATTTTATCATTGTCTCAACTTGTTGCGCAATACATTTGATGTTTCCATAGCAAAAAAGTCAAAGCCAAGGCAGGCCTGACTTTGACTTTTTGTTTGTTTACTTATCTTCTTTCACTTCTTCAAATTCCGCATCGACGACATTGTCGTCTTTTTTGCCTTCGCTTTGTTGTGCTTGCGCTTGTTTAGCTGCTTGTTCATATAGCTTAACAGAAAGCTGTTGCACAACTTCTTGTAGCGCATTTTTCTTCGTGCGAATGTCTTCAATATCTTTTCCTTCAAGCGCTGCTTTTAACGCATCTTTTGCTTCTTGCGCTTTTTTCACATCCGCTTCGTCTACTTTTCCTTCTAATTCTTTTAACGTTTTTTCTGTTGTGAAAATGAGATGGTCTGCTTCGTTGCGAAGTTCCACTTCTTCTTTTCGCTTCCGGTCTGCTTCTGCATTTTCTTCTGCTTCTTTAATCATGCGTTGAATTTCTTCTTCAGACAAACCAGAAGAAGATTTAATTGTAATCGATTGCTCTTTATTTGTACCTAAATCTTTCGCACGTACGTGCACAATACCGTTTGCGTCAATGTCAAACGTTACTTCAATTTGCGGCACACCGCGCGGAGCTGGTGGAATGTCTGTCAATTGGAAGCGACCGAGCGTTTTGTTGTCGGCAGCCATTGGGCGTTCACCTTGTAAAACGTGAATGTCTACCGCTGTTTGGTTGTCTGCTGCCGTCGTGAAAATTTGTGATTTGCTTGTTGGAATTGTCGTGTTACGTTCAATTAATTTTGTAAAGACGCCACCCATCGTTTCGATACCGAGTGAAAGTGGTGTCACGTCTAACAATACAACGTCTTTGACGTCCCCAGCGATGACCCCACCTTGAATCGCTGCACCAATTGCGACAACTTCATCTGGGTTTACGCCTTTATGCGGTTCTTTTCCAATTTCTTTTTTAATTGCTTCTTGAACAGCTGGAATGCGCGTTGAACCACCGACAAGAATAACTTTATCGATGTCCGCAGGCGTTAATCCCGCATCTTTTAACGCTTGACGAACAGGACCCATCGTACGTTCAACTAAGTGTGCGGATAATTCTTCGAATTTTGCGCGCGTTAACGTCATTTCTAAGTGAAGTGGACCGTTTTCGTTTGCGCTAATAAACGGCAATGAAATTTGCGTTTGCATCACGCCAGAAAGTTCTTTTTTCGCTTTTTCCGCTGCATCTTTTAAGCGCTGCAATGCCATTTTGTCTTTCGATAAATCAATGCCGTGTTCTTTTTTGAACTCTTCGACTAAGTAATCGATGATAACTTGGTCAAAGTCGTCACCACCAAGATGGTTGTCACCAGCAGTAGCTTTTACTTCGAATACACCGTCACCTAGCTCAAGAATGGAAACGTCAAACGTACCGCCACCAAGGTCGTATACGAGAATCGTTTGATCTTCATCCATTTTATCTAATCCGTATGCTAACGCCGCCGCTGTCGGCTCGTTAATGATGCGCTCAACTTCTAAACCGGCGATACGGCCAGCATCTTTTGTCGCTTGACGTTGTGCATCGTTAAAATATGCAGGAACAGTAATAACAGCACGTGTTACAGGCTCACCTAAATACGCTTCTGCGTATGATTTTAAGTATTGTAAAATCATCGCAGAAATTTGTTGCGGTGTATATTCTTTTCCTTCGATTTGCACTTTATAGTCTGTACCCATATGGCGTTTAATTGAAATGATTGTATTTGGGTTTGTGATCGCTTGACGTTTTGCGACTTCACCAACTAAACGCTCACCGTTTTTAAACGCAACGACAGATGGTGTCGTGCGACCTCCCTCTGGGTTTGGAATAACTTTTGGTTCACCGCCTTCTAATACAGCGACGCAAGAGTTTGTTGTACCTAAGTCAATACCGATAATTTTGCTCATCCATAATCCCTCCCTATTGATTTACTTTGACCATTGCCGGACGAATGACACGATCTTTTAGTTTGTAACCTTTTTGAAACTCTTCCACAACTGTGTTTGGTTCATAGTTTTGATCGTCGACTTGCATCACCGCTTGGTGCACATGCGGATCGAACGGTTTTCCAACCGATTCGATCGCTTCGACGCCTTCTTTTTTCAACGCTTCGATTAACGAACGATAAACCATTTCCATGCCTTGCAGTAACGATTTTGCTTTTTCATCTTCGACTTGCACTTGTAATGCGCGTTCAAAGTTATCTAAAATCGGCAACAAATCAGAAACTAAGCTTTGCGCGCGATATTTTTCAGCCGCTTCCATATCTAAACGCACACGGCGACGATAATTGTCAAAATCAGCATGTAAACGAAGGAAACGATTTTCTGTTTCTGCCAACTTCGCTTCCAATTGAGCAATTTTTTCATAAGCAAGCGTTAACTCATCTTTTTCTTCTTGTTGCGTTGCTTCATTTTCCACTTGCTCTTCTGATGCTTGCTCGCTTTGTGCATCCTCATGTTGTTCAATCGTTTCATCATATGTACGCTGTTCTTTCTCCATCTTCTCACCTCCCTTAAACACTCGAAAAGCGGATGGGGAAATTCCCCATCCATAATATTGACATTGCTAATCTTTTTGATACCACATCGTTAACGCCTTCGACAAATCCGTTGCAACGAGGTTTAGCAGCGAAATGACGCGCGAATATTCCATACGGGTTGGACCAAGCACAGCGATTGTGCCAAGTTTCTCTCCACCGACGGAATATGTCGCTGTAATTAAACTGCAGTTTTCCATCCCTTCGACATCGTTTTCGGTACCGATTTTCACCTGGATACCTTGTTGGTTATGCTTTCTTAGTAAACGATAAAACTCTTTTTCTTGTTCAATGATGTTAAATAAAGCACGAAGTTTATCGATGTCGCTAAATTCCGGCTGACGAAGCATGTTCATCTTTCCGCTTAAAAACATTTGTGCAGGCGCATTTAAATCTAAAGAAGACGAAATCATGCGCAACATGTGGTCGTAGCTTTGGATGTGTTCACGAAGAACGTGCGCAACTTCCGTTTGAATTTTATCTGTCAAATCTTCTAAAGGGACACCCGTCAACCGTTCATTTAAAATGTTTACCATCTTTTCAACATCTGATGGTGGAATAGATGGCGGGAGCGTCACAACATGTTTTTCAACATAACCTGTATCGGTCACAATAATCGCGACAGCCGTTTCCGCATTGAGCGGAATAATTTGAATCGTTTTTAACTTATGTTCTTTTACTGAGGGACCGAGCACAACCGTCGTATAGTTCGTTAAGTCTGATAAAATTTGCGCCGACTTTTGAATAAGCTTTTCTAATTCGTATATTTGTTCATGAAAAATCGACTGAATCGTTTGCACATCCTTTTGTGTTAACCGAACAGGCGGCAACAAATGGTCGACGTAATAACGATACCCTTTTTGAGACGGGACGCGACCAGAGGAAATATGCGTTTTTTCAATAAAACCGAGCTCCTCTAAATCCGCCATTTCATTGCGAATCGTCGCCGAGCTGAACGTAATTTGCTCTTTTTTCGATAACGTTCGCGAACCAACCGGTTGCCCTGAACGAATAAAATCATCGACAATAATTTTTAAAATTAACAATTGGCGATCGGATAGCAATGCTCATCACCTCTGTTAGCACTCTAATAAAGCGAGTGCTAAATCTACTATTAAGGTATCAAATTGAGCTTGTCGTGTCAAGATGAAACGCCGAGAAACGACTGAAATACTTCGTTTCCAAGCAATTTGCCACGATGCGTCAAAACAATCGCTTCTTCTGTCTCTTCAAGCAATCCGTTTCGTTTTTGTAAAGCAATCGCTTCATCAAAGACGTCATGCACCGTTTTTCCATATCGTCGAAAAAATTCATCTTTATTTACTCCTTCGCTTTTTCGTAAACCGAGAAACATATGCTCTTCCATTTGTTCCTCTTTTGACACAACATGTGTATTGATATAAGGAAATTGACCTCGTTCAATGAGTTGGATATATTTTTTAATCGGTCCGGCGTTTACGTACCTTACGCCGTTCATATAACTATGCGCTCCCGCACCAAATCCGTAGTAGTACTCGTTATTCCAATATGTCATATTATGGCGGCTATTAAATCCGTTTTGGGCATAATTGCTTAGTTCGTACTGTTTATATCCGCGTTGTTCCATTTGTTCCATAATGATTTCATACATCTGTGCTTCTTCTTCTTGACTCGGCAATCGTAACGCCTGCTTTTTCATTAAGTTATAAAAAACCGTTTTCGGCTCAATAATTAACGAGTAGGCAGAAACGTGTTGAATGGGTAATGAAAACGTTATGTGCAACGTTTCTTTCAGTTGATCGATTGTTTGTGTCGGTAATCCGTACATTAAATCGATATTTATATTATGAAAACCGAGTTCGTTCGCCCGTTCAATTGTTTCGATTGCCGTTTCCTTCGTATGTGTACGTCCAATGTGTCGTAGCAGTTCATTATCAAACGTTTGTACCCCGAAGCTAAGGCGATTGACTCCCCATTGCTTGAGCACATACAACTGTTCATCGCTTACTCCATCCGGATTCGCCTCTACGGTAAACTCAACATTCGAAGCGAGCGGAACTGCGCGATGAATGGCGCTCAATAATCGATCAAGTTGTTTAGCAGTAAGCGACGTCGGTGTACCACCACCAATAAACACCGTTTGTAATTGCGAGGTCGGAAAACGTTCAAACGTTCGCTCCATCTCGATAATCAACGCATCAAGATAAGCATCGACCGGTTGTTGATGTAAAAACACTTTATTGAAATCACAATAATGACAAATGTGCGTACAAAACGGAATATGAATATATGCTGCTTGAATCACTCGTTTCACCCTTTTCTATATAAAAAACCGCAGAATGGTTCTGCGGTTTATTTTTGATCGTCCATCTTTAGTACAGCCATAAATGCTTCTTGCGGCACTTCAACAGAGCCGACTTGCTTCATGCGCTTTTTCCCTTCTTTTTGCTTTTCAAGCAACTTACGCTTACGAGAAATGTCCCCGCCGTAACATTTCGCTAATACGTTTTTACGCAACGCCTTAATCGTTGAACGCGCAATAATTTTATTGCCGATCGCTGCCTGAACAGGAACTTCAAACTGTTGGCGTGGAATTAAGTCTTTTAATTTTTCAACAATCACTTTTCCACGGTCGTATGCTGAATCGCGATGAACGATAAACGACAAGGCGTCAACTTTTTCACCGTTTAATAAAATATCCATCTTCACTAGCTTAGACGGCTTATAACCGATCAATTCATAGTCAAACGATGCGTATCCTTTTGTGCTCGATTTTAAAATATCGAAGAAATCGTATACGATTTCAGCAAGTGGTAATTCGTACGTCAACGTAACGCGACGCTCGTCTAAATATTGCATATCACCGAAAATACCGCGTTTCTTTTGACATAGTTCCATAACAGGACCGACGTAATCGTTTGGCACCATAATTGTCGCACGTACATACGGTTCTTCCACACGTTCAATTTTTTGTGGATCTGGCATGTTGGATGGATTATCGACGGCGAGCTCTGTTCCATCTGTCAAATATACTTTATATACAACGCTTGGCGCTGTTGCAATAATGTCAATGTTAAATTCACGTTCTAAACGCTCTTGAATAATTTCCATATGCAAAAGTCCTAAGAAACCGCAACGGAAACCGAAGCCAAGCGCTTGTGACGTTTCCGGCTCAAACTGCAACGCCGCATCGTTTAATTGTAGCTTTTCTAACGCCTCACGCAAATCGTTGTAACGCGCTGTATCAATTGGATATAATCCGCAAAACACCATCGGATTTAAACGGCGATACCCCGGAAGCGGTTCGTTTGCTGGGTTGTCGGCATGCGTAATCGTATCCCCGACGCGCGTATCGCTTACGTTTTTAATCGATGCGGTTAAATATCCAACATCACCGACGGTCAACTCGTCAACGACTTTCGCTTTCGGCGTAAATACGCCCACTTCAACGACTTCAAACTCTTTTCCTGTCGCCATCATTTTAATTTTTTGACCTGCTTTTACTGTTCCTTCGACCACGCGAATGTATGCGACAACCCCTCGATATGGATCGTAAAGCGAGTCGAAAATAAGTGCTTTAAGCGGTGCATCTGGATCTCCGGATGGAGCAGGAATTTTTTGAACGATTTGTTCTAAAATTTCGTCGATCCCGATGCCGACTTTGGCTGATGCCAACACAGCTTCGGATGCGTCAAGACCGATGACATCTTCAATTTCTTGACGAACACGTTCAGGATCGGCACTTGGTAAATCAATTTTATTAATAACAGGTAAAATTTCCAAGTTGTTATCGATCGCCAAATATACGTTCGCAAGCGTTTGCGCCTCAATGCCTTGCGCTGCGTCAACGACTAAAATTGCCCCTTCACACGCCGCTAAACTGCGTGACACTTCGTACGTAAAGTCGACGTGCCCAGGCGTATCAATGAGATGTAAAATGTAGTCTTGTCCATCTTTCGCTTTGTAATGAAGCTGGACGGCATTTAATTTAATCGTAATGCCGCGCTCGCGCTCTAACTCCATCGAATCGAGCGCTTGCTCTTTCATCTCGCGCTCAGATAGTGCACCTGTCTTCTCGAGAATGCGGTCAGCAAGTGTCGATTTGCCGTGATCGATATGCGCAATAATGGAAAAGTTGCGAATACGATCTCGTCTTTTTAGTCTTTCTTCACGATTCATCTATGTTCCACTCCTATAATTTCCGAAATACGCTAGCTTTGATTATAGCAACAACGTTCGCAATATTCAACGCAAAAAAAGAAAAGGCGGAGTGCTATCCCGCCTTTTGCATCAATGAGAACATTTGTTCAACGAGCGAATGAACGAATGTCGCAAGTTTTTGTCCCGCTTTTGAAAACATGTTAAATGCCTCAATTTGTTGCAGTTTTTCTTTTTTCTCTTCGATGGATTGACCGAGCACGATCGTTTCATCTTTTGATACATGTACAACTTGCTCGAGAGAAGGATCGTTATACCCTTTCATTTTTCGCATTCCTTCGTTCGCTTGCTGCATGCCGAGCAATACCCCGACTAAAAAAATGACGGCGATGAGTAAACTTTGCATCATAAATTTCACCATCTTACCCACCTACTTTTTCTCCGCTGGTTGTGTCGCATTCACCTTCTCCGCTTGCCAATAATATTCACTAAATACATCCGCTACAGCTGCTGCTGTTCGATACAATTCTTGAAATGTATTATCCACACCGCCGAACTCAATTAAAATGGCGTTTTCTGATAAATCTTGATTGAATTTTCCGTTTGTGCCGACCCCTTTTTTCTCAAACGTGCCACGACTCAAGCCCGGATATTTTTTTTCTAGCATTTCATGCAATTTTGTTACCAACTGTAAATTTTTTTCATACTTCGCATTCTCTCCACCGATAATAAACGATACTCGCGCATAATCCACTCCGTTAATCGTCACCGTCGTATCGTTACGGCGTCGAGAATCGCGGTGAATGTCAATCAAATATTGCACGTCACGATTGTTTGCCATCGCTTCAACGACCGTTTTACGCGACATATCATACGCTTGATAATATTCCATGTTATTTTTCAACAACTTCCCTATAAAGTCGGTCGTATCAACAACCGTTCCAATGCCGCGCTTTTCTAGCTCTTCTCCTAATTTTTTTCCAACTTTTGTAACATTCACAGTCGGATGATGCGCAAAGTTTGGATTTGTGACCCCTTTTAATGCTGGTAAATACGATTCTTGTGTATGCGTATGATAAATGTAAACGACTTTCTTTCCTCCTGTCGTTTGCGACGGCGCAGGAGCAGGTGGTGCTTCCTCCTCGTGAAGTTGTTCTTGCGCAGCTTCACGCTCCGCAAGCAACACTTCTAAAGGAGGAGGAGATTCGTATGGAATGTTTGTAAAGTCCGTTCCTTCCCCAGCTAAAATAATTTCGCTATCATATAACGAAAAACCGGGAAGCTCTCGTCCGAGCAAGCTGCGTGGATCGTTCAAATTAACGCTTGTCGTCATTTGAAAAAAATACTGGGAATACGGGAATTGTTGTTTATCTTTCGGCAACGTTTGACGAAAGTACACATTTTCAAAAGAAAGCAAATGCACGAGCGATTCCGTTGAAAATTGATTCGCCACTTCATGAACAGACGAAGAAGAGAGACGATATGTCGATGTCGCTGTCATCGTGGCGACAACTGTCAACGTTCCCATAAATGTAAACAAAATAAATACAAGCCACTTTTTTATACTCGTTCCGTGAACGGTCACCATCATGTTCATCACTTCACCCTTTCAAAGCTTGTCTACTCTATCAATATGACAACGCTTTGAAAGATAGAACGAAAAAACTAATGCGTATATGCCCCAACGTTTTCTTGATCAATCCGATGATGCAAAGCAGCGTTCAGCCCGCTCGCCAATATGTTCGCCATTTCCTCGATAAATACGTCGACTTCTTTTGGTGTAACCATTAAATTATGACCGATCGGGGCAAGCACTTCATAAATTAACCGTCGCTTTTCTTCGTCATCCAATAGACCGACCATCCCTAAAAAAGCTGAACGATCTGCCTCGCTCGGTAAATCTTCTTCCGTTAACTTTTTTTTCTTTCCGAATACGAGACTTGCTGGCGCAAGCGCACGAGCTGCTCGATTGCCTTCCTTCATCTCACGACCGAGATGCTTTAGCAACAAATCAATCGTATCGCTTGCAATCGATACAGCATCAACAACCGTCGGTACACCAATCGCAATCACGGGAATACCTAGCGTTTGTTTACTTAACTCTTTTCTTTTATTCCCAACACCCGCTCCTGGATGAATGCCTGTATCAGAAATTTGAATCGTCGCGTTGACTCGTTCGATCGAACGCGCCGCTAACGCATCAATCGCAATAATAAAATCTGGTTGAGTTTTTTCGACAATCCCTGCAATCACGTCGCTCGTTTCAATTCCGGTCATCCCCATTACTCCTGGAGCGAGCGCGCTCACCGAGCGAAATCCGTCTTGAACACTTTCCGGTTGCAACTGAAATAAATGCCGCGTCACTAATAAGTTCGATACAGCTAGTGGACCGAGCGCATCGGGAGTTATTTCCGCATTCCCTAATCCGACAACAAGACAACTTGCTTCTCTTGGGATGCCAAGCTGCTGTAAAAAAGCATAAAAATGTTTAGCAAAAAGCTTTTCTACTTTTTGCTGTAAGTCGGTATCCTGTGTACGAATGCCTTGGGCTTCAATTGTTAAATACTTTCCTGCTTTTTTTCCTAACGTTTTTGCCCCTTCTTCCGTCACTTCTACAAATGAAAAATGAACACCATCTTCTTCCCAGTCACGAATCAATACCCCCTCAAGCGAAGTTTCCTGCTTGTTTTGTAGTCGTTCTTCAATCGCTATTTCATGCGCTTCAATCGCTAAATCCGTTCGTACACTATACGGTCGTAAATCGATCATACCGCTTCCTCCATGTATTTTTTATCATTTGTTTTATCCATTTTCCTCCTTTTTCATACAATCGTACTTTTCGTCTTTGCCCTATTGCATAATTAAGAGCAGTTTGGTAGAATATCACTTGTTCTTATTGTTCATCGAACTGTCGCGTATTGAACGTATATATTTGCGATCGGTTAATGGAGGTGAAAAAAATGGCAAACATTAAATCTGCAATTAAACGTGCAAAAACAAGCGAAAAGCGCCGCGCTCATAACGCATCTATGAAATCAGCAATGCGCACAGCAATCAAAAAATTTGAGGCGCTTGTTGAGTTAAAAGACGTGGAAAAAGCAAAAGAAGCTTTCGCATTTGCAACGAAAAAAATCGACAAAGCAGCTAGCAAAGGCTTAATCCACAAAAACGCTGCAAATCGCTATAAATCACGTTTAGCGAAAAAATTAAACAGCATTACAGCATAATGAAAAAACAGCTTGTCATACCCGGCAAGCTGTTTTTCCGTTTTGGGAGGGGAACATATGCATTGGGTGAAAGAACAGTTAAAAACCATTTCGTTATTTTCTCAACTATCCGATGAAGAATTAGATGCGATTGTACATATTGCAACTGTCCGCACATGCAAACCGAAAACGATCGTCTTTATGCAAGGAGATCCGCTCGATCGTGTTTTTTTCATCGTCCGTGGTACAGTAAAAATTTACAAAACAGATGTTAGCGGAAAAGAACAAATTGTATCTATTTTGCACGAAGGAGAGATGTTTCCGCACACCGGCTTTTTTCGACGTGGTACATACCCAGCGCACGCTGAAATGATGAATGAAACGACGCTTATTGTCATTCCTATTGAACAATTTGAACAAACACTCATTTGTCATCCACAACTATGCATAAAGCTGTTTCGCATCATGGGAGAAAAAATTATTGAATTACAAACACGGTTAGAAGAACTTGTTTTTCACAATACAGCTGAACAATTAGCCCGACTTTTCATCCGATTAGCGAAAACAAGCGGCGTGTATGTCAACGGCCGTTATCGTTTAAAAGCGACGCTTACAACTCGCGAATTGGCTAATATGATCGGCACCGCACGCGAAACAGTCAGTCGTGTACTCAGCCAAATGAAACAGCAAGGCGTCGTAACAACGGATGACGACGGCTACTATATCATTGATGTCGAGGCGCTACAACAAAAGCGGTAGATTGTTTCTCTACCGCTGTAACTTTAAGAAAAACAACTGCAACAACAACTGTTTGTCTGTTGCACTACTTTTTAGCGCATAATCTGTTTCCGCTAAATCATATAAAATGTGCATCAACTGCTGTTCCGAAAATCCGCCCGCATAACTTGCCGCCATTTTTACACGAAACGGATGGACACCTAACATCGAGGCTATTTGTTGTTGACCGTATCCTGTTTTCATCAATTCTTTCACTTCATAAATGAGCCGAAATTGGCTAGCTAATAGTGCAACAAGCTTAATTGGTTCTTCATTTTGACGTAATAAATCTTGGAGCGTTTGTAACGCATCTGTGATGTTCCGCTTGGCAATCTGTTCAACTAGAACGAAGACGTTTTGTTCAAGTGTACGCGATACAAGCAACCGAACATCGTCAGCTGTAATGGAACGCCCCTCAGCAAAAAGCATCAACTTCTCGATTTCGTTTGCTAATGTCGCTAAATCGGTGCCTGCTAATGTAAGCAACACGTCAATCGCGTCATCATCAATTTGACATTGCCCTTTCACCCATTGTTTTAACTCTTTTTCGTTCAACGGCTTAGCAACGATGACATGTGCTTTTTTTAATAACGCTTTCGTCACTTTTTTTCGTTCATCAAGTTTTTCATACGAACCGACAAACATGACACTTGAAAACGGAGCAGGTTTGTCAATATAGGCTTCTAGCCGTTTCACATCGTGCTCTACTTTTTCTTTTCCTTTTTCCGCTGTTAAAAAATACGGCTGCTTGACGATGACGATTTTCCTCTCTCCAAAAAACGGAAGCGTTTCCGCATCTTCAAGCGCCACTTCAATAGGCGTTTCTTCGCAATCATATGTACTAACATTCCATTCACGTTCTTCGTCTGACAATGCCCGACGAATAATTTGTTCATACGCTTGTCTCATTAAAAAATGCTCCGTGCCATATATGACATATAGTTGTTCCATGTTCTCTTCCCCATTCTTCATCCATCTTCTCTAAAGAACATACAACGTTTCGGAGCATTTTACAAGGGAGTTAGCAGATGAGAATCGCCAACTCCCATTTATTTAAACGTTGGAAAACAAGCCCTAGGAACTCGTTTATCCAACGGGTATCTTTATCTTTTCCGATCTGACGCGAACTATTTGTGACAACTGTTGTCAACGATGTAGATTTTCTTTCTTTTTTCCCTTATACTAATGGGTGAGAAAATAGGAGGGATGGTCATGAACGAATTTGAAAAAAACGTTCAATGTACGCGCAACGACGCCGTTGACTCGGCTGTTGGCTTCATCGTATCATTCGGCTTTTTCGCCACGATGTTCATTATCGCCACACTTGTAAAATTTTTCGGTGCATAATGGACACCTGAAAGAGATTGCGTATTGCAGTCTCTTTTTTCTTGTATATTATGGCAAGAACGTCTGAATGGTGCTTATTCGCTTATGAAAACGAATGACGACCGCACCATGTTCATCGGTGCGAAATATGCGCACGTGATCGTGACGTAAACGTTCGATGACTTCCCGATGCGGATGACCATATCGGTTGCCGCGCCCAACTGAAATAAGCGCCAACTTTGGACGTATATGTCGTAAAAACGATTCAGACGTCGACGTTTTACTGCCATGATGCCCTACTTTTAATATGTCGACTGGCAATGACGGGTACGTTCTCATAATTTGTTGTTCCCCTTTTTCTTCTAAGTCACCTGTAAATAGCCAATATGCTCCTCCCATCAATGCATACAACACAATCGAACCGTCGTTTGTTGTCTCTTCATTTCCAAATGGAGAGAGAATGTAAAATTGCGCTTTCCCAACCGTCCAACGATCGCCACTTTTCACTATTTGCACACGTGTCCCTTTATTTACTGCTTGCTCCATCACCGATTCGATTAAATCATTTCGTTGCATACCGACGATAAGTTTTCGTACACGAACAGCATCGAATATATCGTTGGTATCACCAATATGATCGAAATCACCGTGTGTTGCGATAAGTGCATCAAGCGTACGAACTCCTTTTGCTTTTAAAAACGGAACGATTACATCTTCCCCAACACGAAACGATTGCTTTCGTTTTTTCCAATGTTCATCAGTAAATGACATCGTTCCACCCGTATCAATCATATAAACAGCTTTTCGATAAGGCAGTTCAATATATATACTATCCCCTTGTCCAACATCTAACATGACGACTTCACCGGTCGGACGAAAAAATGGCCAAATGACATGCGCGATCATAACAAAAAGAAACGAAAAACGAAACATAACCGCGCGCTTTTTCGATTCGAAAGAAAGAAAAAAGAGAAAAACGGAGACGATATAAGCAACAAGCAGCAATAGTGGCGGACGACCGAGCGTGAGCACGAACATGTCGGATAACGAGAGAACAAGTGCGTTCGTATGTTCAAGCACAACCGTCAATACATATATGATCAGAGAACTAACAAATGGCATAAACAAGTGGCTGAGAAGGGCTACAAAGCAAAGCGGCAAAATGATAAACGAATAAAGTGGAACAAAGATGATATTTAACGGAATGGATAAAAGAGACACTTCGTAAAAATGATAAAGCAAAAGTGGTAATGTACTTATTTGTGCAATGAAAGATGTCATGAACAATTGGCGAACAATAGAGCGTTCGCTTTGAATGAACGAAGAGCAAATAATTAACGCAAAACAAACGAGAAAAGATAGTTGAAAACCGAGATGAAATACAGTATACGGATCTTTTCCTAATAAAAGGAGGCAAGCGATACTTAACGTATCAATTGTGCGGAAACGAGAAGAAAAAAGGAGAAAACAACTTGTCATAATGGCTGCGCGCATTACTGACGGAGCGGCACCGGCTAAAACAGCATACAGCGGGATACACCCAAGCAATATGACCGTCGCTCGTTCTCTTGAAATACCGAAGCGAATAAACAAATAAAAACAACCACCAACGAGCAATGTCATATGCAAGCCCGAAATCGCAAGCAGATGAATAAGCCCTAACTTTTGATAACTAGCGAGTACCGTTGGCTCTATATCGCTTCGTTCACCATAAATGAGCGCTTGCATAAACGCACTTACGTCATTTGGAAAGTGATGTTGAATGTAGCGAATGCCTTGTTGGCGAATGATTTGTAATCGTTCTATCCATGTTACATTTGTGCGTGTACAACTTTCAAGAGAATTTGGACGAACGATCCAATGAATGCGCTCGTAAAACAAATGACGTCGATAATTAAAAGCATATGGATTTGTCGGCGAAGAAGGGCGCTCAAGCGTTCCTTTTAGTAAACATGCTGTCCCTATTTGAATCTCTTCCCATTTTCGTTTTTCCTCTTCTGTTCGAAGACGATAAACGAGCTGTAATCGCTCTTTTTGCCATTGGACAGTCGTTTTCACTCGATCGCCGTCAATATAAATCGGAGCAATGAATCGGACAAAAAATGTCGTTTCATTCCCAGAAAGCGTTGTCACATGATGCACAGCTACCCATCTGCTCCACAACAAGAAAAATAAATAACAGCACACGCAAGCGAAAAATAACGCTCGCTTTCGCCAGAGTAAAAAGAAACTATACACACATGACAATGTAAAACAAACAACCGATTTTGTTAGCATAGACAAGACGGCCAAAACGGCCGCCATCGCCACATAAACGATACGTCATCTCCCCTTTGCATGTAAAAAGGTTGGGATCGAGTTTACATCAAACGGGACGTGCTTGACCGTTACGCCAGCTTGTTCGAACAACTGCAAAGCGAACGGGTGGTTTTTATAATCGTTCGCATAATAAACAGCTTTTATCCCGCTTTGAATGATCGCCTTACAACATTGTAAACACGGAAAATGAGTGACGTATATTTCCGCCCCTTCTGTTGGCACACCAAACTTTGCACATTGTAAGATAGCGTTCATTTCTGCATGAATCGTGCGCACACAATGATTGTCGATGACATAACATCCTTCATCAATACAATGCGCCCCACCTGCGATCGAACCGTTATATCCCCCAGCAATGATGCGCTTATCGCGCACAATGGTTGCCCCGACGGCTAGCCTTGTGCACGTGCTACGTAACGCTAACAAATGGCTTTGAGCCATAAAATATTGATCCCATGTAATTCGCTCCATCTACTTCTCCCCCTTGTCCATTATGCCTTTAGTTTATCGTCAATTTTAGCGAACGACAATTTGTTCTTTTATTTTTTCAAGCGATTTCGAACCGATTCCACTCACATTCAACAAATCTTCGACTTTTTGAAACGGTCCATGTTCCTCGCGATATGCAATGATGGTGGCTGCTTTCGCAGGTCCAATCCCTTGTAACGTTTGTAGCTGTTCAATCGTTGCTGTGTTAATGTTGATTTTTCCACTTGAACTGCCCGTTTGACTCGTTGTTTCCACGATGATGTCTTCGCCTTTTTTCGGCACGTAAATGACCATTTCATCATGCACTTTCATCGCCAAATTTACTTTCGTCTCATCTGCTTCTTCGGTTAGCCCTCCTGCCAGTTGAATGACATCGTGAATGCGGCTTTCCGGTGCCACTTCATATACTCCCGCTCGTTTGACGGCTCCTTTCACATCGACAACAACGGAGGCTTGTTCCTCTACTTGTTGTTCTTGCTGTTCTTCTTGTTCTACCTGCTCTAAAGGGAGCGGTTGTACGGGGGTGTCCTCTTGTTGTTGAATGATCCAAATGGCCGCTCCAATGACAATTAAGCCTACATATATCCAACGTTCATATGTTTTTATCCACTTCATGCTTTCACCCTTTCATAAAAAGCATTATTCGTGCATACATATGACGTATAGTGATGACGGATAAGGGGGGATACCGTTGAATATAGGGTTCATTGGAACTGGAAACATGGGAACAATTTTAATTGAATCGTTTATTAACGGAAGAGCCGTAAAACAAGAACAACTATTCATTACGAATCGCACGCTTGAAAAAGCGTACAATATACAAAAACGCTACCCAAACATCCATGTGATGCCGACGAATGAAGAAGTCGTAAAACATGCAACGATTGTTTTTATTTGCACGAAACCGTTGCATATGCCCGATGTTCTAAAGCAACTTCGCCCGCATTTGACCGATCATCATTGTATCGTATCGATTACGAGCCCCATTTCTGTGCAACAACTTGAATCGCTCGTGCCATGTAGCGTCGCTCGCGTCATTCCGAGCATTACAAATCGCGCACTCGCTGGAAGTACGTTAATTACGGTAAGTGAACGTTGCACAGAGGCGGATCGGACAACGATTGAACATTTATTTCGCTCCATTTCTCGTCCAATATACATAGACGAGCCTATTACGCGCATCGCTTCTGATTTAACGAGCTGTGGTCCTGCTTTTTTCAGCTACTTAATTCAAAAGTTTATCGATGCAGCCGTTCAACAAACATCCATTACGAAAGAACAAGCAACAACATTGGCAACTGAAATGATTATCGGGCTCGGTGCCTTGCTAGAACAACGCTTGTACACATTACCGACATTGCAGGAAAAAGTGCGTGTGAAAGGTGGCATTACAGGAGCGGGCATTGAAGTGTTGGAAAAAGAAGTCGGGGACTTGTTCGTTCACGTTTTTCAAAAAACGCACGAAAAGTTTTATGAAGAAACAGAAAAGGTGCGCCAACAAATCGACAATATTCGTGATTGACAAAAAAAATCCTGCTTATTTGTTGAAGAAAAATCCCAAAAGTGAGGCACTTTTGGGATTTTATTTTTGCGCAATGAAAAAAATGCGCTCGCTTTCTTTTGTTGGTTGTTGCTCTGTGAAATCCGCCCATACATGCAATACATGAAACCCTGCTTGTTTTAACCACATGACATATTGATCGACATCGTATGTTCGCTGTACGTGCATTTCATCGACTCGTTCATACATCCCTTCTTGTAATTGAACAAAAAACGTGAGTTCGTGTTCGACGCTATGTGGCCACGGTCCTTCGTAACAGTTCCATATGTAGCTCACTTGGTCATCATTGCTCGCAAACGTGCGATGATGCAAAAAGACGTGTTCCATTTTAAATAAAGAATGTACATCAAATAAAAACAATCCGCCAGGTCGCAATTGTTCATATACGCGCATAAACGTAGCGATAACGTCTTCTTCCTGTAATAAATAATTGAGTGAATCACAAAAAATGACGATTGTATCAAACGGCTCGAACGGGCCAAATTCGCGCATATCTTGCTGAAAAAACGAGAGGTTTACCCCCCGCTCCTCTGCTTTCATCTGCGCAATAGTCAACATTTGTTCCGACAAATCGACACCGGTGACGTCAAACCCTTTTTCCGCTAACCGAATCGCAAGTTCCCCTGTACCGCATCCGAGATCAAGCAGTCGTTTTCCATTGTGATACGAAGTAACCGTTCGTTCAACGAGGGCACACCACGCATCATATGGAGCATCGCTCATTAATTGATCATACCAACTCGCAAATCGTTCGTACGTCATGCCCCAAGATCACTCTCAATGTGTTCAAGCGGTGCGTCGCCCCATAAGCGTTCAAGATTGTAATATTCGCGGTCTTCTTTATGAAACACGTGAACGACAACATCCCCTAAATCAACTAAAATCCAACGCGCCTCGTCAAATCCTTCAACACGTTTGACTACAACACCATGCTCTTCTGCTTTTTCTTTAATTTCACGCGCGATCGCTTGTACTTGTTTATCGGAATGACCGTGACAAATCATAAAGTAGTCAGCGACAAGCGAAATGCCTTTCATATTTAACGCTACGATGTTTTCGGCTTTTTTGTCATCCGCTGCTTGTACTGCAATACGTAAAATATCTCGTTCTGTCATGAAGAAACCTCCTTCAATTTTTTAGCTATATCATTATACGTATGGAACGTATCTGGGTAAATCGGTTCGCGTTTGTCCATTAAAAATTGGATCGTATTTTGAAGCGCTCGAAACAGCGCACGATCTAGATGCTCTCGCGCCAACGCACGCACTTCGTCAACACCCGGAAACGAACGATTTGGCTCAATGTAATCAGCAATGTATACAATTTTCTCAAGCAATGTCATATTTGGTCTTCCTGATGTATGATAACGTATCGCTTGTAAAATGTCTTCATCTTGAATGCCGACTTCCGTTTGGACTAAATATGCCCCAACAGGCGCATGCCATAACTCTGGGCTATATGCTAACAAATCTTGGGGCATATGTTGTTCGATAATGATGCGCTTCATTTCTTCTTTTGTGCGGAATTTTGCATAGTCGTGAAAAATTGCCGCCAATTCCGCTTTTTGTACATCAGCTCCGTACAATTTCGCCAGTTCAATGGCTGTTTCCATCACGCCTAACGTATGAATATACCGCTGTTCTTTTAATTGTGTGCGCACGATCGCTAACGCTTCTTCACGTTTCATACAACCGATTCTCCTTTATATATAATTGAACCGCTTCCGGCAACAAATACGTGACACTTTTCCCACTTTGAATCCGCTCACGAATAAGCGAAGAAGAAACCGCAAACGTCGGCACATCCACTTCGATGATCGGATACGGTGTACGAAGAGAATAGCCAGGCCGTTTCACCCCGACAAATTGCACAAGCTGAACAAGTTCGTCAATTCGATACCAATTCGGTAAATATTCAACCATATCTCCACCGATAATAAAGTAAAACATCGTATCCGGATATCTTTGCTTCAACAAAACGATCGTATCGTACGTATATGATCGCTCTTTTCGTTCAAGCTCAATCGTTTCAACGCGAAAGTGCGGTTGATTCGCAATCGCCGCCCGCAACATATGAACGCGATGCACGTGATCCGTCACCTGTTTATCTTTATGAGGTGGAATGTAATTTGGCATAAACCATATTTCATCGAGCTGTAACTCCGTTCGTACATCATCCGCAATTAATAAATGCCCGTAATGAGGCGGATCAAACGTCCCACCTAAAATGCCTACTTTTTTCACCACAACGCTCCTATTTCGGTAACACAATTTGTTTATGTTCACGCGATTCTTTATATAATACGATCGTATGCCCAATCAGTTGGACGACTTCCGCCCCTGCACCTTCCGCTAATTGCTCTGCCACTACTTCTTTTTCTTCTTCGCAATTTTTTAATACACTCACTTTAATCAGCTCTCTTGCTTCAAGCGCATCGGCAATTTGCTTAATCATATTGTCATTGACGCCACCTTTTCCCACTTGGAAAATCGGTGTTAAATGATGAGCTAAAGAACGTAAAAATCGTTTTTGTTTTCCTGTTAACATGTTTTTCCTCCTAACTGTTGTATCACAAGTTGTTCCATTCGTTTCGTATTTGGAAAGATCCCTGTCCACTTTTCGAACGCTAGTGCACCTTGATAGACGAACATGCCTACACCGTTTTGCACGCGCGCCCCTTTTTCTTTTGCTTCTTGCAAAAATTTCGTCATGAGTGGATTGTAAATAATGTCGCTGACGATCGTCCCGGTTTTTAACGTTTGAAGGGAGATCGGCATCGTATCGACATGTGGGTACATACCGACAGACGTTGTATTAATGATGATGTCGTACGCTCCTAACCGTTCTTCTGCTTGTTCAAGCGAATACACAGCTGACCGTTCTTTTTGAATAAACGCCTCTGCCTTTTCCATCGTGCGATTACATATATCAATAGCAGCTGCTTCATGTTTTAAAAGAGTAAAATAAATGCCGCGCGCCGCTCCACCTGCACCGATAATCAATATGCGTGCGCCAGATAATTCAATGTTCATTTGCTCGCATAACGCTCGGACAAATCCTTCACCATCTGTATTATAGCCAACCCATTTTCCATTTTCATTAACGACTGTGTTTACTGCCCCCATTTGCTTAGCCGTTTCATCAAGCTCATCCATATATTCCATCACCGCTGTCTTATGCGGGATCGTCACATTAAACCCAGCGCATTGTAACGCTTTTAAGCCTTCTACCGCCTCTTTTAACATATGCGGTTCGACGTGAAACGCATGATAATGCGCATCAATATGTAACGATTGAAACGCATCGTTATGCATAAGCGGCGACAACGAATGATGAACAGGACAGCCGATCAGCCCAAACAATTTCAACATCCTCTCCCCCTTTGTGTTAAATGAGCGACTTCCGCAACATTACACCAACGCCTTTTGGCGCATATGCGATGACTTGTGCCCCCGGCTCGTGACACGTCACCCAGCCAAGCCCTGAAAAAACGATATCTGTTTTTGGTTCTTTTAACGTAAAATGATGGGCGACAAGCGGTGGCAATTGCTCGCAATAGCTTTTGCGCGGCGGCTGCAACAATTCACCAAGATGTCTTTCATACAATTCATCGGCATGTTCACGTTTCGTTCGATGAATAAATAATTCATTCGACATATAACATACAAATGGACGTCTCCCACCACTTACATAATCTAATCGAGCAAGCCCACCAAAAAACAACGTCTGTTGTTCGTTCAATTGATATACTTTCGGCTTAATTTCTTTTTTCGGTGTAATGACTTTTAAATCTTTCTTGTCAACGAAATGCGCCATTTGATGATGGTTTATAATTCCCGGTGTATCATAAAGCGCTGAGCCATCATCGAGTGGAATTTCAATCATATCAAGCGTTGTCCCTGGAAAATATGATGTCGTAATGACATTTCCTTTACCCGTCGCTTCTTTAATAATACGGTTAATAAACGTTGATTTTCCAACGTTCGTACAACCGACAACATATACGTCTTTTCCGTTGCGATACTCGTCAATCGCCGTCATGACTTCCTTCATGCCATATCCTTTATGTGCACTAACTAAAAAAACGTCACGCGGCTGTAAGCCAAGTTCTCGTGCAGTTTGTTTCATCCAACGCGTGACCTTTTCATGTTTGACGGACTTTGGCAACAAATCCACTTTATTGCCGACAAGTAACACATCTTTTTTTCCGACAAACCGATGCAACCCTGGCAACCAGCTTCCATTGAAATCGAAAATATCAACGATTTTCACGACCAGTCCATCTGCTTGTCCGATGCCGTGCAAAATGTTTAAAAAGTCGTCATCTGTTAATGATACGTCTTGCACTTCGTTGTAATGTTTTAACCGAAAACAACGTTGACAAATAATCGGATCGCGTTCAAGCGCTGAAGGAGGCGCATATCCGACTTTCGTTTCGTCTTCTGTTTGAATCGTTACTCCACATCCAATACAAATGACTTGTTCACTCATTATCATCACTCCCAATGAATCATACCTTTTTTTCGCATGACATTTAAAATTCTTCGTTCAATATTTCGATTCACACGCGTAAAAAAGCCGTCTGTTTGCGCAACAGGGACGACTAAAATCGTATGCAAGCCGAGGCGATTACCGCCAAACACATCGGTAAGAAGCTGGTCACCGATAACGACGACTTCTTCCTTTCTTAGCTTCATGTCGCGCAACGCTTGTTGGAACGCTCTCGTTAACGGCTTGCGCGCTTCGAAAATGAACGGAATGCCGAGCGGCTTCGCGAACGCTTCCACTCTTTTTTTATTGTTGTTTGACACGATTGTCACTTGAATGCCGCTTTGTTTCATTTGTTCAAACCAACTGACAACTTCCGGCGTCGCAAGCGGACGATCCCATTCAATTAACGTATTGTCTAAATCGGTAATAATCCCTTTCATTCCTTTTTGTTTCAAATGTTCTGGCGTAATCTCAAAAATACTTTTCGCATGTTCATTTGGCAAAAAATATTTTAACATACTTCCTCATTCCTTCTCCGTTTTTTACATAAATAAACAAATTGTAAAATTTTTCGACAAAACCCGACGTTTTTCACGTTTTGTGGATAACTTTATACACATCATCCACACGCATTTTTCAACATTCCATCACCTTTATAAACAATAAATCCACAACTTATCCACCATCACATGTGGATAATCAGAACGATTGTTCTTATTTTCGATTTATGGTAAAGTGAAGATAAACCTACCATTATATGTATACATTTTCCTTTGTATACCGAGGAGGCGAAAAAATGAAATGTTTGCCTGACGACTTATTAATTGAATCATACTACAAAGCGAAAGAATTACAACTAAGCAAAGAATTTATTCAACTGATTGAACGTGAGATTTTGCGTCGCCGTCTCCATCATAAACTGAAACAAACATCGTAATTGAGCCTCTATTGGCTCTTTTTCTTTTGCGCCAAAAAGCCGATTCGTTGTCCCATTTTTACTTCAAATGGCGGGACGATTTGTTCGTCTAATGTGAACACATCTTTTTCAAACAGTAACACAACCGTAGAACCGAATGAAAAATATCCGATTTCTTCCCCTTTTTTCACATAATCATGTTCATGTGTTAATTCAATGCTGTTGACAAACATCGCTCCGACTTTCACAATTGCCGTATGCATACCATTTGTACACAGTTCGGTAATTCTTCTGTAATTTTTAGAAAGTGGAGCCTTGCCATATTTCAATCCAAGGCGGTTTACAGGGTATGACTTCCCACCGAGCTCCCACTGCTTCACTACTTCTCCACATATTGGACTATGAATGCGATGATAGTGACTCGGACTTAAATACAAAATAATAAACGTTCCATGCAAATATTTTTCAGCTATCTGATCATCGCCAAGCATTTCACGAATCGAATACGTTTTTCCTTTGACGATGATTTCTTTTTGGTCCGTAATGATCCCAACATCTTCAATGACTGCATCAACCGGGCTGACGACGCTATCTGGATGTGTATCGATCGGACGAAGCCCTTTTTTTAACGTACGCACGAACAATTGTTGTAACGTTTCGTACTCATGCAACTTTTTTTCCATTTCTTCTTTATTAATTTTGTATACTTTCGCATAAGATGAAATGAATAACCGACTCCATTTCGATCGTGTGAACGAAGCGAGACATTTCGATGTCCATGCATGATTTGTCAATTCAATAAATAGTTGATATAGCCATTTAACCAACGATTTCCCCCCCTCAAGTAAAGAATATCCTTTACTAGTTCGCTTATTATCAATAAAATATTAGTAACCGAGTGATATTTTTGGCAAGTGGGTCGGCACGATTTCAATAAAGGAGTGAACTTATATGTTTTTATCCGATTATATTGATCATACCATTAAAAAACTTAAAGCGCATACGGCAAACGTATTGACGTTAACAAACTTAAGCTTAGGCGGTTTCGCGATTTTATTTGCGGTAAAAGGCCAGCTGAACGTCTCTGTATTATTTATCTTTTTAGCTGCACTTGCCGATCGTTTTGACGGAACAGTCGCTCGGAAAATGAACATCGAATCAGACTTAGGAAAACAATTGGACTCAATGAGTGATATTATATCATTTGGAGTAGCACCTGCACTATTACTTTATCAAGGATTGTTGCACGAATTTGGGGCACCCGGCTCATTTTTTACGGTTTTTTATATCGGGTGTGGGGCATTTCGTTTAGCTCGGTTTAACATTACTGAAAGCAACGGGTATTTTACCGGCTTGCCGATCACAGCTGCAGGGTGTTTATTGACGCTCAGTTATTTAACAATTCACTATTTTCCGCCTTACGTCTTTATTTTTATTATTTTCACGCTTTCTCTTTTAATGGTTGGTTCATTTAGGCTAAAAAAAATTTAGTCATACGTAAAAAAAGGAACGCTCACCTTGAAGACTCGTGCTTCAAGGTTTTTTTTCGTACAAATTTCCCTTTTCAAACATTCGGATAAATTATATGATAAACTTGGATTTGTTTTCATTCTGCAACTAGAGGTGATATCATGGATCGTACGTCCTTAATTGGGCTCATTCTTGGCATTATCGCTGTCGGTGTCGGAATGGTGTTTAAAGGGGTAAGCCCAGCTGTGCTCGTTAACCCTGCGGCGATTTTAATCATTTTATTAGGGACAGTGGCCGCAGTGACAATCGCCTTTCCAACGAAAGAAATTTCGAAAGTCCCAAAGCTATTCGGGATAATTTTTAAAGAGTCGAAAACGCCAAAAATTGAAGAATTGATTCCACTTTTCGTTGAGTGGGCGAACATCGCTCGCCGCGAAGGGTTGTTAGCGCTAGAAGCGAAAGTCGCCGAAATTGATGACCCATTTTTGCGCAACGGATTAAGTTTAGCTATTGATGGACAGTCACAAGAATTTATTCGCGATGTGATGACTGAAGAAATTGAAGCGATGGAAGAACGTCATCTCGCGAATGCAACTATTTTCACACAAGCAGGAACGTATGCTCCTACACTTGGGGTACTTGGGGCCGTCGTTGGGTTAATCGCTGCCTTACAAGATATGTCTGACATTGAACGTCTCGGTCAAGCGATTAGTGCGGCGTTCGTCGCAACGCTTATGGGTATTTTCACCGGATACGTGCTTTGGCATCCGTTTGCGAACAAATTGAAACGGAAATCGAAAGAGGAGATTAAAGTGCGGCAAGTGATGATTGAAGGGGTGCTCTCCATCATCGAAGGACAAGCACCGCGGGCGATCGAACAAAAACTAGCTTCTTACTTGCCGATGAGCGAGCGTCAAAAACTTTTAGAACAAGGAGCTCAAAATAATGGCGAAAAAGCATAAAAAGCATCATCATGAGGAACATGTCGATGAGAGCTGGTTAATTCCGTACGCCGACTTACTGACGTTGCTGTTGGCTTTGTTTATCGTATTATTTGCCAGCAGCCAAATCGACTCTCAAAAGTTTATGCAAATTGCTCGCGCCTTTAATAGCGTGTTTACAGGTGGCACAGGAGCGCTGCAATATTTAAGTCCGATTGAACGCGAAGAAATGGATTCGGTCATTAAAGATTCTCCGAGTCAAAAGCCGTATGTAAAAATTTCAAAAGAAGAATACGAGGAACTAAAAAAGATTCAAAGTAAATTTAACGAATATGTAAAAACGAATCAATTAAGTGGGGAACTATCTGTCGCCATGACAGAAGAAGGACTGCTTGTGACGATCGCAAACGACGTATTGTTCGATTCAGGTAGCGCCGATATTAAACCGCAATATCGCGATGTCGCTAAAAAAATATCGAATTTGCTCGTCATGAACCCACCGCGCAACATCGTCATTAGTGGACATACAGACAACGTGCCAATCAACAATGCAAAGTTTGCTTCAAACTGGGAATTGAGCGTCATGCGCGCCGTTAACTTTATGAAACTATTGCTTGAAAATACAAAATTAGACCCGCAACTATTTAGCGCAAAAGGATACGGTGAATTTAAACCGATCGCATCTAACGCAACAGCTGAAGGACGAGCGAAAAACCGACGGGTAGAAATTTTAATTATGCCGCAAGAACCGGCACAATAAAAGCGAGGGGATGCCCCTCGCTTTTGTTCATCCTGTCAATATATCGCCATTTGGATAACGAATATTTGTTTTTTTCGGCTTCGCAATCGAATAGACGAGCGTTAACGGACCTAATTTTCCAAACAACATGACGCAAATAATAAGCACTTTTCCGATCATTGATAAATGCGGCGTTAAATTCATCGAGAGCCCAACGGTCCCGAACGCGGATACGACTTCAAATAAAAGCGCAAGGACAGATGCATCCTCTGTAAGCGTCAAAGCTAGCGTCACAACAAAAATAAACAACATGCTCATCGAAGCAATCGCTAACGCACGCAAAATAATTGTATGACGAATGGTACGCTGCCAAATGACCGTTTCTTCTTTCCCTTTTAAAAAGCTCACCACCGCAAAAACGATCACCGCAAATGTCGTCAGTTTAATTCCTCCACCTGTCGATGTACTTCCTGCCCCAACAAACATAAGGAAAATCATGAACATCGCTGTCGGCTGGTCAAGTGAACCTATATCAATCGTGTTAAATCCTGCTGTTCTCGGCGTAATACCTTGAAAGTACGATGCCCATAGTTGCTCGGAAAGTGAAAGGGAACCGAGCGTCTTCGGGTTATTATGTTCAAATAAAAAGATGGCAACAATCGCTAGAACGTTTACAATAAGCGTCATCACTAACATCAGCTTCGTATGGAGAGATAGTTTTCGCCACCGTCGTTGATATAACACGTCAAATACGACAGTAAAACCGAGCCCCCCAATAATAACAAGCAAAGAGACGGTCATATTGACGATCGGATCGCCGACAAAACGTGATAAATTATCAGGCCATAATGCAAACCCCGCATTATTAAACGATGCGATCGTGTGGAAAAGGCTGTAATACAGCCCCTTCGCCCAGCCCATTTTCGGAACCCAATCAATTGCTAATAACGTTGCCCCGACAAGCTCCATCAATAAAGAAAACAACAATAAATTTCGCGCTAAACGAATGACACCGCCAAGCGATGGTTGATTTAGCGCCTCTTGCATTAACATGCGCTGCTTCATTCCGATCTTTTTCCCAAGCACAATGACAACAAGCACCGCAAATGTCATAATTCCAAGTCCACCAACTTGAATGAGCACCATTAAAACAATTTCTCCAAATAAGGTAAATGTCGAACCGGGATCAATCGGTGCTAAACCGGTTACCGTTGCGGCAGATGTCGATAAAAAGAACGCATCAAGCCAGCTAATGTCCTTCTCTGTTGCAATCGGCAACTTCAATAACACCCCACCGACAACAACGAGAAAAAGAAACATAAGTGCTAACAACTGCGGTGGGTTGAGTTTTAACGGTTTTGTCATTCCTTTTCGCACGACTCATCCTTCTTTCACGTCATGTTTTTATATTTCACGATTATATATCATTTTCTTCATTAAACAAAGAAGGAAAAAGAAAATAAAGTGTCCAAACACGAACAAGTTTTCTAATGCATATACATACATAAGCAACAAATGACCACCTGTGAGGTGAACGAACATGGGCACGATTTTTTCTGCGCTTGCTTTGTTTGTAAAAGAGCTCGTCTTTTTAGTTTCTTATGTAAAAAATAATGCCTTTCCACAACCGCTTGATGCAAAAGAGGAAGCGATGTATTTGAAACAGATGGCGAAAGGAGATGAACATGCTCGAAATAAGCTGATCGAACATAATTTACGTCTCGTTGCTCACATCGTGAAAAAGTTTGAAAACACGGGAGAAGATCCAGAAGATTTAATTTCAATTGGCACGATCGGCTTAATTAAAGCAATTGAAAGCTATTCAACAGGAAAAGGAACAAAACTAGCGACATATGCTGCTCGTTGTATCGAGAATGAAATACTTATGCATTTACGTTCGCTAAAAAAGACGAGAAAAGACGTTTCCCTTCACGACCCGATCGGGCAAGATCGCGATGGAAACGAAATTAGTTTATTGGATGTATTAAAATCGGAAGATGAAGACATTATCGATATGATCGAAAAAAATAATGAGCTCGAAAACATCGCCCAACATTTACATGTACTGGACGACCGCGAACGCCAAGTGATTATTAGCCGCTTCGGCCTAAACATGCAACCGGAACGCACCCAGCGTGAAATCGCCAAAGAGCTCGGTATCTCGCGCAGCTACGTCTCGCGCATCGAAAAACGGGCGTTAATGAAACTGTTTCATGAATGTTATAAGCATGATAAAGGAGAAAAAGGATCGTAGTTAAAAAGGTGTCCCACACGCACTCGGGACACCTTTTCATACGTTACTAAGCCTCCGTCTATTTCTTATGTTTCAATATAATATAAAAAAATGATGACTACAGCCCAAAACAAAAAGTGATTGAAAAGGACAAGCAATGGATGGCTGCTCCCCTTCATGAAACTTCTCCGATGGCGCCATCATCCTGTCCGCTTGAGCAACGATGTTTTCAAACTTTGACTGAAACGCTTTTTCATAATGTCTTTTACATCCCACTACGTTCAGTTGAACTACCGCTAGACTAAAGCCATAGCGGATTCCTACGAACACCGAAAGTTTTTTCGGTTATTTAGTAGGCGATCCCCACAGTTCCTGCGGTTAAGAAGCCTAATCGCTTCGCTTTTAATATTGATACTTGCGTTCACATCTCGGTCGTGATGAGTATGGCACACAGGACATTCCCATTCACGCAAAGCAAGATGTTTCACGTCTTTGTTTTGATAGCCACAGCACGAACAAAGCTGGCTAGACGGAAAGTTTTTTGCTACGGTGACAACTTGTTTTCCGTACCATCTAGCTTTGTATTCGATCATGGCTTTAAACGTTGACCAAGATACCTCTTGAATCGCTTTTGCAAGGTTATGATTTTTTAGCATATGGCTTACAGACAAATCTTCCATCCCGATGATGTCGTGGTTTTTGACAATCTCGGTGGAAATTTTGTGTAAGTAATCATGTCGTGCATTTGTTATTTTTTCGTGCAATCGTGCAACTTTTATTCGTTGCTTATTCCAATTCGAGCCACCTTTTTTTCGTCTGGAAAGAATACGTTGTGCTTTTGCTAGCTGTTCTTCCAGCTTATGAAGCCATTTCGGGTTGGCGTACTTTGTTCCATCAGAAAGAACGGCGAATTCCTTCAACCCAACATCGATGCCAACGGCTGAACCCGTTTGAGGCAACGCTTGCACGTCAGTTTCAACCAAAATGGACACAAAGTATTTCCCGCTCGGATTTCGTCTAATCGTAGCAGACAAGATACGCCCTTCTACTTCACGACTTTTAGCAAAACGAACAAGGCCAAGTTTAGGTAGCTTGATGTGTTGATCTAGCACAGCAATATTCCCATTTGTATGCTTAGTTGTATACGATTGCACAGCATTCTTTTTAGACTTAAAGCGCGGTTTGTCGTTTTGCTTTTTAAAAAAGCGATCGTACGCATCATCCAGATGCTTGAGTGAAGATTGAAGCGCAATGCTATCCACTTCTTTTAACCAAGTGAATTCTTTTTTTAATTGCGTCAATTGAGAAGAACAAGCGTTGTAAGTTAATCCCTTGCCCGTTTGCTTATAAGCATCCTCCCATTTCGCTAAAAAATAGTTGAATACAAAACGCGAGCAACCGAATGTTTTCGCGATTAATACTTCTTGTTCTTTATTTGGATAGATGCGAAATTTGTATGCTTTGTTGACCAACATTGACTTCACCTCCTTCCACATGTTTTATGTGGATGAGACACATGTTCGTGCCTATCAAGCGTTGCGTACGACATGGGCAGAAGTAGGAAATCAAAAACACGTGCCGAGCTACGGTCACCACGCCCACGTTTCTATTTTTGGCGCCGTCGATGTTCAACAAGGCGATGTGGTATTTCATCGCGCATCATCCGCCAATGCCGAAACGTTCCTCGACTTTTTGCACCGATTGAAAGAGAAATATACGGACCGATTCCTCGTGCTTGTGTTGAACAATGCGCGTATTCATCATGCCGAGATGGTGCAAGCCTTTCTTGATGACGAGGAAGGCGATGCTTTTCATTTCATCTTTTTGCCACCGTATTCTCCACAGTTAAATCCGATTGAATGGCTGTGGAAGTGGTTGAAAGATGAAGTGATTGCCAACGTTTTTCACAAGGATCAAAATGACATTGCCCAATCCATTACTCGCTTTGAACAGCACGTCTTACAGCACCCAGATGAGGTGTTACGCCGCATCGGGTGTGCTGCGTAAATCAGAGGTTAAAATGCCAATTTGGATGTATATAGAAAGTGAAGAGGGACAAGCACAATACCGCCAACGTCAAACTAACTAAGTACTATACAAACTTTTTACTGTAGAAGCGCTGACTAGTGACCAATACGAGTTTCAATTCCTCATAGGTACGATACAAACTTTCTATACGTGAATCTACATAGCATATTGCAGTTACAGTTTCAATTCCTCATAGGTACGATACAAACGGAGCCAGGAACGGAGCCAGGAACGGAGCCAGGAACGGAGCCAGACGGTTTCAATTCCTCATAGGTACGATACAAACGAAGTGAAAACGAGATGGACGGAAGAAGGGAAAGAATAGTTTCAATTCCTCATAGGTACGATACAAACCACCAGTTTCGTTTGCTACAACCGCTTTTGCTTCCGCCGTTTCAATTCCTCATAGGTACGATACAAACTGACGAAGCATTCGTGTTCGGTGAAGTGCAATTGGCTGTTTCAATTCCTCATAGGTACGATACAAACGCACGAATGAGGAAATAAAACGACTGCGGATCATCGTTTCAATTCCTCATAGGTACGATACAAACCATAACGATTGATTATGTATGCTAATGATGTTTTATGAGAAGTTTCAATTCCTCATAGGTACGATACAAACGAAAATGAAGTTATTTATTACGTATATTAGACTAGCTCAGTTTCAATTCCTCATAGGTACGATACAAACAAAAATGGTGATTTAGTGATCGTCACCATAGATTTGTTTCAATTCCTCATAGGTACGATACAAACGTAGCATTTTACATTGATTATATAGAAATATTGTTACTGTTTCAATTCCTCATAGGTACGATACAAACTCGAAATAAAGCAGGAGATAACACCATATAATGAAAACTAGTTTCAATTCCTCATAGGTACGATACAAACATAGAACACATAGAGAATAAAGGATACTATGTCATAGGCGGTTTCAATTCCTCATAGGTACGATACAAACTTCTTTCTTTTCATGATAATTATACACAAGAAGGAAGTTTCAATTCCTCATAGGTACGATACAAACATCCTGTATCCATTTCGATGATTTTTTTGGGCAACTCAGTTTCAATTCCTCATAGGTACGATACAAACCGTTGGCCAAAAAGAAAAAGATCGTTGCATCTCTGTTTCAATTCCTCATAGGTACGATACAAACATGATGCATTATTTTTATTTCTGATTTTTATATTGTGGTTTCAATTCCTCATAGGTACGATACAAACAGTTACACCTCCTTAATGGACATAATGGTACATATAGTTTCAATTCCTCATAGGTACGATACAAACCTAATGAAATGTGGGAAAAAGTCATTAGTGAAAAGGACAGTTTCAATTCCTCATAGGTACGATACAAACGGAAGAGTTGAAAAAAGAAGTTGCTTACATGAATGAACAGTTTCAATTCCTCATAGGTACGATACAAACGGGCTAAAAAGTGGTGTGACCAGTGGTCATATACCTTGTTTCAATTCCTCATAGGTACGATACAAACGAATGAACATAATCCGCAATATGTGTTTGAGATTAGAAGTTTCAATTCCTCATAGGTACGATACAAACATAAAAAATGACTAGCGGTTGAGCTAGTCGGTTAATGTTTCAATTCCTCATAGGTACGATACAAACCGCGGCGACGTTCCGCAAGCCGCTGTTCTTCTTCTTGTTTCAATTCCTCATAGGTACGATACAAACTCTTCAGATCAGCGTTTTGTTTTACTTGTCGTGGGTTTCAATTCCTCATAGGTACGATACAAACACGCCTAAAGCAGTACCTGAAGCATCCCTATACACTAATGGTTTCAATTCCTCATAGGTACGATACAAACCCTAAAAAGTGCTGATAAATCAACATATGGAAAAGCTATACAATGGCATTATACATAAATCCGAAAATTCTGTCAATAACCTTGATGCTTTGATACGTCTGAAAAAGTTGCAAAAAACAAATTGTCGTCGATCCCCCGCGGTTTTTGCAAGATTGGAGGTCGACGACAGTTGTGAATTATTTCACTTTATCGATACAACACGAAACATACCAAATCCTTGCGAGTTTCGTCCGCCGATACCTACACGGTACAAAAACGTTAAATTTTCCGGAGAAGAAATAAGTTTATATCGACCTTTCCATGCCGTGATGTAAAAGCCTTTAAAGAGTGTCACAACGCGGTCGCTTTTTCGAACATCGACAGGTTCGATGAGTAGCCGATCGCTTGGTGGAACACCGTAATATGCTTCATATTTGTTATGAAAATTCCGTTCCATTAAATGTGAAAACACTTCGTCGCTCGGGTCAAAAAATTGTGTTTTTTTCTTCCCATCCACCGTTTCGTACGTACTGTATACAGTCATTGGCGACAACATATCAATTTCAATTTCACGCTGCTCAATGGTTCGCTTTTCGGTTTCCACTCGCTCAATGATGACATGTTGATCACCAATTTTTACATATGGCTGAAGCAATAAATACTCCCCTAACTGTTGCGTCAGTTCAGGAAGCACAGTGCCAATGTGCCATTGAAATGAATCAATAAACGTAATTGTTTTCGTACGATGTTCAATACGATGATCACCAAACAGGCGACTAAAAGTGAACAACTTAAACGATCGTTTTTCCTTGCGAAATCCACGATCATGCAAAAAGTGAGCAAATGCCTCATCGCTGAGTGAATGGTATATTAGTCCTTGTAAATATTGCTGATAATGAAGCGGAAACGTCACCGCTCCGTCTGTTCCCCGTAATGTAATCGTTAAACGCATTTCCGTCTTCCTCTCTACAAAATAAATTCCTCTCCACCTTTTTTCAATCCAAACTCTTCACGCTTCGAATATTTTTGCGTGCGGAACGTGTAGAAAATAATTGAATCTTCGTCAGGATGCATGATATTTTGCAGTTCAATTTTTAATTTCTTATAATTTGCTTCTGATATTTCTCCTTCAAACACAGAGTTCTGTACCCAATGAAGATATTTACGGGCAATTTTTAACGCTTTCGCTACGCGCTTCTCATTAAAATCGTACACTAAAATAACAAACACCGCCATCACCTACCATTTCGCTGCGTACGGTTCGTACTCTTTTTCCCCTAATAAATGCTTCTGAATTTTATATAGTTCGAGACGGATTAGTCGTCGATACGATACCGATTTTCCTAAATGGCGATGTTGTACCGTTGTTTGCATTTTCTTTTCTAATTCGCTCACAAATATTTTTCGTCCTTCTTCAGACAATAAAATACCGTCCGTTAGCTTATCAAAATGTTTTTTGGCTAACATTTTTTTATTGATTAATGAAAAAATAAGACGATCAACAATAATTGGCTTAAATATTTCAGCCACGTCAAGGTTAAGTGAAAACCGTCGGAAATTTGTACTATGCAAAAAGCCAATGCGCGGATCGAGATACGTTTTGTAAATTTCACTTAAGCACATCGTATATACGATTGAATTTCCAAAACTAATGAGGGCATTCAAACGATTATGAGGCGGACGCTTTGTCCTCTTTTCAAATACGAAATCGGGATGACGAATAATCGTATCAAACGCACTGTAATATTTTTCGCGCATATGCCCTTCCGATGCCATCAATTGCTCTACTGTTTGAGCGTCAGTCAAAAAAAGCAACTCTTTTTCAAAACTTTCTAATATGTCATTGAAAACATCTTTTTTCTCCAAACGGGAACGATAGTACTTTAGCACGCGACCCATTTGTTGGATCGACCCCTCAATAAATCGTCGTGCCAAGTTAAGACGTTTTTGTATATCTATATAATGCTCCACCTGTTTTAAAATCACATGACCAGCATTTAGATGCTCGCGCGGATAAAATGAACCAATGTAATAGCCGTAACGGTTAAAATAATGAACGATGATTTGTTTTTGCGAAGCAAACTCAAGAAAACGCTTCGATACATCTACTTCTCCAAAAATGTATATGTCACTTGTATTTTCGACGGGAATATACTTTTTCCGTTCCTCTGTTTCAAAATAAAGACTATTATCCTTTCGGCGCAACTCTCCGTTTTGAAAAATGTACAATGTCCGTTTCATCTCATTCCTCCGCCCAACAATATTCACGATACGCACATTTTGCGCAAAACTGGATTTTCTTTGGCTTCGGTGGCACCGGCATGCGCGAAATGCGCTGAATCTCTTTAACAGCCTGCTCTAGCTCTAATCTTGCTTCCTCTGTCCATTCGACCACTTCTTTTTTTCGTTCTTCTGGAAACAGCAACTCCCCTTTCGCCTGAATCCCCATTTGACGTAAATGGTCTAAATAATAAAGGAGCTGCATTTTTGCACTTTTCATATACCGCGACGACTTCTTCACTTCCCCCACAACGATTTGCCCATCTTCTTGGCGAATGCGATCAATAACAATATTGCCGAATGACAATTCTTTTTTATTTCTTCGATAGTACATCTCTGAAATAAAACGGCCAAGATCAAGCGATTCATCTTCTTGATCTGGTGCAATTTGGTGCTTCATAAGCCATACTTCGCGATGGCAGATGTAGTAATACCATATGTCTGTTCCGGTGATAGGAATTTCATAGTCCATGTTTTCACCTACCATATCATTCCTTCGCTTTTCGTTTTATATCCAAGCACTTGATCGTAAAAATCATCAAGCATATCTATGTTAACGTAACCTATACCATATAAAATAGGTGGTTTATTATCCACTTTCCGTGGAATGGACACAACATGCTGATAAAATGACGCCTTAATCGCCGCAAATTGTCTTTGACGCTCAAAAGGTTCTTTTATCCGTATGATTTTTTCAAACCGTTGAAATATCGTCTTGGCTTCCTCATCTAATTCAATAAATACATCAAATTTATCTTCCCCTTCTTCAATAAGACGGAAGTGGGAAATTGGTATACGCTCCGTTGTTGCTTCGCCATCGAAATAAAGACTTTTTAGTCCATTTAAAAGCTGAATAGACTCTCGATTATTCATTTTCATAGAGAGCTGTTCAAAATATTTTTCAATCAAAGGAAAAAACTCGCTCTCCTCTATAATCGAGTGGTTCTTCAAAAGAGACTGAGTTAAATCAATACGTACTAAATCATAAATATAGCTAGCATAGCGACGTCTCCCATCTGTTAATGAAATTACATAAACCTCTCCCTTTTTTAAACCGTTTCTGTTACATCTTCCTGCTGCTTGGTGAATGGAATCCAATGAGGCAAGATCACGATATACAACATCAAAATCGATATCCACTCCAGCCTCTACCAGTTGCGTGCTTACAACAACTCGATATGTTCCGTTCTTAATCTCTTGAATTCTTCGCAACCTTTCTTTCGGGGGGATATGTGTTGATAAAAATGTCATTTTTTCCGAACAAATATGTTCAGCTAATTTTTCATATAAATTTTTCGCACAATCGATTGTATTCACGATAAATAAGTAACTTTTTTCTTCATCCAAACAAAGTTGATTCACAAACTCGTCAATGGTCATATTTTTTTGCACGTACGGAAACAGCTGAACACGCGACAATGCTTGAAAGTATGTCGAAGGCTCAACAAGCTGTACCATTTCATCTCTTTGAAAAATGGCAGGTGTGGTCGCAGTGCTAAATAGAAAATAGCAGTTTAGTTCTTCAGCTAAAATTCGAAACATTTCTTTTATTACAAGCCAATATTGATGCGGTATAGCCTGCACCTCATCAATCACAATAATCGCATTAGCTAAACGATGAAATTTTCGTATCAGCTTATTTCGGTTAGTAAATATGGTGTGAAAAAGTTGAACAAATGTCGTTAAAATAATTTCTGAGTTCCATCCCTCAATTAAAAGCTTCGCCACATCATAATCGACATCATATCGTTCTTCGTCTTGTGCGAGCGAATATTGCATTTCTGCTAAGTGATGATGTGATAAAAATAACCGTTGATCGGTCACCATGTTATTCGATTGAAAAATATCTTCTAATACAGACGCCGTTTGATCGATAATACTTAAAAACGGTAGGCTATATACGATGCGTGGAGTAACGCCCTTTTCCTTTTCAATCGCTTCTCTAAGGCGAATGGCGAACTGTAAAGATGCAAGCGTTTTTCCCATACCTGTTGGGAGTTGTAGCGAATAAAAATGATTCGCTACATCAATTGGCACGGTTGTAATTTCTTCAAACGCCCTTTCGCGCAACTCATTTATTTTATTCTTGTCCCAATTTTGTTTCTGTTTATATACTTCAATAAGTGTGGAAGGGATAGCGTATCTTTCAAAAAAAGACTTTGTTTCTTTTTGTATAATTCCCGCTTCTGATTTATCTGCGTCCAGAAGCAATGAAAATAAAAATAAAAATCGTACATAAGGAACTAGCGAATCATTTTCTTGATTCCAACGCATGACGTAACGCCGAACATTTCGACTTTGTTTAAATAAATTTCGAACAGCATGCTCAAAGTCAGACTTCACCAATGGATGATTGGAAAGTTCAGGAATGAAATGAGTATATGTATCATTTAATTGTTGAAAATCAATGGCTTCAATTTGTTTTAATAACTGTTGCTCCATTTCACTACTGAACTGTTTCCATTCTTCCAGCAAGTCATGAAGATCGCCGTGATGACGCTTAATAATAACAAACGAAATATACTTCCATAACTCTTCAATGTTCTCGTATTTCTCTATAAAAGCCATAAACATAAACGCCGAGAGCAACGCATGGGTTTTCAGTTGCTTCGGAACATTCAAACCACAAATATAATCTTGGAAATACCGATGTGACTTCCCCATATCATGAAAAAAAGCAATATGCTCAATAAGCGTTTGTACCCACTCTTGCTCGGTGAAGCTTAAATTTTTTTCACGCAAAAATTGTGACGACAACCATTTTACCCCTTCTATATGTCTTTGAAGAGGATAGTTCGGATGCGAATATAATTCATTCATCATGTTCCCTCCATATGTAAAGAGAGCACGCATGAAGTGACATACGCGCTCTAATTCAGAAAAACAATTTGCGTTCCTTGATGATCCGTCCAATACGAATCAACAGAAGCTTTCACCGTTCGTCCATTAGCTTCGAAAAGCACTTCATCATACAAGTCCACAATTCGTTCACGATCCATACGTATAGGCAATCTTTCTTTAAAATATTCCTTTCCAAATTCAATTTCTAGACTGTTCAGTTTCCGTTCAGGAACAGCTGTCGCGATTTCAGTAGCTTCCTCGTCCTTTTTCTGCTCAAACTCCCGAATAGAAACGAATTCAATTTTTGCTAGACATTCACTTAAGCCCATACTCACTGTATATACATTTTTCCCACACGTTACATAATCAATCAGTTCATCAAACAATACGGAATCCTTGATATGCGCATAACATCGGTATTTCGGAAAACGTAGAAATTCTGTTCTAATTTGAGTTCGCGCTCCTTCCCTCCGATGTTTTGGAATCCATACATTTCCTTTTGTATTGATATGATTTAATCCCATTCTTATTTTTTTTACAGGATGAAGTAGCTGCACTGCAAATTTTACCGTATGATGATTCACATATTTGAGGTACGTATTTTCCTCTTTTTCTAATCCAACAATGGCACCAATCATCCCGTAAAAGGCGGTAGGTGGGATAATGGAATATGTTAGGGGTGAAGAGGTTGAATATATTTTCCGAAAATGTCCAAAATCAGCGTATAGATCAAAAATAAGTACATTCATGTAACTTCACCCTTAAAACGATTTTTGTTCAACAACAAAACCTTTGCATTCTAAAGCACTTACTAAGTTTTCACTACAAACAAGACGATCGTCTTGTGCTAACTCAATTCGTTCAATGCGCTCTTTATATTTTTCTAACACTTGAAGCAAATTCGTCACATCTAGCATATAGTCACTTACATCTCGGATTTCCTCATCAACTTTTTCTGCATGGAGCGACACATATTTATCCAATTCTCCAATTTGGAAATATTTCTCTTTATATACCACTCTCATCAACAGACGTGGAACTTGTCCCACTTTTGAACGTGAGATAAGACTTTTTGTTCCATTCCACATCGCTTCAAGCATAAACTGCACATCTTCTTCCGTTAATTTCGTATGTTTAGCAGCTACTTCATTAATCACGCCGTAAAAGGAAATAAGTGAATACGGTAATACATATTCTTCACGAAACGTTTTTGTCGACTTTTTGCTTCCCGAAGCAAAAGCACCTGTCCCTTTCACATAGTGTAACTTAACGGAGTGCAACGATTGCCCCATTTTAAATTGCACAGGTCCTGTGTGGGTAATCGAACTCGCTTCCTTACTACTTTTTTCAATCGGTAAAGTTACCCCAAAAAGTCGCACATCAATACACTCATTTAATACTTGTTCGTTAATGAGCGTTTTCATTTCGACTAAGGATAGTTTTGATTTATTTTGTTTTTCGCCGTCTTTAATCAAAAAATCTTCCGCGCGCATTTTTGCGTCCTGAATGTATTCGTTTTCATCAGCAATTTCACGAACAAAAATTTCTTTCCCTAAATAGCCATGTAAATAATCTCGTATTGTGCGCTTCAATCGTACATCCGTTACGATATTTTTTCCTGTTTCCTCATCAATTCGCGGCTTATTTTCGTCTACAGGATCTCCGTTTGGATTAGCCCACATGACATCGTATAAAAAAAGCAATTCAGAGCGATTGTTCAACATTTATCTTTTCCCCTTTCTGTTCAAATAAACACTCTTTTACTTTTGAAACAAGATTCATTCCGCAAACAAAATAAAAATTCAACTCGTCCACGGACAGCTTCCAGTTTTTTTGTGCCATCATAAATAATGATGAAATGTCTTCTGCTAACTGCTGATGACTTCTTTGATATGCATCATACTCTTTTAGTTTATTGATCACTTTTGGAAGAAGTCCTTTTACTGTGCGCTCATCCATCTTTAAACCCATCAGCTGCTTTACAAACGGCTGACTCCCTCTCTCTTTCCACTGTACCTCTAGTAACATTTGCGTCAGCGCACCTAATAAGAAAATACCTTTCTTCTCATTGGTATCCAACTGTTGCCCAAACGTTTCAAATAGCGCATCAAATTTACTCGGCACTACGCTTCCTCCTTTCATTTTCAGCACCCCACACTGTTCAAGAAAAAGAATGACTGCTATAGCTTGTCTCACCTTGTAGAAAAAGTTTGTGTTTGATTCCACTTCATAAAAATCGCGACGAATCTCTTTCATAATAAACGGCAACAAAAACGTGAAATGGATTGGTTCTTTCTTAAATACTCGATCAACAATAGTCAGAAAATATCGATCTGCATCACTATTAAAAAACGTCCTCACCATTCCAAAATGGAATTGGCGATCTGCAAAAGAAAGTATTTTTTCTACATGTGCTTTCGCTTGAAAAACTTCTCGTAATCTTGATGGAAGAACATCTTCAATAAGCAACAAAATACGCTCTGCACTTTGAATTTTTTGTAAAAATAACAGTTGTAGGGAAATAGTGTTTTTTGTATCCGCAAGCACCGCTAGTATATCTTCTTCCGTTGTCATAAATGATTGGACTTTTTTATCTTGAAGCCGTATATCTTTTGGCTGTAGAAAAAGAAGATACAGTATGTCTTCGTAATCTTCACTATTCACTTTAGAAGGAAGGATAAATTTTGGAATAAGTAAATAAGACAGCCCATAAAACTGAAATCGCAACTTTTCCTCGATAATTTTCCTTCCTTCTTCAATAAACGACTTACAGTTTAAACAGACCGGGAAATTTCTCCACGCTGAACTTTCATTAAACCCCCCCGTAATAAATCCTGGCTTATCAAGCGTATAAAAGCGAAATACTGACATTTTTCCGATAACAATCTCTTTTTTCTTTCCACATACTGAACATACTTGATTTTTCGCACACAATTCTAAATCTTTTTCATTGACAAGAAATAAAAATTTTTCAACAAAAGGCGGTAGATCATATAAAAACTCACCATTAATTTTAATTGATAAAATAGCTCGCTCTCTCAACTGATCAAATTTTTCCTGAAGGTCACAAACAATCTCTTCTTGTTTACTCACGAGCAATTCATAAATAGAAGAAAAATAAGGATTTTCAACATCTTTAACTTTTTTAAACCATCCTAATACTTTCTGCTGAAATGTATTATCAATCGTCGTAACTCTTGCTGTTGGAGAATAGTTCGCTCCCCTTGGCGATCCATTTCTAAATAAATATTTTTTGAAATCTATGTGAGCCTCTTCTACTTCTATACCAACAAAAACAAACGTCCCATCCTCTTCTTTTAGTAAAATATTCATCGCATATGGATAACCATGGTCTTCAATCAACTGATCTACAACCGTTTTCTGCTTTTTTTCTAGTGCCCACTTTCCGATTTCCGCTATTGACTCAATCAATGTTACACCTCCCATGAAATAACTATCTAATATCTATATTTTCTCATGATTTTTATATTTTTCAATATTTTTTTACTTTTATTTGGTTCATCACCAAAAGATGTTTATTTTTATATACAAGCGGCGGAATGTGTATACCGCTTTGGATCTCTGCATTGCTGCTGAGGACGAACCCTCCCATCTTTAGATAAAAAACCTATTTACACGTGTTAATTATACGTATTATAATAAAAATGTGGAGAGGGGGGAATAAACATTTCATCAAAAGAACTGATTAAACTGCTCAAAAAAGACGGATGGTACTTACATAGAATAGTCGGTAGCCATCACCACTTCAAACATCCAACAAAAAAAGGAACGATCACCGTTCCCCATCCGCGCAAAGATTTAAAACCCGGAACCTTGAACTCAATACTAAAGCAGGCTGGACTGAAATAGCCCCTGCGAAAGGAGGTTGTTTTTCTTGGCTAAATATTATTTTCCAGCGATTTTCGACCCTGGCACTGATGAAAGCGAAGGATATACCGTCACTTTCCCTGACCTTCCAGGATGCATCACAGAAGGCGAAACGTTAGAAGAAGCATTTCGCATGGCAAAGGACGCTTTGGAAGGTTATTTATACGGGATGGAAGAAGATAATGAATCCATTCCTTCCCCTTCCAATCCGAAAAATATTGAATTGCCAAAAGGCGCATTCGTTTCTGTCATCGAGGCAAGAACTGACTACATTCGCGAGGAGATGGCAAATAAAGCTGTTAAGAAAACATTAACTATTCCAAAATGGTTAAACGATGCCGCAGAAGCTGAAGGAATCAATTTTTCACAGTTGTTACAATTTGCAATTAAGGAGCGTCTAGGAATCAACGTTCGAAACGATTTTGATTTCAAACGATGAGAGCAAAAGCCTCTTCAGCTACACCATGCAGAAGAGGCTTTCGTTGTATAATTACCCTATGGTATTATCGTACCACGCTTGAAGCAAATTAAACTTTCATCTTTGCATCAACTTCCTACCATCAAAAACATACCATCAAAGACATTCTTTCTTATGCAACATATAGGGATAAAAAACCTTTGAAAACTATATTGTTTTATCACCTGTGAAACAATCTTTAATTCTACCCTTCTTTACATACTTCGATTACGAGCGCGAAAGCAAGCTTACAAAATACCTTCCACTTATGCGATAGTATTTTGATTCTCGTTTCCATTCTCATAGGTACGATACAAACTTTTGTTTTATTCGTCTTCATCGTCCATGATGTCGATAAGTTCGATGTCCTCGTTTCCGCCTGCGTTGATTGCTTCCATATACTTTATGAATTCTTCCTGAATATATTTCGGCGCGCCAGGATTCAGCCGCCAGTTTCCTGGTTCAGCGACGAAGAATTCGCTATCCATAAATTTTGGACGGACTACGTCCATCAGTCATTCCCCCCTGCGCGATATTTCGCCATAGTTGCTTCCAGCATTTCCCCGAATTGCTTTGCGATACTTCTAGCATCATCGCCCTTTACAACGTATTCGCTGAAAAGTTCCGCGAACATTTCGGCGCGGTTTGTGCTGCCGTATTCGCTGATGTTTTGCTGCCACCATTGCAGCGGATTCTGCCTGTATTTATTCCACAGCTCATCGGCGAACGACGCAAGCCCCGCGTCTTGCAGCAAGAAGTCTATTTGATGCCCGAACTAGTGGATAATTGTTCCATAGCGAGAGCCGACGGCAGACCATTTGTGTTCCGCGCTTTGTTCTTTGATGCGTTGGAATTCCTGGCTGTCTTTTGCGCGGTTTTTGTTCAGTACCACAGTTTCAATTCCTCATAGGTACGATACAAACTGTACCAGTGAGCCAAAGCCAACCACGATCTTTTCGTTTCAATTCCTCATAGGTACGATACAAACTTGATGTCTCCATCTGAACCAACAGCTCTGAGAGCGTTTCAATTCCTCATAGGTACGATACAAACTTTTACAGGTGTCCCAAGTGAAGAGGTTAGAAACGAATGTTTCAATTCCTCATAGGTACGATACAAACCAATTCAAAAAGGAGTGCATTAATTATGACAAAAAGTTTCAATTCCTCATAGGTACGATACAAACTCAATATAAACAAATTGATCGTGTCAAATGGGATGAGTTTCAATTCCTCATAGGTACGATACAAACAATATTACGATACCACAAGAGAAACGAAAAGAGATGTTTCAATTCCTCATAGGTACGATACAAACTTCGACGATTTTCCTTTTTATTATTGCTATATTATCTTGTTTCAATTCCTCATAGGTACGATACAAACCTGCAATTTAGAGGAGGACAAAGGACATGACACCTGTTAGGTTTCAATTCCTCATAGGTACGATACAAACCTCTATATATCCAGAGGCATACCATGCGGACCTTGAGTAGTTTCAATTCCTCATAGGTACGATACAAACTCACACTATGTAGAAAGGATGTAGAACATTATGAAAAAGTTTCAATTCCTCATAGGTACGATACAAACAGTGAAGATGTACTCGCTAAATACGGTCATCTCTTCTAAGTTTCAATTCCTCATAGGTACGATACAAACTCTATACGACGAACTACAGCTCATCCGAACTAATCGAGTTTCAATTCCTCATAGGTACGATACAAACATGTCTGATACCTCGGAACGTTCCCAACAGGAATGTTTTGTTTCAATTCCTCATAGGTACGATACAAACTCGTTACCCTAGTAAAGGCCAAGTGGTGATGAATGGGTTTCAATTCCTCATAGGTACGATACAAACGTGAAAGATTGGATTGCGGAAGAAAAAATGATCGGGTTTCAATTCCTCATAGGTACGATACAAACGCCAAGAACACGGAGGGTGAAAGTTGACAAAATACGGGTTTCAATTCCTCATAGGTACGATACAAACCCAAACTCATCATATTTTTTCTTATTCTCTTTCCGCGGTTTCAATTCCTCATAGGTACGATACAAACAAGAATAAAGTCGTAAACATCCTTCGAAAGAGAAAGTTTCAATTCCTCATAGGTACGATACAAACCAGATAAGGCAATCATAAAACAAACAACAATCTAAAGTTTCAATTCCTCATAGGTACGATACAAACGCCAAGAACACGGAGGGTGAAAGTTGACAAAATACGGGTTTCAATTCCTCATAGGTACGATACAAACCCAAACTCATCATATTTTTTCTTATTCTCTTTCCGCGGTTTCAATTCCTCATAGGTACGATACAAACAAGAATAAAGTCGTAAACATCCTTCGAAAGAGAAAGTTTCAATTCCTCATAGGTACGATACAAACCATACTCAAGAAAAAATATGAACACATGAAGGAGGTCGCGTTTCAATTCCTCATAGGTACGATACAAACGCAGGCGTCTAAAAATCCGCAATCAATCCTGGCTGAGTTTCAATTCCTCATAGGTACGATACAAACGTAATTAACGCGCATGTTCGTGCGATGTTGCGCGAGTTTCAATTCCTCATAGGTACGATACAAACGAAACGATTACATTAAAATAATCGACGATAACGGGCAGGAGTTTCAATTCCTCATAGGTACGATACAAACCAAGCGTTTCAAAACGGTTATACAGTCCTTTGCGCAGTTTCAATTCCTCATAGGTACGATACAAACGAAACGATTACATTAAAATAATCGACGATAACGGGCAGGAGTTTCAATTCCTCATAGGTACGATACAAACCAAGCGTTTCAAAACGGTTATACAGTCCTTTGCGCAGTTTCAATTCCTCATAGGTACGATACAAACGAAACGATTACATTAAAATAATCGACGATAACGGGCAGGAGTTTCAATTCCTCATAGGTACGATACAAACCAAGCGTTTCAAAACGGTTATACAGTCCTTTGCGCAGTTTCAATTCCTCATAGGTACGATACAAACTCGTAACAATAAGCATGTGTTCACCCCTTTCATGGGAAGTTTCAATTCCTCATAGGTACGATACAAACCCCAAAAAAGTGTTGATATATCAACACATGGAAAAGCTATACAACATCATTATACATACATTTGAAAATTCAGTCAATAGTCTATGTCCGTTGGGTTTGAGTCAAGACTTTGTGGGAGATTTTTTTCTCGACCGATTTTTTTGGTTATATATGGTTTTATAAAATCGTTATATGTAAGCGCTTTTACTTACTCTCATCCTGTAGGTATGTGCGTTTTCTCT
>NZ_SDLG01000020.1:0-47882 GCF_013096965.1 Anoxybacillus sp. CHMUD
AAGTGGTTGAAAGATGAAGTGATTGCCAACGTTTTTCACAAGGATCAAAATGACATTGCCCAATCCATTACTCGCTTTGAACAGTACGTCTTACAACATCCAGATGAGGTGTTACGCCGCATGGGGTGTGCTGTGTGAATCAGAGGTTAAAATGCCAATTTGGATGTATATAAGTTAGTTAATTATAAATGATATGTAAATTATACCATTATTATACAAATATTTGTACTATTTTTTGAAATTTTTACATATCTTAAAAGCCTTTTCTAAATTGAAGATCCTATATCCGTCAGGAGTTTTTTTGATAGAAGATTGTATGATTATCTCTCTTAAATCTTTATTATCTAATAAAGGATTATAGCTTAAGAGTAATGCTAGGCCTCCGGCAACATGAGCTGCAGCTAAAGATGTACCGCTTCTTATAGTATAGTTACCATCTATAGATGTACTTAATATCTTGTGTCCTGGTGCCATAACCGTGAGTTCTTTTCCAGTATTAGAGCCAACCCACCTCTCATTATTTTCAGTTATTGCCCCTACAGCAATAACTTCTTCGTATTTTGCGGGATATGTAATAGAGTTGTTTGATAGAGCAGTATTTCCAGTAGATGCAATAAGAGTAATATTTTCTGAATCAGCTTTCTTAATAGCTTCTTTTAATATACGTGAATCTTTACTTCCACCAAAACTCATGAGAATAATATCTATATCATTATTAATAGCCCACTCAATTCCCTTAGCAATATTTTCGTATGAGCCAATTTGCTTCTTATTTAATACTTTTACTGAGTATAGTTCTGCTTTTGGTGCAATTCGTGCAATAATCCCTGCTATATGTGTACCGTGTCCATTATCATCTTCGTAATTCGTCGAATGATTAATAATATTTATTCCACCTCTAATCTTCAGATCTTTATGATTACTTTTAATACCTGTGTCTAAAATAGCAATGGAAACACCTTCTCCAAAGACTTTGTAACTATCGTGAATTTGTTGAATTTTTAAATATTCAATACTCCAAGGAACTTCTTTCTCCTCAGTAGAACTATGTCTTTTTTCTTCATAACTCTCTATTTCTGGTTGTATAGATTTTTCACTTCCCTTATTATTTCCGCTACAATTAACGCAAAAAAGTATGGTCACAATAAAAAAAACAATAAATATAATTTTCTTCAATGAAACACCTCCCATGGTATTTTTTGGATCTTCACCACAAGTTGTACTTGATCATTTAAGGTAGGCGTGCATAGAGAAAATAGAGGGTACAAAAAATGTGAATTTTCCTGTATGGTAAAGGTGACCAAACCAAACCATGGAGGGAAATTCGCATGTACTCTCAGTTTATCAAAGAACTCATCGATTTACCAGATGTTTTGATTCAAAAGGTGCGAAAAGAAGGGGAACGTTGGATTTTCGAACTTTCTCTACCCGAACAATGCCCGTTATGTCCTGTCTGCTTGAAGCGCACGATCAAAATGACAGGAAAAAAGAAGCAATGGATGCATGGCTATGCTCAGCGAATCGGAATCTTTTGGATTGAACTTTCTGTCGAGCGCAGACGTTGTGGTACGTGTGGCGCGACGTTCAGCACGTCCTATCCAGGAATCCCTCCTCGAAGTGTGGCGACGGATGCTTTTCAGCGATGGGTCGCGCAATCTTGCATCGGAACATCCATTCAGGCGGTGGCTCGTATGCTCAAGCTTCCTTACACGACCGTTGAACGATGGTTTTATACCCATGCCCCTTCCTTCCTATCGAATGACGTCCAACCAAAGGCGGTTTGTGTCGATGAGTTTGCTTTTCGAAAAGGGCACGACTATGGAGTGGCGATCATGGATGCCGAAACGGGAGAAGTGTATGCCATGGAAGCAGGAAAGAACGAGGAAGCCATTGGGCGTGCATTGGCTCATGTATCTCGTTCCGTTCAGTATGTCGTGAGTGACTTGGCTCCAGCGATGAAAAAAGCGATTCAACGGGTTTGCCCAGAGGCGACACATGTCGTCGACTATTTCCATGTCATTCAGCTGTTTACCGATGCGTTAGAACGTTGTCGCAAATATTTGGGCAAAGGAGGCAAGAAACACGGAAATGTTCGTTACGTTTGCCGTTTATTGAGCCAATGCCCAGAGAAATTGACGGAGGAAGAACGTCAAATCATACGAGAATGGTGTAATGAAAGCGATTACTTAAAGTCTGTTTACCAATCGCTCCAACATGTTCGCTATGTGTTCAAAAGCAAAGATGAGCAACAGGCGAAACGACGCTTGAAGGCTTGGATTCATCGGTATTTGTTTTGTCCTTGTTCTGCTGTTCGCGCCATCGCAAAATCACTCGTCAAGCGAACAGAAGAAATCATATCGTGCATTTTATCCCATTACTCGAATGGGAAGAAGGAAGGAACGAATAACAAGAGCAAGCTGATCAAACGTCGGGGATACGGATACAGAAATATCCAACATTTTGCACTGCGGGTTCGGCTGGAAACAGCTAACATACTTTCATGACAGGTGCAAGTACATCTTTCGGTGATGAACCCTTTTTCTTCTGAAAGTACAGGTTCTTCCAAAAGAGTGGATTTCAACAAATCCAAGATTAACATAAAAGCTTGGGCAAAGCGAATGTCTTCCATTACATCGCAGCACAAATAAAAAAGCTGTCCAATCGTTTTTGGATCACCCATTTGTTTTGAAATCGTTTTTCAAAGAAGTCAGGCATGGTTTGACAATTGAGTGCTTTTAATTTTCGACCGACATAGATAACGGCAAGAAGTGTTCCGATCCAAGCACCGAAAGACTCTAATGCTGCTATGACAAGCAGTCCTTCTGAGTACGAAATACCAGCTATTCCAAACAATGTCGCCGCACTTAAATAGGTTGCGGCAAGAGTTCCTACAATAAGGATTGTTGATCCTTTTTCGCCCATCACCCATAAAATGGTACGAATCGCCTGAACGACGGTAATCGGGATGATGCATTGTTCAGCAATAAAGCGAAGTTTTCGTAGCCACGGTGGCCAGGCGTACGGATTGTAACGCTTACGCATATGCTCACTTCCTTTTCAAATGATTAGCTCCACATGTTGGAGCTTTTATTTTTTGTATAAAGAAGTGAAAATGTGGCAAACCTTATTGACGATTCGTATGATTTTTATATAGTATTATGTATGAATAGAAAAAAGCGAAGATAGGGAAGAGTACGGCGCAACCCGCCTGGCAGAGAGGGAAATCAATAGCTGCGAGATTTCCTAGGTTCGTGGTCGTCGGAAGGTCGCCCTGGAGCTGCTTCTTCGAACGAAAGTAGGAGAAGCCGGTGCATCGCCGTTATCGATTTGAGTGCTTAAGCATTGCTTAAGAAAAAAGGTGGTACCGCGAAAGAGTCTCCTTTCGTCCTTTTCGGATGAAAGGAGTTTTTTATTTTAGTGTAGGAGGGATTTGTATGTTACCGCCGAAGTACGACCACCGTGCTGTTGAGGCAAACCGTTATGAATGGTGGCTAAAAGGAAAGTTTTTCGAAGCAACAAGTGATGAGACGAAAAAGCCGTTTACAATCGTCATTCCACCGCCAAACGTAACAGGAAAGCTTCATTTAGGACATGCGTGGGATACGACGTTACAAGACATTATTACGCGCATGAAGCGTATGCAAGGATACGATGTGTTATGGCTTCCGGGCATGGACCATGCGGGTATTGCTACGCAAGCAAAAGTAGAAGAAAAGCTGCGCAACGAAGGAAAAACACGTTACGACTTAGGACGTGAAAAGTTCGTTGAAGAAACGTGGAAATGGAAAGAAGAATATGCAGGTCACATCCGTTCTCAATGGGCGAAGCTTGGACTTGGTCTCGATTATACGCGCGAGCGCTTTACGCTTGATGAAGGATTATCGAAAGCAGTACGCGAAGTGTTTGTATCGTTATATAAAAAAGGTCTTATTTATCGCGGTGAATATATTATTAACTGGGATCCGGTGACAAAAACAGCATTATCGGACATTGAAGTCGTATATAAAGATGTGCAAGGTGCGCTATATCATATGCGCTATCCGCTTGCGGACGGCTCAGGTTATATCGAAGTGGCAACGACACGTCCAGAAACGATGCTTGGTGATACAGCCGTTGCGGTTCATCCAGAAGATGAACGTTACAAACATCTCATCGGAAAAACAGTCATTTTACCGATCGTCGGTCGCGAAATTCCGATTATTGGTGATGAGTACGTTGACATGTCGTTCGGTTCAGGAGCGGTAAAAATTACGCCAGCGCACGATCCAAACGACTTTGAGATCGGAAATCGTCACAACTTGCCTCGCATTCTTGTCATGAACGAAGACGGTACGATGAACGACAACGCTCTTCAATATAAGGGGCTCGACCGCTTCGAATGCCGCAAGCAAATCGTGAAAGACTTACAAGAACAAGGTGTGCTATTTAAAATCGAGGAACATATGCATTCGGTTGGTCATAGTGAACGTAGTGGTGCTGTTGTAGAACCGTATTTATCGACGCAATGGTTCGTCAAAATGAAGCCGCTTGCTGAAGCTGCGATTGAACTACAAAAAACAGAAGGAAAAGTAAATTTCGTTCCAGAGCGATTTGAAAAAACGTACTTACATTGGATGGAAAATATTCGCGATTGGTGCATTTCTCGCCAACTTTGGTGGGGACATCGCATTCCAGCATGGTATCATAAAGAAACAGGCGAAGTGTATGTCGATCATGAGCCACCAGCAGATATTGAAAATTGGGAACAAGATCCAGATGTATTAGATACATGGTTTAGTTCTGCGCTTTGGCCGTTTTCAACGATGGGTTGGCCGGATAAAACATCGGCAGACTATAACCGTTATTATCCAACGGATGTGCTTGTAACAGGATATGACATCATTTTCTTCTGGGTATCGCGCATGATTTTCCAAGCGCTTGAGTTTACAGGCAAACGTCCGTTTAAAGATGTTCTCATTCACGGACTAGTACGCGATGCACAAGGACGAAAAATGAGTAAATCGCTCGGTAACGGTGTTGATCCGATGGATGTGATCGATCAGTACGGTGCGGATTCGCTTCGCTATTTCTTAGCGACAGGAAGCGCACCTGGCCAAGACTTGCGCTTTAGCACAGAAAAAGTTGAAGCGACATGGAACTTCGTCAATAAAATTTGGAACGCTTCTCGTTTTGCGCTCATGAACATGGAAGGATTCACGTATGAAGACATTGACTTACATGGTGAAAAATCGGTTGCGGATCATTGGATTTTAACACGCTTAAACGAAACGATTGAAACGGTGACAAAACTTGCCGATAAATACGAGTTTGGTGAAGTCGGTCGCGTATTATATAATTTCATTTGGGACGACTTATGCGATTGGTATATCGAAATGGCGAAATTGCCACTATACGGTGAAGATGAACAAGCGAAGAAAACGACGCGCTCTGTTCTTGCTTATGTGCTTGATCAAACGATGCGTCTCCTTCATCCGTTTATGCCGTTTGTGACAGAAGAAATTTGGCAACAACTTCCTCATGAAGGAGAGTCGATTACAGTTGCTTCGTGGCCGCAAGTTCGTCCTGAACTAAACAATCATGAAGCGGCTGAGCAAATGCGCTTGCTCGTTGATATTATTCGCGCGGTGCGTAACATTCGCGCAGAAGTGAATACACCGTTAAGCAAGCCAATTACGTTGCACATTAAAGCAAAAGATGAACAAATTGCGAGCACGCTTCAGAAAAATCGCTCATATATTGAGCGCTTCTGTAACCCTAGTGAACTTGTCATCGACACGACGATTCCAACAGTTGAGAAAGCAATGACAGCTGTTGTGACAGGTGCAGAACTAAGCTTGCCGCTTGAAGGATTAATTAATATTGAAGAAGAAGTGAAACGTCTCGAAAAAGAGTTACAAAAACTCGATCAAGAAGTCGAGCGCGTGCAAAAGAAATTAAGTAACGAAGGCTTTTTAGCGAAAGCGCCAGCGCACGTTGTCGAAGAGGAACGAAAAAAAGAGCGCGACTACATCGAAAAACGTGAAGCGGTCCGCGCCCGTCTTGCACAATTAAAACAATAGTTTTATGATGAAGACGAATCCATTTCGGATTCGTCTTTCACTTTAAATAGAAGGGGGATTTTTCATGGTTCGTACATATAAAGAAGCAGTTGAATGGATTCATGGACGGTTAAAGTTAGGGGTCAAACCGGGATTAAGACGAATGGAATGGATGATGGAAAAGCTCGATCATCCAGAGCGTCGCATTAAAGCGATTCATGTCGGTGGAACGAACGGAAAAGGATCGACCGTTTGCTTTTTACGTCACATTTTACAAGAAGCAGGTTATCGTGTCGGAACGTTTACATCGCCGTATGTCGAACAATTTAACGAACGCATTAGTATAAACGGAAAACCAATTAGCGATGTTGATCTGATCAAACTTGTGCAAGTCATTCAGCCTTTGGCAGAGGAGTTAGAACAGACGGAATTAGGTGGACCGACAGAGTTTGAAGTTATTACCGCCATGGCGCTTTATTATTTTGGCAAAATGAACGTGCAAGACGTTGTCATTTTTGAAGTAGGACTTGGCGGACGCTTAGATTCAACGAACGTTATTTATCCGCTTTTATCGGTGATTACAAACATCGGTTACGATCATATACATATATTAGGGAATACACTTGAACAAATTGCGTTTGAAAAAGCGGGAATTATTAAGGCAGGAATCCCTGTTATGACAGCGATTGATCAGCCGGAGGCGCTACAAGTAGTAGAAGAGAAAGCGACATCGGTACGCGCAAAAGCATATGTGCTCGATCGCGATTTTACCGTTTTTGCTCACGAACCAACGACGGACGGAGAACGTTTTTCTTTACAAACACCGTTTACGACATATCGCGATGTAACGACAACGATGCTTGGGGCACATCAAGTGAAAAACGCAGCGCTTGCGCTGATGGTTGCCGACTATTTACGTACGTACTATTCGTTTTTGATTGAGCGTGAACATATGTACAACGGCATTCGAAAAGCAGCGTGGCTCGGGCGATTTGAAAAGATGGATGAACGTCCGCTTATCATTATTGATGGGGCGCATAACGAAGAAGGAATCGATAGTCTCGTTTCGACAATGAACGCTCACTATCCGAACCATCGCGTACACGTCCTTTTTACAGCGTTAGGGGACAAACCGGTCACAGCGATGATTCGAAAGTTAGAAACGGTTGCCGAGACGATGACGTTTACAACATTTGATTTTCCGCGCGCTCTTTCCGCTGAGCAACTTGCGGAACAAGCGACGCATCCGAATGTGCAATGGACAAATGACTGGAAACAATGGTTAAAAGAAAAGCGAAAGCAAGCTGAAAAAGATGATATTATTTTAATTACAGGTTCACTTTATTTCATCTCAAATGTGCGGAATTTTATAAAAAATAAATATAAGTAAGACGAAAACTGATGGTATAATAGATAAAAAATAGGACTTTTGAAAGGGGGAGGGGTAGGTGAAAAGAGCTGTTTCGGTGTTTCTCGTATTACTTTTATCATTATCTCTATGGGTTCCGGTGTTTAATAGCAATGCGGCAAGCAATAAACAGACAGGTGAAAAGTATGAAATATTAGAGATTGTTAGTCATGCCTCATCTGGATCCCCTTTAGCAAACGAATATTTAACAAAAAATACAAAATATTTAAACATTACAACAATGACAATGAAACGCTTTGTCGCTTTACGTGACGAACTTGATGGAAAATATGATGCGATTGTGATTTCTCAAGGGGATTATAACCCGGCAAAGCTTCGTAAAAGTTCTGGAAATGCTCAAGCTCATAACACAACAAATATAATGAATGATATTACTGACTTGAAAGCAGAGGAGATAAAAGAGTTTTACATTGAAAAAGGCCTCCCAATTTTTATTTATAGAAAGAGTAGAAGTGACCAAGATGTTCTAAAATATTCAAACAGTAAGTTGTATAAACACTTCTCTTCATATTTAAAAAACCAAAGAGATAATGTTATTTTCTTTGAAGATAAACTGCAGAATGATTTTGCGAAATTTGGACTAAATGGTTCACTTGAAAGCTACAAAACACGCCCACGCTTTTTCTTAACATCTGCTCCTTTGAACGAGCAAGTAATGAAAAAAGGTGACACGCTTTCGTTTACGTACAATATCATTAACTACCAACATTTTAAAAATAAACTGCTTACTGTCAACTTATATATTGACTCTGATTTTAATGACAAATATACGAGCGAAGAAATTGTTGCATCTAAACAAGTACAAGGAGCAACAGGAACGATTTCATACACTCTTCCAGTTGGCTATTCTGGACCACGTTATTGGAAATTGGAAATTGTTGATGAAACAAGTGCGTTAAAAGATTATGAAAAAGGGTTCGTGAAGTTTCAAGATGTACCAGCAACGATCAAAGTATTACAAATACGTAAAGGGAACGATGAGAGTTCATTATTAAATACAAAAAACATGAACCCGAATTTTTTAAGTCGTGCAAACGAATATAGCATTAGTATTGACGTAACAACATTAACAGATTTTCAAAAAAGCAAAATATATGAACCAAATTATTCGCATGAAGTGATTAATGGAAAATACGATATGATTATTTTCGGGTTTGCAGATTGTTACAATGGATGTAGTAAGATTATTTCTTTAAATCCAAATGCTGTTCAATCAATTAAAAGTTTTATTGCTTCCGGTCAAAGTGTCATGTTTACACACGATGTCATGTTTGGAACAAATAACGTATGGGTCAATGAGTTTGGTCCGATTGTTGGGCAAATTCAGCCGCATACAGATTTAGGAAACGGTGCTCCAAACCGATCAACGAGCACGAAACAAGTAAACAGCGGGCTTATGACAAATTACCCATTTGAATTAGATGATAGCATTACGATCGCAACAACACATAACCAATACTATACGCTCGATTTAGAAGATGGAAATGTAATTCCATGGTACAACATTGATGGTTCTCCACGTGACGTATATGATAGCTGGAACCATTATTACACATATTCCGAAGGAAATGTCACTTATTCTGGAACAGGTCATACGATTGGTTTCCCAGAAGAAGAACAAAAGCTATTTGTCAATACGATGTATCGTGCGTTTTTTGGATCGAACCATGCACCGCAATTGACGGTTATTACGCCGCAAGAAAACGAAACGATTCCGAGCAATCAGCCAATTGAACTATCATATAAAGTGGAAGATTTAGATTTAGTCGACCGAACGTTTTCTACGAAAGTGTGGATAAACGATCAAGAAGTGTACGCGCAAAACGATGTGCCGAATGGCACAACGATTATTCAGTCGCTTCCGCACAATATGCCAAACGGTGGAACAGCGAAAATGAAAATTGAAGCGACCGACGCACGCGGAGCGAAAGTAACGAAAGAATTTCAAGTCGTCATTGAAAAAGTTTCGGCAAACATGGAAGTGAGTCGAACGATTTCAAAAACGCTCGCTCCAGTCGATGAATCGATTGCGATGCAGTATACAATCACACCAAAACCATTAACGTTATTGACGAATACGTCGTTAAAAGTGACAAACATTGCGTTTGAAGAAAAATTACCAGCAGGCATTGAAGTCGTTTCTTTGCCGAGTGGATTTACAAAACAAGGAACGATCACAGAAGGATATACAATCAAAGGAGCGCTACCAGACATTTCATTTGTAAAATCAGGAACGACGTATATCGCTGAACCACAAACGTTCGCCATTCAAGTGAAGCCGACAACAAAAGGAACGTTTTCGTTATCGCAAGCAAAACTGACGTACAAAGATATAAATGCACAACTTGTCAATTTATCCTTTAACACTTTGTCGTTTGTTTCCGATTACAAAATTACAGATGTTACGCTACCAAGCACCATTTTCGTGAACCGCGGCGTGCCGAAAAATGCGCGGTTATTGTTAAACGTCTTGCCGCAAGAAGCAACAATCGCCTCAGTAGAGTGGAGTGAAAATAGCAACGGACAAATTATTTCTATCGACCGAAATGGTGTCATTACCGCAGTAAAAGAAGGAACCGCACAAGTGACAGCAAAAGTAAAAGATATGTTCGGTAACGTAAAAACAACAACGATGACGGTCATTGTACGCATCCCGGTCGACTCGATCTCAATCAACGATTTTACTGTTCACGTCGGTGAAACGATCTCGATTCCGGTTACCGTATCGCCAGCAGACGCGAAAAAAGCAGTCTCTTATTCACTAGGAAATAGTTTGTATGCTGAAATAAATGGAGCAAACGGAACGATTACGGGACTAAAAGAAGGCGTAACGACGTTAACGGTTCAAGCATTTAACAGAAATGACGAACTGATTGAAAAAACGGTTACAGTAACCGTTCAAGCGATCCCAGTAACTGCTGTTGTCGTATCACCAACAGTTGCGAATATAAATATCGGTGAAACAACTACGCTCACCGCAACAGTTGCACCAAACGATGCAACGTATAAGACAATTACATGGCGTTCGTCTAATCCGAATATCGCTTCGGTTGATGAAAACGGACGGGTGACAGGTTTGAGCACCGGACAAGTGACGATTACCGCGCAAGCGCATAACGGTGTCGTTGGTACAGCGATCGTTCACGTTGGCTCACCGCTGACGGGTATTTCGCTTCCATCCACATTAATTGTACAAAAAGGAAAAACGATCAATGTATTACCGTACATTGCACCAATTCCGGCAAATGCGACGACAAAAATTGTGAGCCGTTCATTTACGATCGAAAACAGTTATTATGCTGTTGTTGACGAAAATGGCGAGGTGACTGCGAAACGTCTCGGTGAAACGCCGTTAACGGTGAAATTGACTGATGAAAACGGAAAAACGTGGACGGCATCAACGGTCATTCGTGTCGTTGAACATGCGACAGATCCGACGAAAGGCGGAAATAAAGACGGCTGGTTGTACTAACGAAGGATGTGAACATGTATGAAAAAAGTGATGACGCTATTTGTCATCATCAGCTTGCTAAGCGGATGTTTTTCATCGAAAGAAGAAAAACAGCAACGATTTATACAAGCGATTGAGCAAGGAAACGTTCAAGCGGTACGCGAATATATGAAGAAGGAAAAAAATATTAACTTCAAAATAAAAAATGAAACACCGCTTGATGTGGCGATGCGCACCGGGCAGTACGATATTGCAGCACAACTATTAAAAGCTGGAGGAAAGTCGGCTGTTATGTCGCTTCCTCCCCTACATTTTGCACTTGCTTCATCTTTAGCGCAAGGAAATGAAGAAAATATAGAAATCGTAAAACAAATCGTAAATGAACAAACGGTGCGAGAGAAAGATAAAGAAAATAATACTCCCTTGCATATTGCAGCAGGGAGCGGGAATGTTGATCTTGTACAGCTTGTTTGCCAATACGATGTGGACGTCAATGCGGTAAATAAACACGGCGAAACGCCGTTATTGCTTGCGGTGCAAGCGGGAAATGTCGATGTTGTTCGCTTTTTATATGAGCGAGGGGCAAATGTAGAGATCGCAAATGAAGCGGGTGAAACGCCGCTATATAAAGCGGTGGAACGAAACTTTATTGATGTAGCCACATATTTATTAGAAAAAGGTGCCGATGTCAATACAAAAACGAACATTAAGAAAACACCATTAATGGTTGCAGCAGAGTACGGTTATGATGAATTAGTAACACTTTTACTTCGTTACGGTGCCGATGTGCATGTAAAAGATGATACCGGCAACACCGCTCTTTCTCTCGCACAATATTGGAAACATGAAAACATTATAAAGCAACTAAAGGAAAAAGGAGCCAAGTAGCTAGCTCCTTTTCTTTATTGTACGCGTATTTCATCAACAATAACGGCAAGCTGCTTAACAAGCGGTAAACCAAGCCCGCGGTTAATAAACACATCTTTATTATGTTTCACGACAAAACGAGCATATTGTTTTTGTTCTTCTTCTGATGAGATAGGTGTTTGAAATGAAAGATTTGTTCCGGCATCGCTCGTTTCGCCGCGATACGTATTCACAATCAACCCATTTTCATCTGTGTACGGAATAATGGAGCTATTGCCGCGAGCAAATAGCCCTCCCTCGATATTTATATATGATCCGACAGCATAAATCACAGCATTGCTGTCTGTATAGAAAAATCCTTTTAAGTTTGGCGTTGTTAAGGAAAAATTGTTTGCAAACTCGTTTACACGGGCGATTTCTAACTTTCCTTTAGTCAATAACACAACTTCTTTTCCGTTTAGTCCGCTAATTGTCGTATTGTAAATAGATGTATCTCCATCGACATAAACGGTAGAGTCAAATGCGACTTGTCCTGTAATCGTTAAATCGCCAAGCACAATGATATTTCCTTTTATTTGTAACGGATTTTCTCCAGCGTTTTCTAATACAAAATCGCCGTTTACAATAAGCCATTGCCCATCATTTAACGTTAACGAAGTAACATCGAAATATGGGACGGTACTTGTATCAAGAAAAATGGATTTTCCGCTAGCAATCGCCCCTTCTAACGCAGTCGGTAAATCGATAGAATCATTAACGACAACAGAGACAAACGACGATTTTATTTGTTCGATAAGCTCGGATAATGGCAAAGAAATAAGGCTTTGATATTGCGCTTGTTTGCTTGGATCAAATCCATCAATACCAGCCGCTGATAACAGTTTATCTTTTAACGTAAAATCAAAATTGACATCAATAAACTCATCTTGTTCTTTTTGAACGCTTGGTCCTTGCTGTTGAAACGACAGTGAACCTAAGGAAAAATCGTTTATGTTTTTTGTAAATTGTGTGGATATGCTATAACAGCTCTTTGCCCCATTTCCGTGGTCGCACGTATAACGGTTGCCTTCTACAAACAATATACTTTTTTCACTTGTCGTTGGAAACGTTGTCTGTACCGAATAAAGCGTTGAGTTATAAATATAGTTCGCGACGTTTGTAACGTATATATCATTTCCTGCGTATATATTGCCGTCAATATAAGAACCGCCGTTCAATGTCACGTTCTTACGCGAGCCAATCGCATATTTTAAAAAGCTCGGTGCGTTCGTAATAATGACTTCACGTGTGACCGTTTTGTTTCCGTATGGGGCAGAGATACGGAAAACACGTGTAAACAATTTATTGCGGTCAATTCCTTTTGAACTTGTTATATCTTCAATGGTAACATGATGGCGATTGATTAGCTCGCTCAAAAAGCCAGTTTGTGTATTTCCTAAATCGAGATCGAGTTGCAATGGAGTTGATAACGACAACTGTTCAACTTTTACTTTTAACTCGGCGACGGTTTCCTCTACCGCTTTTACAGCGTCATGGAGCGATGTGACATCCTCGACGCGTACTTGTGTAAAATTCGCTTGATATATGCTGACAGATAAAATGGTAAGTCCAATGATAAAAAAGACAGTGACCGTTAACATAACGAGTACGAGACTGTACCCTTTTTCGTTCACCTCTCTCCCCCCCTTAGAAGCCGAATTGTGATTGCAACGTAAACGGTTCAATATATAACGGATCGTCTGGATTGCGATGGTCATTGTCTTGAACAGATAAACGAATCGAAATGACCCCGCTTTTACATATGTTTTGTTGCGACCGTACACACGTATAAGTAAGCTCTGATTGGTCTGAAACAATCCGTAAATTTGAAGGTGTGACTTGTTTCCCATTTATAAGTAATGTCTCGTTTGTTTTATCTATCATGATTTGTAACGTTTGACCAGCTTGCTTTTTGTCTTCCACGAGCCCTGTATTTGTATCAATCTCTTTTTTTATTTCATTCACAAATGTTAGTGTATCATCGTTTGATTCGTCTATTTTTAATCCGTCTGGAGCAAGGGCATATAGTTCGTTAAAAATCGTTGTCATCAATATATCAGCTTCGCTTCGCAGCTGATTTTCAATGCCGATCCGTTTATACGCCTTCATTCCCGCTGTAAATACACCGTATGCAGAAGCGGCAATAATCGATGTGATCGCTAAGCCGACAAGTAGTTCAATAAGCGTAAGTCCACGTTCATTAGCGAATACTTTCATTGGCGATCACCCCTTTTAAGACGATCAGTTCGTTATTTGAACGGACGGTGACATATAAACGAAGTAAATAGTTGCTGACGTCTTCGGCCATCTCTTTTTCTTGTTGGATCGTTTGTTTTAAACGATCAGGAAATTCACTTGGTGGGTTGTTTTTTATTTGTGACCATATCGCTTGATCGTATGGGATTAACCAAGCTTGTACATCTTCCTCATTATATGTCACATTGTTAATTGTCGGTGAAAAAATAGCTTTACATACGTTTTCGTCGGGAAATAACGATGTATTGGAACATGCTGAAGCATCGAAATGGACAAAAGGTGTTTGTTCGGTGATATGATCATCGACATATGCTTTCATCGTTTGAAAGTCAAGTCGTTCCATATAATGAATAACACCGCGAGCGATATTGACAGCAACCGTTTTTGATTGATTATACGCGGTGTATGTCATCGCATTTGTAAAAAACATAAACATGCCGCTCACAACAAAAGATAAAATAACAATCGATAATAGCACTTCAATTAACGTAAAAGCACGTTTGTCATAAAAAATATTCATTTCCTTTTGACACATTTTCCTTCCCCTTCTTTTAAAATACATAACTTTATTATACAATATGTTAGAGTTAAGTGTTGTATCATGTTGAATGGGGGGAGCGATTTGCCGTATTTATTCTTCATGATCTTTTTTCTCATATTAATCCCCATCTATATTCGCTTACCATTTGGATGGACAAAAAAAGGGATTGCACTTTTATTAACGGTCGCTTGTTTATTAAGCGTTTTTGGCATGATTGCGATCGAGCAATTTCCACTTTGGCAAGCCGCATTATTTCTTTTTCTTTTAGTTGTCACAAGCACATATTTACTTGAACAAAAGCTCGGTCACTTATTTTATGCGCGCATATATGAACATGATTTAATTGTTGAAGGCGACGAAAAAGACGAGCAAGAAAACGAACTACCGTCTGCTATAGAAGAGGTGGTGGATCAACAAAATGAGGAGATTCGAAAAGAAGAAATCGAAAACGTTGATGAGGAATGGTTTCAAAGGGAATGGCCTGAAGAAATTGAACAACAAGCCTCTATTGAACCGCTCCGAGAAAATGACTTCGATCATATGATTGAGCCGATAGAAAGTGTAGATGACATCATTGAGCCGTTACGTATGGTAGACAGTGACGATACAAGTGTAAACGAAACAACCGAAGACGTGGCAGAACAACAGTGGCTTGATTTGCTCAGTGAAGAAAATATGGAGATCATACATGATCAAAATGAAATGAAGGAAGAAAAAGATAGTCAGCTACTCGACATCGAAACGATTGCTGTCGTCGAAGAAACGAGCGAGCATATGGTAGATGAATCGTATCGCATTGAGCCGATTGTAGAAGACGATGATATACATACGGAAGCGAGTGCTGATATGGTAGAAGAACAAGAAAGTATTCAAAGCGTTGAGGAAGCAGTAGAGCAAGTGAGCGAAGAAGAACAAGGAACGGCCGATGATGAATGTGTAACAGTAGAAGAAAACAATGAAGAGGTGCATATGCTCCCGAGACCGTTCATGAAAAATTTACTTGCTTCTTTATACGCGATGCGTCCATTGTTGTCGGACGAACAATATGAACAGCTTATTCATAAACATTTACATCCTCGCTTACACGAACAAGATTATTACACATTTGCCAATGTATTAATGGAGCATTACGTTGCTTCGAAACAATATGAAAAGCTATATGATGTCGCGAAACAATTGTACGGGCAATATGAGCTTTACCCGATGATCCAACAACAATTAGCACATATGATACATTATGCTGAACAAAAAATGGGGTGGAAAAAATGAAAAGTAGCGCACAAGTTATCGGTCTTCCAGTCATTAGTATTCAAAACGGAGTACAACTCGGACAAGTAAAGTCTCTTGTGGTAAATCCAGAAAAAGGAACGATTGATTTTCTAATCGTTGATCAAGAAAATTGGGAAATTAGTATGAAAGCGATTCCGTTTCGACATGTGATCGGAATTGGGGAATTTGCTGTAACGGTTGAAGAAGAGCGAGCTGTCCTTGATTTAAACGTCATTCCGATTGCGAATGAGCTTGTTAATAAAAAAATTACGATTAAACAAGCGAAAGTGATGACAAGAAAAGGACAATTGCTTGGGGAAGCAACGGAATTTTATATGGACGAAGAAACAGGACACATCACAGGAATCGAAGTGCAAATTGGAAACGAGTTGCGCATCGTTCGCGCTGATCATGTCATTACGTATGGAAAAGATTTGTTGATTGTTCATGAAGATGCACAACAGACGCTCGTTTCAAACGTTGATGAGTTAGTGACATTAAAAGGGACACAAGTGGAACCTCTTATCGAACAAATCGTCCCAACAACAGTTGATAACGAACTTGATGAACTGCGTCAAAAACAAATCGATATGTTAAAAGGAAAACGAGTATTAAAAGATATTGTTGATGTCAATGGTCAAGTGCTCATTTCAAAAGATACAATTTTAACGAAAGAACATATTATTCGCGCACAAGAAGAAGGACCAGATATTGTGATCGAGCTATCGATGAACGTCGAGTAAGGAGGCGTATGTCATGCGCCAAACCGTTTCGCTAAAGTTGTTTTTTACGTTGCTTTTGACCGTTTCATATTTACTGACAACTACAAAAGTGGCGACATGGGCGTACGAGTCGTTTATCAGTCATGACACATTTGCTGAAGGAACGATGATCGGTCCTGTTGATTTATCGAATCGTTCACGGGAAGAAGCGTATGAACGAATGAATGAAAAAGTGACTGAGTGGAAGCAATCCGCAACGATCAAACTCGTACTAGAGAAAAAAGAAGCCACGGTACAAACGGATTATTTTTCATTTCATATCGAGGAGAGCATGAAACAGGCGGTAAGCGGAAAGCGCACCCCTCTCCTCGTTTCTGTTGATGGACAAGCGTTGCAAGACGCCATTTCTTCTATTGGTGCATCAAGTGATTGGATTGATGTGGAGAAGGTAAAAAATCAATTAGAACAAACAGCGGCTTCGCTTACATCTGCTCAACTATCGCTTCAGCAATACGTTCGGGAGGATATGCAACAAGAAACGGTTTTATCGCAAGCCACGATTCCATCGCATGAAGAGCTTCATGCAATATCACAAACAGCAATGACAATTGAGCCAAAACAAGTATTTTCTGTTTTGGACTTTTTTAAAAAACAAGGTTTAGGTATATCTAAAGAAGCGATGACGCTATTTGCATCTGCACTATATGAAACGATAATACCGACAAATTTTGAAATTGTTGAACGGCATACGAGCGCTGTATTGCCAAACGGAGTGAAAGCAGGATTTGAAGCGGCTGTTGAACAAAATAAAAAGGACTTTATTTTTTTTAATCCAAACGATCGAGCGTACACGTTCGAATGGAAAATGGAAGGCGATCGAATGCAAGTGACTTTGATCGGTCCACCTTTTATTTATCAATACGCGCTAAAAACAGACCCGATCGAGTATTATGATCCGAAAACGATTGTGCAATATAGTGCATTGTTGAAACCAAATGAAAAACGAATGAAAGAAGAAGGAAAAAAAGGCATGCTCATTCGTTTGTATAAAGAAGTGTACGATCGAAACCGCACATTAGTCGAAACGGTGCTCGTTTCGGAAGATTTTTATCCGCCTGTTCATCGCGTTGAATTGCGCGGATTACAAGCGGGAGTCAATAACGGAGCGAGTGAAATGCCATCCCCAAGTGACACACCTTCAGAGCAGCCACCACAACAAGATGACATATGGGGAAATGAAAACGAGCAAATCAAAGGAAATGAGGATGAGACCTCATGAAAAAGCAAGAGCGAAAACGATTAGGTGATTTGTTAATTGAAGCAGGGCTCATTACGAGAGAACAGCTTGAAGAAACGTTAAAAGAAAAAGCCCCTGGGCAAAAATTAGGCGATGCGTTGTTGCAACGTGGCTATATTACGGAACAACAATTAATTGAAGTATTAGAGTTCCAACTCGGTATTCCACATGTCAGCTTATATCGTTATCCAATTGATCCGAAATTAATGAACCTTGTGCCGAAAGAATTTGCGAAACGAAATATGCTTATTCCTTTAAAGCAAGAAGGAGATCGGCTATTTGTCGCGATGGCAGATCCGATGGACTTTTTTGCGATCGATGATCTGCGCCTGTCGACAGGTTTTCATATCGAAGTGGCCATTGCCTCAAAGGACGATATTTTACGAGCCATTAATAAGTATTATGATATTGATGACTCGGTTGAAGAGTTTTTAAACATCGCTCCTCAACAAGAGGTGCGTGAGCAAGAGAAGCTTGTTGAAGATGACTCGCCGATCGTAAAGCTTGTCAATCAAATTTTACAAATGGCAGTTGAACAGCGAGCTAGTGATATTCATATTGACCCACATGAGACGAAAGTCGTTATTCGTTATCGCATTGACGGAATTTTACGCACGGAGCGAGCGTTGCCAAAACATATGCAAGGAATGTTAACGGCGCGCATTAAAATTTTAGCGAATATGGACATTACAGAACACCGTGTTCCGCAAGATGGACGTATTAAAATGAACATCGATTTTCATCCGATTGATTTGCGCGTATCGACGTTACCGACGATTTACGGCGAAAAAATCGTTATGCGCGTGCTTGATTTAGGAGCAGCGTTAAATGATTTAAATAAGCTCGGTTTTAATAAAATAAACTTACAGCGATTTATTCAACTCATTGAACAACCAACAGGTATCGTGTTAATTACAGGACCGACTGGTTCGGGAAAATCGTCGACACTTTATGCCGCGTTAAATCGATTGAACGGCGAACATGTGAACATTATTACAATTGAAGACCCTGTCGAATATCAGCTTGAAGGGGTGAACCAAATCCAAGTCAACCCAAACGTCGGAATGACGTTTGCAGAAGGATTGCGTTCCATTTTGCGACAAGACCCAAACATTATTATGGTTGGGGAAATTCGTGACCGTGAAACAGCGGAAGTAGCGATTCGTGCGTCTTTAACAGGGCATCTTGTGTTAAGTACGTTACATACGAACGACGCATTAAGCACGGTCGCGCGTTTAATTGATATGGGCGTCGAGCCGTTTTTAGTTGCGACGTCGCTTTCAGGAGTCGTTTCCCAACGTCTCGTGCGCCGTGTTTGTCGTGATTGTCAAGAAGAACACGAACCGACGAAGCGGGAGGTGGACATTTTTGCTCGCCGAGGTTTGAAAATTGAAAAAGTGATGCGCGGTCGTGGCTGCCCAACGTGCAACATGACAGGATATAAAGGGCGTATCGCGCTACATGAATTAATGGTTATGTCTGATGATATGCGAAAAGTGATTTTAAACGGTGAACCGCTTTCGAAATTGCGTGAAATTGCGATCAAAAATAAAATGATTTTTTTAATTGATGATGGGCTATTAAAAGTCAAACAAGGGCTGACGACAACGGAAGAAGTGTTGCGTGTAAGCATTTTATAAGGTGATGAAGATGAAACAAAAAGTAGATGCGATGTTGCGTGCTGCATTTGAATTAAAAGCATCTGATATTCATTTAACGGTCGGTATTCCTCCGATTTTTCGCATTAACGGAGATTTGAAACGATATGGGCAAGATGTATTGTCGCCAACCGATACAGAACAAATGGCAAAAGCGATCGTTCCAGAGCATATGTGGACGCGCTTTGAAACAGACGGCGAATTAGATTTGTCATATAGTCTTTCAGGCGTGTCACGCTTTCGTGTCAACGTGTTTAAACAACGTGGTTGCATATCGCTTGCTATTCGTATCGTGCCGACAAAAATTCCATCGCTTGAAGAATTGCAACTACCAGATGTATTAAAAAAGATGGTCACAAAACCTCAAGGCCTCATTCTCGTGACAGGACCGACGGGGAGCGGAAAATCGACAACGTTAGCTGCGATGATTGATTATATGAATAAAACGATGCGCAAACATATTATTACGCTTGAAGATCCGATTGAATACGTGCATAAACACGGGGGATGTGTCATTGATCAGCGCGAAGTTGGAACGGATACAAACAACTTCGCAAACGGGTTGCGGGCAGCGCTTCGTCAAGACCCAGACGTCATTTTAGTCGGCGAAATGCGCGATTTAGAAACGATTCAAACGGCAATTACCGCCGCAGAAACAGGACATCTTGTTTTCGGGACGCTTCATACGTCAAGTGCCCCTGCGACGATTGACCGAATTATTGATGTATTTCAACCAGAACAACAGGCACAAATTCGCATTCAGTTGGCGACAGTTTTAGTTTCCATTATTTCACAACGACTATTTCCGCGTGCACAAAAAAACGGAAGAATTGCCGCGACCGAGATTTTAATTAACAATGCAGCCGTTGCGAATCTAATTCGCAACGGGAAAATTCATCAAATTCCGAGCGTTATGCAGACGAATCGCGCGCTTGGCATGCATACACTTGAGGCGAACATTAAAGAGCTTGTCCAACAAGGACTGATTGCAAGAGAAACGGTTGAGCCGTACTTGCAGGAAGGATGATGACAAATGGCGCAATTTCGCTATGAAGCGCGTGATATGCGCGGACGAGTAAAAAAAGGGACGATTGTTGCTTCGTCACGTCGCGATGTGATGATGAAACTTCGTGAACAACGGTTGAAAGTGATCGACGTACGCGAAGTGCCACAAACGTTATTAACGAAAGAAATTACATTCGGTAACCCCGTCAAACTACAACATTTCGTTATTTATTTACGTCAATTTGCTACGCTTTTAAAAGCGGGAGTGACGATTGTAGATGCTACGCGCATTTTAGCGGAACAAACGGAAAGTAAAGCGTTAAAAAAAGCGCTCGTTCACATTGAGGAACGATTAAGAAGCGGTCAACCGCTATCTACAGCAATGACTGATCATCCGAACATTTTTCCACCGCTCGTCAGCAATATGATTCGCGCAGGGGAAGCGAGCGGAAGTATGGATGAAACGCTTGAGAGGCTCGCCGATCATTTTGAAAAAGTGCATCGAACGCGACAAAAAATTGTTTCCGCTTTGGCTTATCCTGTTGTTGTTGGCATCATTGCGGTCATCGTCGTCATCTTTTTGCTCGTTCAAGTCGTTCCGACATTCGTTTCGATGTTTGCTGATTTCGGTGCTGATTTGCCAGCGATTACGAAGTTTGTGCTACGTGCAAGTGAAGTGATGCAAACTTATTGGTGGGGCGTCATTTTACTTATGTTGATCATGTACGGCTTACTTCTATTGTTAAAAAAGCAAAAAAAGACGAAATATTATTTAGATGTGATCGTATTACGTATGCCGATTTTTGGTAGCATGATGCAAAAAGCGGTGCTTGCTCGTATGACGCGTACGTTAAGCTCGTTATTTTCAAGCGCTGTCCCTATTTTACAGGCGCTCGCGATCGTTGAAGAAGTTGTGGAAAACGAGGTGGTTGCTCGCGTCATTCGCACATCTCGTGATGCGCTAGAGCGAGGGGAATCGTTGACCGAGCCAATGAAGCGGCATTGGGCGTTCCCCCCTCTTGTAACACAAATGATTGCGATCGGAGAGCAAACGGGTTCACTTGATGCGATGCTTGCGAAAGTTGCCGACTTTTATGAAGCGGAAGTCGAAGCGGCTACCGATCGTTTAAAATCGCTTATTGAACCGCTTATGATCGTCTTGCTTGCCGGCGTTGTCGGGACGATTGTCACATCGATTTTAGTCCCGATGTTCGATATATTTAATCATATTCAATAATAAAACTAGTACTTTTCAACTAGATTGCTGGTGTTGTAAAATGATGAGAGAGATTATAAAAATTGCAAAGGAGAGAAATTATGTTAAAGAAATTGATTCGCAATGAAAAAGGTTTAACGTTAATTGAGTTATTGGCAGTTATCGTTATTTTAGGAATTATCGCCGCCATTGCAATTCCGAGCATCGGGGGATTAATCGACAACTCGAAAAAAGATGCGCACGTAGCAAACGCCCAGCAAATGATTAACGCGGCGAAAATTGCTGTAACGGCGGATAAAGATTTAATTCCGGCTAATGGGAAATACACAGTACTTCCGCTTGCTTATTTGGAGAATAAAGGATATTTAGAAACAGTAAAAGACCCTGATGGGGATGCTGAAACGTATGAAAAAGGACCTGACTCGTATGATGGCAAACCAATTACCAATCAAAATGATGATACAAAAGCATCATATTCTTACGTGCTTATAAAAAATGAAAACACAAAGTTAAAATATTATGTGAAACTAATTAATAGCTCACGTGGTGTATTTGGAACAGATGGAACTGCTGTAGAAGAAAAAGACTTAAAACGTGATGCAGTAAACGAAATTCAGCAACAGAATAATGATTAATAAATAAACAAATTTTAATTTACAATTAGAGTGATTGCATATGTTGTTTTTTATTTCTTTCCTCCTCGGTCTTTTTCTTGGCTCATTTTATAATGTTGTCGGGCTAAGGGTGCCGAAAGGGGAGTCGATTGTTGCGCCGCGTTCGCATTGTCCGTCTTGTAAGCGAACGTTAACGGCGTTTGAATTAATTCCGGTTGTTTCGTATGTGTTACAAAAAGGGAAATGTCGCGCATGTTCGGCGCGCATTTCCTTTGTTTATCCGTTCATTGAGCTGTCCACGGCGATATTGTTTGCGCTCGCCCCGCTTTTTGTCGGTTGGTCGGCGGAAGTAGCCGTTAGTTGGACGCTCATTTCTTTATTCGTTATTATTTTCGTTTCTGATGTGCATTATATGATTATTCCAAACCGTGTTTTATCATTTTTCGCCCCGCTTCTTCTTATTGAGCGTCTATGGTTTGCGCCGCTTACTCCGTGGTGGGATAGTTTGCTTGGAAGTGCTATCGGATTTATGACGTTATTTCTTATTGCGCTCGTGAGTAAAGGTGGCATGGGTGGTGGAGATATTAAACTGTTTGCCGTGATCGGTTTGGCGCTTGGGGTCAAACTGACGATTTTAGCGTTCTTTTTATCGACGTTCGTTGGGACGATATTCGGTTTGTTAGGGATGGCGATTGGGCGTGTAAAACGCGGCGAACCGATGCCGTTTGGCCCGGCGATTGCTGTCGGAACAATGATCGCTTACTTTTTTGGTGAAGCAATGATCGAGGCATACGTCAATGTTATGATGTAAGGAGAACAAACTATGCGGTTTTTTTCGATGAAAAATAAAGTAGGCAACATCGTCATAAAAGATCATGTTATTCGCTACGTAGAACTTAAACAAAAGCAACCGCTTGTTTTGCATACGTGCGAGGAATGGCCGCTTCCAGAAGGGATTGTGCGCGACGGAAAAATTGTTAATGAAGAACAGCTTACCGAAGTGTTAGAACAATGCGTGGACGAATGGAAAATAAAACATCGCCGCGTTCGTTTTCTCGTTCCTGATCCGCTCGTAGTCATTCGAAAAATATCGTTGCCAAAAGACGTGGACGTCGAAGATATACGCAGTTATTTATTTATGGAAATTGGCGCGACCATTCCACTTCCGTTTGAAGATGCGGTATTTGATTATGTGGTGCTTGAGAAAACGAAAGAAGCGCTCCACGTTTTATTATTTGCAGCTCCAGAAGCAAACGTGATGCAATATGCAGAACTGTTTGAAGCAGTTAAATTAAAACCGATTGTGGCAGATATTTCTCCGCTCAGTTTGTATCGTCTGTTTTATTCATTTGATTTAGCGAATGACGTCGATCACTTTTTATTCGTTCAATTTGATTTATCATCGTTAAACGTCAGTGTCTTTCATCAGCACCGTCCGATCTTTACACGACAGCTTGCCTTTGATTCACAATGGACATCTTGGGAAAAAACGAACGAAAGATGGAAGTGGTTAAACGAGGGTGAGCCGGAGTGGCAGCTTGAAGACGTATATAAAGAGTTAGAGCGCGTCATGAATTTTTATCGCTTTTCATTGCAGCGTGATGAAGCGCAAATTACGCGCGTCGTCGTTACCGGCGATCATCCGCTCGCTCATGCGTTTTCCGGTATGTTAAAAGATCGGCTTGATGTGGCTGTTGAAACATTGACGTTGCCGCTTTCGATCGACCCTGCTTACTACTTACCAATCGGACTCGGATTAAAAGAGGGTAATGGATATGTTAGTAGAAATTAATTTATTGCCAAAACGTGAACGGAAATCTCAAATCATCCCAATGATATCGATTGTGGTAGCTGTTTTATTGATCGTTGGCGCGACAACCTTTTATTTCATCGTTCAGCGTATGGAACAGCAAATATCGCAATTGAAAACAGAGCTCGATCAAACGAAAGCGCTTCGTATCGCTGAAGAAGAAAAACAAAAAACAGCAACGAACGCATCCGTTGGCGCACAGTTGCAAGAAGCGATTCAATGGGCAGAACAATACCCTGTTCATACGGTCGCGCTTTTACATGAATTGATTGAGCGATTGCCAGAGCGCGGCTTTTTAATGAGCGTTTCGTACGCCCGTGATGGTGCCATTCAACTAACGGCTCAATTTGATACAACACGTGAAAGCGCCGCCTATTTACAAGCGTTAAAAGAAGCATCGTTTATTGCTAATGTGAAATTAACGAGCTTAACTGCAACGGAAGGAAAATCAGAAGAAGGCACGATGCCGAGGTATGTCGGACAATTTTCCATTCAATTAAATATGGAGGAATGGAAAAAACAACAAGGAGGGAGAACATGAGAAAAGGTGTCATCGTCAGTCTCTCTCTCTTGTTAGTTGCATTGCTGTCATTTGCGCTTTATATATACGTGTACAAACCGCTCGATGACCGCAGAGAGCAAATTAAAACGGAACTACAAACCGAAAAAAAGTTGTTGCAAGCGTTGCAAAGTAAACAAACGCCAGATGAGTTGCGCGTGAGCATCGTAGAATTACAAAAGCGCGTTCCTGTTCAACCGTTTGTCGAGCAGTTTTTATTAAATATAGAAAAAGCAGAAGTTGTATCTAATAGTGAAGTGTTGTCGCTTACTTTTCAAGAAGGGGAACGCGTGGAAGGACCGCCAACACCCATTCAAAAATTGACAGTTAATCTATCTGTTCGTTCTCCTTCTTATTTTGCACTTGAACAGTTTATCGACACGTTGGAGCGGTCAAAGCGTATCGTTTCCGTTGATTCGCTATCGTTCACCGGATATGAAGAATGGACGACGGTTATGGATGAAGTACCAGCATTGTCTTATTCCTTGACTGTATCAACATTTTATGCACCAGAATTGCGCCAATGGATTGAGCAATTGCCACCACTTGATTTACCGCAACCGAGCGAAAAGCGCAATCCGTTTCCTTCACTAACGGAACAATAAAGGGGGCGGTCGAATGCAAGATGAGCGGGGAATGACGTTAATCGAACTGTTAGCTGTCATCGTCATTTTAAGCATTTTAGTCATGATTGCGACTGTCTCTGTCGTTGAGATCATTAAAAAATCGCGCGATCGAGCGTTTGTTGCGACAGCTTATACGCTCTATGAAGCTGCACGGCTTCACGTTGGTGCGCAAAAAGTAGAGTTTTTAACGCCAAATGAAAGCGAGATATTGACGTATGAACAATTAGTCGCTGATGGGGTTCTCGAAGGAATTATCGATCTATACACATCGAAACGTTTGCCGCCAAATGATGATTCATACGTCATTGTGACAAAACAAAGTGACGGTACGATCACATATGCCGTTTGTTTAAAAGGGGAAACGAAGCAAATTTGTAAAGAAAACGGCGTGCCTGTCGATCAATTGTCTGTCAATGATATTCAAGACAAGTAGTGCGAAATTTGACGAAAACCTTCCGCAACGAGACGACAAATGTCTCGTTTTTTTTTTCTTTTTTTATGTTACGATGGGCGAAGAATGACAGCGGGAGGGAAAAAAATGGACAAGCCAGCGAAAAAAGCGATTGTGATTAAAGTGAACGGAAAAGAACAGCCATACACGACAGTAACAAATACGTTGCCCCAATGGTCGAGCGAAGAACATGATAAACAAAACGAAACACAGGACGAGCTTACACCATTTGAAACGGGTAAACGATATACAAAACGATCCCCTTGGCGCTCGTTTATGTTGGCAGTTGTTTTAGCAGTCGTTCTTGGGACAAGCTTCGGTTTCCTTGTGTTAACAATCATTCCGACGACTGAAAATAAACTAGCATCGCCAGCGACGTTGGAACAAGAAAAAAAAGAAGAAACATCGATCGCGCAACGAACGGAAACGGTTTTTGTCATTCAAGGTGGAGTGTTTCAAGATGAAAAAGCAGCGAATGTATATGTACAAAAAATAAAGGCACAACAACGTCCGAGTGTAATGATTGGAAAACAGCCTGTTTATGTATTTTTAGGCATGGCATTGACAAAAGAGGAGGCAAAGCAAATCGCAAGTTTATACGAATCGCTCGGCATTGACACATATGTGAAAGCATGGAATGTATCCATCGACGAAAAAGAAAGTGAACCTTTTGTGATGGTCGTGTCCGCTATTAGTCGATTATTAAATGGACAGCAACTTCAAAATGAACAGTGGCAACAGCTACAGTCGTATTCGATTCATAACGAACAAATGAAAAAGGCGTATGAAGCGCTCCGCACGTTCCAACAGACAAAAGATGACGCAAAATTATGGGAAGCACAACAACATATATTACACGTTTTACATTAAGAAGCGAACAGCTTCTTTTTTTTGTCGAACCATTGTTTATTGTGTATAAATTTGGTACGATACAAGTGTATCTTCCTTGAAACAAACGCTCATGACAGAAAGGTGATGACGATGCAACTTGTATTAGCTTCTAGTTCTCCTCGCCGAAAACAACTTCTTCATATGCTTGGACTTCCGTTTGACATCCTCGTCAGCGATGTCGATGAATCGTTTGATGCAAAATTATCCCCAAGTGAAATTGTACAACAGCTCGCATATAAAAAAGCTAATGCGGTATGGCAACAAGCAAGCGATGCGTGCGTCATCGGTGCAGATACGATTGTCGTATGTGAAGGAGAAGTGCTTGGAAAGCCAGTAAGCGAACAAGACGCTTTTCGTATGTTAAAACGTTTATCTGGAACGACACATGAAGTGTGGACAGGGGTAGCGATTTGTACCGCAAACGAGTGCGTGACGTTTGCTGAAAAGACGGACGTGACGTTTTGGCCGCTTTCAGACGATGACATTTGGGCATATATTGCGACGAAAGAGCCGCTTGATAAAGCAGGGGCATATGGCATTCAACAACGTGGAGCGCTTTTTGTTCAAAAAATCGATGGCGATTATTTTTCTGTTGTTGGTTTGCCGATCGCTAAACTTGCTCGCGAATTAAAAAAATTCGGATTTTGTCCATTTCGTTAAAAAAAGGTTAAAATAGAGGGGGGAACGTATGCTTATTCGTCATGTTCCGCCCGATGAACGCCCGCGTGAACGCTTGCTTTCCGAAGGACCGCAAAGCTTATCAAATCAAGAATTGTTAGCCATTTTGCTTCGCACGGGGACGAAACAATATTCTGTTCTCACACTTGCACAACATTTACTCACCCATTTTGAAGGACTCCGCCAACTAAAAGATGCAACGATTGAAGAAATGACAAGCATTAAAGGAATCGGAAAAACAAAAGCGATTCAAATTATTGCAGCGCTTGAACTCGGTCGGCGTGTGCATCAACTTCAATATGACGATCGTTACGTCATTCGCTCGCCAGAAGACGGTGCACGATACGTCATGGAAGATATGCGTTTTTTAAGTCAAGAACATTTCGTTGTGTTATATTTAAATACGAAAAACCAAGTGATGCATAAAAAAACAGTATTTATTGGCAGTTTAAATGCATCAATTGTTCATCCACGCGAAGTGTATAAAGAGGCGATAAAACGTTCGGCAGCGTCGATTATTTGCATTCATAATCATCCGTCGGGGGACCCGACACCGAGCCGTGAAGATATTGAAGTGACGCGCAGGCTCGTGGAATGTGGTCGTCTCGTCGGCATTGAGCTGCTCGATCATTTAATTATTGGCGACAAAACATATGTAAGCTTAAAAGAAAAAGGATATGTGTAAATCGTTCTCTTTTCGTTGTAATTGCGTTATAATAAGTGTCATGAGTTTTTGAAAGCATTTTGTTTCAGAAAGGAAGATACGAATATGTTTGGCATTGGATCAAGAGATCTCGGAATAGATTTAGGTACTGCAAATACGCTTGTATACGTCAAAGGAAAAGGCATTGTTTTGCGCGAGCCTTCTGTTGTCGCGCTCCAAAAAGATACGAAGCAAATTGTGGCGGTTGGAAATGAAGCAAAGCAAATGATCGGACGTACACCAGGAAATGTTGTCGCACTCCGCCCGATGAAAGACGGAGTTATTGCCGATTATGAAACGACAGCCATTATGATGAAGTACTACATTAAGCAAGCGACAAAAAATAGCGGCCTGTTTGCTGGGAAGCCGTACGTCATGGTATGCGTACCATCAGGAATTACAGCGGTAGAGGAGCGCGCGGTCATCGATGCGACGAGACAAGCAGGGGCTCGTGATGCATATACGATCGAAGAGCCATTTGCGGCGGCGATCGGAGCAAACTTGCCTGTATGGGAGCCAACAGGAAGTATGGTCGTTGACATCGGGGGTGGCACAACGGAAGTCGCTGTCATTTCTTTAGGTGGGATTGTAACGAGCCAATCCATTCGTGTTGCTGGTGATGAAATGGATGAGGCAATTATCCAGTATATTCGCAAGACGTACAATTTAATGATCGGGGAGCGCACGGCAGAAGCAATTAAAGTTGAAATTGGTTCCGCAGGAAATCCAGAAGGAATCGGAAGCATGGAAATTCGCGGTCGCGACTTATTAACAGGGTTGCCAAAAACGATTGAAATTCATGCGGAAGAAATTGCAGAGGCTTTGCGTGATACCGTATATGCGATTGTTGATTCCGTAAAAAATACGCTAGAAAAAACGCCGCCAGAGCTTGCAGCCGATATTATGGATCGCGGCATCGTGTTAACAGGTGGAGGAGCTTTGTTACGGAACTTAGATAAAGTCATTAGCCAAGAAACGAACATGCCGGTCATTATTGCCGAAAACCCGCTCGATTGCGTTGCGATCGGTACAGGAAAAGCGCTTGATCATATCCACTTATTTAAAAATAAAGCGCGGGATCATCGCTGATGCGTAAGAAGGTGTTTTTATGCCGAAGTTTTTCTTAAATAAACGGCTTATCATATTGCTTGTCAGTATCATGGTTCTCGTCGCCTTGATCGGTTTTTCATTGAAAGAGCGAAACGAATTAAGTTGGATGGAAAAGTTTGTGAAAGACACTGTTGTTTTTATGCAATCGATCGTGCATAAGCCCGCACAGTTTGTTGCGGGCTTCTTTGAAAATGTGAATGATTTGCGCCATACATACGAAGAAAACAAGCGTTTAAAAGAGCATTTAGAGCAATACGTTCTTTTGCAATCGGAAGTGGAATCGCTAAAAAAAGAAAACGAACGTTTGCGTGAACTTTTGAATAAAAAAGAAGGTTTACGTGACTTTGTTGCCATTCAAGCGACAGTCATTGGGCGCAATCCAGAGCGTTGGGAAGAGACGTTAATTGTCAATAAAGGGTCACAGCACGGTGTGGAAAAAAATATGGCGGTCATTACGCCACAAGGACTAATCGGAAAAGTGCGGAGCGTATCGCCATTTAGCGCCACGGTGCAACTGCTAAGCGCAAAAGATCGGCAAAATCGCATTTCCGCATTTATTCAAGGAGATGAAAACGTATTCGGTTTAATAGAAGGATACGATGAAGAGCGAGAGACGTTGCTGCTTAAACGCATTCCGTATGACGCGAAAATCGAGAAAGGGCAGCGTGTCTTTACATCAGGACTTGGCGGGATTTTTCCAAAAGGATTGTTTATCGGAGAAGTGGAAGAAGTCGTTGCGGATGAGTACGGGCTTACACAAATTGCCTATATCAAGCCAGCAGCGAATTTTTATGACATCGATGATGTGATTATTGTGAAACGGAAAATTGAAATGTCGCAAGAGGAGGAAGGACAATGAACCGTTTGTTTCTTCCTTTCCTTGTGACCGTGATGTTTTTATCTGAAAGCATTATTGTTCAATTGTTTTCACAGCCATTATTTGATGTTTATTTGCTCGTCCCGCGTATGTTGCTCGTTTTTATCGTGTTTATTACGATTTTTATTGGACAAACAGAAGGAATGATGTACGGATTCATCTTCGGGCTATTATACGATGTAGCATATACGGAACTATTAGGTGCTTATGCCTTTGCCTTTTCGCTCATCGCCTATTTAATCGCAAAAGCGATGAACGTTTTTCATAAAAATGCATGGACGGCTTCTTTTTTTGCCATTGTGGCGATTGCATGTGTCGAATGGTACGCATACGCCATCCAACTTGTTATTGGTGGAACGACCATGTCTGTTCAAACGTTTTTACAAGCACGTTTTTTGCCAACGTTGTTTATTCATACAGTAATCATTTTGGTCGCCGCCTATCCGCTAAAGCAAACGTTGTTAAAGTGGCATGAGAAACAGGACGAATCGTCGCCAGTGTGAAGGAATACAAAAAAAATGCGGAGAAATATTCATTGAGGTGAAAGTCGTGGCTGGCAAGGAGAAAAGAGTATATGTGTCGATGAAAGGAACGAAAGAAGGACTGACGTTGTATCTCGACGATACGTGCGCCTATGACGAATTATTAAAACAAGTGGATGAGTTGTTGATGACGACAACTCGTGACGAGGAAGGTCCGCTTGTTTCGGTGCATGTACATGTGGGAAACAGATATTTGACGCGTGAGCAAGAAGAGCGATTGCGCGATGTGATTCGAATGAAAAAAAACTTAATCGTTCACTCGATTGTAAGCAACGTGATGACGAAACAAGAGGCGTTAGAATGGAAGAAGAAAAATGAAATTGTATCTGTTGCGAAAATTATTCGTTCTGGGCAAGTGCTACATGTCGATGGAGATTTACTGTTAATAGGTGATGTGAATCCTGGCGGAACTGTCATTGCCACAGGAAACATTTTTGTATTAGGGGCGTTACGTGGCATTGCTCATGCGGGATATGATGGGAATCGTCAAGCGATCATTGCTGCGTCAGTTATGAAGCCGACACAGTTGCGCATTAGCGATGTGATGAATCGAGCACCAGATTATCGTGCCGACGAAGGAAATGAAATGGAGTGCGCTTATATTGATGAACACGATCAAATTGTTGTCGATCGGTTGCAACTATTGATGCATTTACGACCGAATTTAACCCGATTAGAAAGGAGCATTTGACAGTGGGAGAAGCGATTGTTATTACTTCTGGTAAAGGTGGCGTTGGCAAAACAACAACGACAGCAAATCTCGGAACGGCGCTTGCGCTTTTAGGAAAGCGTGTCTGTCTCGTTGATACTGACATCGGTTTGCGCAATCTTGATGTCATTATGGGATTAGAAAATCGCATCATTTACGATCTTGTCGATGTTGCTGAAGGACGTTGCACCGTTCAAAAAGCGCTTGTGAAAGATAAGCGATTTGAAGATCGTTTATATTTGTTGCCAGCTGCTCAAACGAGTGACAAATCTGCTGTGACGCCGGAACAAATGAAACAGCTCATTGACGATTTAAGACAAGATTACGATTATATTTTAATTGATTGTCCTGCAGGTATTGAACAAGGATATAAAAATGCTGTCGCGGGAGCGGATGAAGCGATTGTTGTGACAACCCCAGACATTTCAGCGGTTCGCGATGCCGACCGAATTATCGGTTTGCTTGAAAAAGAAGAGCATATGAGACGACCACGTTTAATTATTAACCGCATTCGTAGTCATATGTTGAAAAATCATGATATGTTAGATATTGATGAAATTGTCATGCACTTATCGATTGATTTACTCGGTATTATTGTCGATGATGAACATGTGATTAAAGCATCAAACAATGGTGAACCGATCGTTCTCGATCCGAATAGTAAAGCATCGCTAGCGTATCGCAACATCGCCCGTCGCCTTCTCGGTGAATCGGTGCCGCTTATGTCGCTTGATGATGAAGAACAAAAAGGCTTTTTCTCGAAAATTAAAAAACTGTTTAGCGCTCGTTAGCACTTCCATTTGGAGGTGCTTTTTTCATTCATATCTTCTCTATTTCCCAAATACATATAATACAAATAGGACGAGAGGGGTGGGAGTGTGAGCGATCGAATTGAACATATTCGAAAACGAATGGCCAAGCGAAAAAAGCAACGCGAACGCTACGTTCAAACGATGTTGACGAATTGGAGCGAAGATGAAAAATACGGGAATCCGACCGTTGTGACGTATGACGGCGATCGGGAGCCGCCGCTGTTTCGTAAAGATATATTTTTATTGAAAAGTTTTTTGGCGGCGATGTTATTTTTTAGCGTTGCCATTTTGTTTCAATATGATTCTCCGAAAATGGAAGAAGCACGCACATTCGTCAAACAAGTGATGGAAAAAGATTTTCAATTTGCGACCGTTGCGCAATGGTATGAAAACACATTCGGCAAGCCGCTTGCATTTTTTCAAACAAAAAAACAACAAGAGACAACTGCTACAGCGTATGCCTTCCCTGCTTCAGCACGTGTTGTAGAAACATTCGAACATAATGGACAAGGCGTTGTTATTGAAACTAATCAAGCCATTAAAGCAGTCGAAGAAGGGATTGTCGTGTTTGCCGGTGTGAAAGAACCGTACGGAAAAACGGTCATTATTCAACATGCGGACGGAAGCGAAACGTGGTATGGAAAATTATCAGCTATTTCTGTAAAGTTGTATGATTTTATTGAGGTGGGAAAAGAAGTAGGGAAGGCGGAAGAGAATAATCAGAAAAGTGTATTTTATTTTGCCGTTAAAAAAGGGGATCGCTTCATTGATCCGGTTCAGGTGATTTCCTTTGAATAAATGGGTAGCTATATTTATGAACATTCATATTCATCCGCTCTTTTGGTTTGTTGCGTTGATAGCTGTCATGACTGCGCAATTTCAGACGCTCCTTTTACTATTTTGGATTGTGCTTTGGCACGAACTTGGACACGTTGTAGCGGCGCACATGTTTTCATGGCGTGTCAAACGTGTTTTACTCTTGCCGTTTGGCGGGGTAGCGGAGATAGATGAGCACGGAAATCGTCCGTTTCATGAAGAATTGATCGTAACACTAGCAGGTCCGTTTCAGCACATATTTATTTTTTTTATGGCATATATCGCTCACGAGGCAAACATGTTATCTAATGAATGGTATCAGCAGATCATTGAATATAATTTATCTATTTTACTTATTAACTTATTGCCGATTTGGCCGCTTGATGGAGGAAAGCTAATGTTCCTTTATCGCACAGCGCGTACGTCGTTTCGGCGTGCGCATGAACAAACGCTTTATTTCTCCTTCCTTTTCTTGATTATATATTTTATTGCTTTATTGGTCGTCGCACCGGCGCACATGAATTTATGGATCATTGGTCTTTTTTTAGCGCATGCTATTTGGTTTGAATGGAAGCAAAGAACATATGTATGGATCCGTTTCTTACTTGAACGTTACTACGGAAAACGAACGGAATATCGAGCGTTAAAGCGTCTTGTCGTTGATGCAAATGATCCGTTATTTCGCGTCCTTCTTTTGTTTCATCGCGGAAAAAAACATGCGATTATCGTAAAGAAAAATCAAATGGAAATGGAACTCGACGAAAACGAATTGTTGTACGCATATTTTCATGAGAAACGAACAAATGAACCGATCGGCCATTTCATTTATACGTATTGACAATTGTTTTCTTTTTATGCTATCATCTTCTATGTTGTGTAGCACCCGTGCTACAACCGCTCAGCTAAGGCTATTTAAGCGTTCGCTTGAACCGCCTCGCAGCTGGCGAGTCTGAGTCTAGTTTAGGAGGTGCAAATATGTACGCGATTATTGAAACTGGTGGAAAACAAATTAAAGTACAAGAAGGCCAAGCGATTTACATCGAGAAAATCGATGCAGCAGAAGGCGAAACTGTAACATTTGACAAAGTGTTATTTGTAGGTGGCGAAAACGTAAAAGTTGGCAATCCTACAGTCGCTGGCGCAACAGTAACGGCGAAAGTTGAAAAACATGGTCGTCAAAAGAAGATCATCGTTTTCAAATATAAGCCAAAGAAAAACTATCGTCGTAAGCAAGGTCATCGCCAACCATACACAAAAGTTGTTATCGAAAAAATTAACGCATAAGGCGTAAGCGATGATTCGCATAACAATTAATCGGACGTCAGAAGGGACGATTCGTTCCTTTACCATTAGCGGACACGCTCAGTTTGCGAAGCGTGGACAAGACATTGTATGTGCAGGTGTATCAGCTATTTCGTTTGGTGCGGTCAATGCAATCATTGCCTTGACGAATGTGAAACCGATCATTCAACAAGGGAAAGACGGCTATCTTCATTGTGAACTTCCGACAATTGAAGATGCGAAAGTACTAGCCGATGTGCAACTTCTTCTTGAAGGAATGATCGTGTCGCTCCAAACGATTGAGCGTGATTACGGTAAATACGTCAACATAACGACGAAAACGTTGTAGGAGGTGACACGACATGTTGCGTTTAGATCTTCAGTTTTTCGCATCGAAAAAAGGGGTAGGTTCAACAAAGAACGGTCGTGATTCGATCGCAAAACGTCTTGGTGCGAAGCGTGCGGACGGTCAATTCGTTACAGGCGGTTCAATTCTTTACCGTCAACGCGGAACAAAAATTTATCCAGGATTAAACGTAGGCCGCGGTGGCGACGACACACTTTATGCGAAAGTTGACGGCATCGTTCGCTTCGAGCGCATGGGTCGCGATCGTAAAAAAGTGAGCGTTTATCCTGTTGTAAAAGAAGCATAAGGAAGTGGAAAACTCTAACCGACTTGGTTAGGGTTTTCTTTTTGTTGTCGTATGTTATAATTATACTCAAAATGTTTATGGGAGAATGAATGATGGAGAAGCGGTGGACAATTGTAGAAGCGTTGCGTCATTCCAGGCACGACTGGCTCAATAAAATTCAGCTCATTAAAGGGAATTTATCTTTGCAACGGATGGATCGCGTCAATGAGATTATTCAACAAATTATCATTGAGGCAGAACATGAAGCGAAGCTAACGAATTTACAAGCAGGGCGCTTCGCTGAATTGCTTATGACGTACCATTGGCAAGCTCGTCATATTCAACTAGAGTATGAAGTGTTAGGAGAGCCACGCTCGCTACATGCATACGATCATATGCTCGTTACGTGGTGTCAAACATTTTTACATATGCTTGAGGAATGTTCTTCTCCACATGTTGAAAACTATGTAACGATTACGATCGATTTAACAGGAAAAGATGTGCGCTTATTTTTTGACTATCGCGGCATGCTTCACAAACTCGAGGCGGTGAAAGCATGGATTCAAAAACATAGTCAATATGAGGCGCTCTCGCTTTATGAATATGTCATTCAAGAACATGAACTAACGCTATGTGCAACTATTTCATCTTTTTAAATGAAAGATGAACAGATCGGAGGAGAAAGACGATGTTTGTTGATCAAGTGAAAATATATGTGAAAGGTGGCGACGGCGGAAACGGAATGGTCGCGTTTCGGCGCGAAAAATACGTTCCCAAAGGCGGGCCTGCTGGAGGGGACGGTGGAAAAGGTGGCGATGTCGTATTTGTTGTTGATGAAGGATTACGTACGTTAATGGATTTTCGCTACCAACGTCATTTTAAAGCGCCACGTGGCGAACATGGTATGTCGAAAAATCAACACGGAAAAAACGCCGAAGATTTGATTGTGAAAGTGCCACCGGGAACAGTTGTTATTGACGATGAAACGAAAGAAGTCATTGCTGATTTAACAGAACATGGACAACGATTTGTCGTAGCAAAAGGTGGTCGCGGTGGACGGGGGAATACTCGCTTTGCAACCGCATCGAATCCGGCGCCAGAAATTGCTGAAAACGGTGAGCCGGGACAAGAACGATACGTGACATTAGAATTAAAACTGCTTGCAGATGTGGGGCTTGTCGGTTTTCCAAGCGTCGGTAAGTCGACGTTACTGTCGGTCGTTTCAGCAGCGAAGCCGAAAATCGCAGACTATCATTTTACGACGATCGTTCCTAATCTAGGTGTTGTTGAAACGGAAGATGGTCGCAGCTTCGTAATGGCAGATTTACCAGGTCTCATTGAAGGGGCACACCAAGGCGTTGGACTTGGGCATCAATTTTTACGTCATATTGAACGAACGCGCGTCATTGTGCACGTAATTGATATGGCTGCCATCGAAGGACGGGATCCGTACGAAGATTATGTAGTCATTAACGAAGAATTAAAACAATATAATTTACGTCTAACAGAGCGACCACAAATTATTGTGGCGAATAAAATGGATATGCCAAATGCTGAGGAACATTTGCAACAGTTCAAACAAAAATTAAATGAAGATGTGCCGATTTTCCCAATTTCAGCAGTCACGCGCCAAGGGATTCGTGAACTGTTATTTGCGATTGCCGACTTGCTTGAAACGACGCCGGAATTTCCGCTCTATCCTCAAGAGGAAGAAGCGATTCATCGCGTCGTTTACAAGCTTGAAAAAGAAGAAGCTCCGTTTCATATTACGCGCGATGATGATGGGACGTTTATTTTATCCGGAGAAAAGATTGAAAAACTGTTCAAAATGACCGATTTTTCACGCGAAGAGTCCGTGCGTCGTTTTGCGCGTCAGTTGCGTTCACTTGGAGTCGACGATGCATTGCGCGCTCGCGGAGCAAAAGATGGAGATATTGTCAAACTGTTGAATTACGAATTTGAATTTGTTGATTAATGCGAAAGGGGGCGTCTGTGCGGTGGATAAAAAGTTTTACTTAGTGCGTGAAGATGTGTTGCCTGAGGCGATGAAAAAAGTATTGGCTGCAAAAGAATTAATTGAACGAAAAAAAGTTGATTCTGTCGCTGACGCTGTGCAACTTGTCGATGTTAGCCGAAGCGTTTTTTACAAATATCGCGACGCCGTTTTTCCATTTCATACGATGGTTCGCGAAAAAATTATTACGCTTTTTTTTCATTTAGAAGACCGCTCAGGCACCCTTTCAAAGCTGTTAAGTGTTGTTGCAGCAGCCAATTGCAACGTGCTTACGATTCACCAAACGATTCCGCTTCAAGGACGTGCAAACGTGACGTTATCGATCAGTACAAGCGAGATGACGATGACGATTGATGAGCTACTTTCGCAATTAAAACAACTGCCTTTTGTTGAAAAAGTAGAGATTCTCGGTTCAGGGGCGTAGAGAGGAGAGGAAATGTGAAAATCGGATATTTAGGACCAAAAGGGACGTTTACGCATGCGGCCGTTGAGGCGGTTTTTCCACATATTCTGAACGTCCCATATCATACAATTCCGCAATGCATGGACGCTGTCCGTGACGGCGAAGTGGAGTTTGCTGTCGTTCCGTTAGAAAATGCGCTCGAAGGTTCCGTCAATTTGACGATTGATTATTTAATTCACGAATGTAATTTGCCGATTGTAGGGGAAATTATCGCACCGATTGAACAACATTTGCTCGTTCATCCGTCTCAATTGGACGATTGGAAGCACATTAAACGTATTTATTCCCATTCACATGCGATTGCACAATGTCATAAGTTTTTACATCGTCATTTAAAGCATGCCACGTACGAATACGTCACTTCAACAAGTGCAGCAGCTCAATATGTAAGCGAGCATCCGAAAGAAAATATTGCAGCGATTGGCAATCGTCTGGCTGCAAAACAATACGGTTTAGCGATTGCGAAAGAAAACATTCATGATTATGACTACAACCATACGCGCTTTATCGTATTGCACCGTGAACGCTGTTTATTGCCTGTAAAAGATCAAGAAGACGGATTTAAAACAACGTTGATGGTTATGTTGCCAAAAGATCAAGCAGGAGCGCTTCATCAAGTGTTATCGGCGTTTGCATGGCGAAAGCTCAACTTAACAAAAATTGAGTCAAGACCAGCGAAAACAGGCTTAGGGAACTACTTTTTCATTATTGATATCGATCAAAAAATGGATGACGTTTTAATTCCGGGAGCGATTGCGGAGCTAGAAGCGCTCGGCTGTACGGTGCAACTATTAGGCAGCTATCCATATTATACCGTAAAAAAAACATCCCTCGTGTAAAGGGATGTTTTTTATTCGATTAAAAATCCTGCTTGTTTTAAAGCTGTACATGCTTCATCGAGCTTTTCTACACGATCTGCTTCAAGCGTATGCAAATGCACACCATCTGTCAGTTGAGATAAATAGGCAGATTTCGTTTCGTTAATTTTTCGAATAAATTCATCGACTTCTAACCGATTGCTGACCATAATCGACGCTGTTAAGTCACCGTATACGGGATGTTCAATTTTGACATCTTTAACAGTAACGCCATGATCGACAATAGTGTACAGTTCGTCTTTTGTTTGTTCTGGCGTATGACAACAAGCAACCACGCGCGTATACATGTGAGTAGAAGAAGGCGATAAATATAAATATCCTTGGCTTGTGGCGATAATTGGCTCGTTTCTTGCTTTTAATAGCGAAATATCTTGAACGATAACTTGACGACTGACGTTTGTTTTATTGGCTAATTCAGTCCCTGTCATCGGGCGATGGTTCTCTTTTAGCCATTGCAAAATAAGCGCTCGTCGTTCCTCCCCAAGTAATTTTCTCTCTTTTTTCATGTTGACATCCTTTCTTTTTGAAGCTGTTCAAGTACAGAAACAACGGCTTCGATTTCGCTTTTTGTTGTATGCACACCAAATGAAAGACGAATGAATTGCTTCGCTTCATCGTCCTCCTTGCCGATCGCGATCATCGTTTTTGAAGGAGCTTGTTTTCCGACTTGACATGCGCTTCCCGTCGAAATGGCTATTCCGTGACGATTGCAGTGCAACATGACATATTGTCCTTCAAAGCCGTGAACGAGACAGCCTACAATTTGTGGCAATTGGTCAGTCGGATGCTCAAAAACAGTTATCGGTAGTTGTTTTTGAACGATTTGCTCAACAAAATAGCGACGCAATTCATTCATATGATGTTGCGCTGTTGTGCGCTTTTTTTCGATTTCAAGAGCCGCTGTTGTAAAAGAAGCGATGCCGGGGACGTTGACCGTTCCCGGTCGAAATCCGCCTTCATGTGTTGTGTTTGGTAACGACATGTGCCAAGGGACGCGTGGGTTGATATAAACAGCTCCAACTCCTTTCGGACCGTAAATTTTATGGCTAGAGATGGATATGCTATCGAGATGGAACTGTTTCACATCTATCGGTATTTTACCAAAAGTTTGTACACAATCGCTATGAAAGATAATTTGTTTTTTCTTTAACAATTCACCAATTTGCTTTAATGTTTGAATTGTGCCAATTTCAGAATTCGCATGTTGAATAGATACAAGAATCGTTTCTTCTGTCAACGCCCGTTCAAGCGCTTCAATATTTACTTGTCCAAAACGATCGACAGGAACGTACGTGACGGTGAATCCTTCTTGTTCTAGCTGGGCGCATACCGCATGGACGGAAGCGTGTTCAACGCTTGATGTAATAATATGTTTTCCTTTGTGACAATGGGCATAAGCGAGCGAACGAATAGCAAGGACGTTTGCCTCCGTCCCACCGCTTGTGAAATATATCCCTTTTTCTTCTCCTCCAACGAGTTGAGCGATTTGTTTTCGGCAAACGGTAAGCAACTCATTTGCCGCTGTTCCGATGTCATGGAGACTGCTGGCGTTTCCAAAATATTTTTTTGCGCTTTCTACATAAACAGCTAACGCTTCTTCACTCATCGGTGTTGTTGCAGCGTGATCTAAATAAATCATCTCATTCACCAACTTCCAAAACAAAAGTCTTGTCATCAGTTTAAATATATGTCAATATAGGTGTCAAGACAGTATGAAATGGAGGAGCATCCATGCGTGAAGCGGATGTGATTATCGTTGGTAGCGGCCTTGCAGCATTAATGGTTGCCTACCATTTATGTGAGCATAAAAATGTGATTATTTTCACGAAGTCGAATAAAGAAACGAGTAATTCTTGGCTTGCTCAAGGGGGAGTGGCTGCTGCCATCCACCCGAATGATCATTGGTCATCTCATTACGAAGATACGATCATTGCTGGGTGTGAGCATAATGATAACGAGGCGGTACGTATTTTAGTTCAAGAAGGACGTGAAGCGATTCAAAATTTCATGAATCTCGGTTTTTCATTTGATGTGGACGAACGTGGACAGCTCCTTTTTGGCCAAGAAGGTGCGCATCGCACGAAGCGTATTTTACATGCTGGAGGAGATGCGACTGGGAAAAATATGGTATCCTTCTTATTTGAGAAGCTTTCCGGACGTGTAACGTTTATAGAAAACGATCCTGTGATTGACTTGCTTGTCTCCGCTGGATGTTGTGTAGGGGTGCAAACGAAGCAAGGAACGTATGTAGCGAATGCAACAATTATTGCAACAGGTGGAATTGGGCAGTTGTACACGTTTACATCGAACGCTGAAACAGCAACAGGCGATGGAATTGCGATGGCGTATCGAGCGGGAGCGGCTGTTACGGACATGGAGTTTGTACAGTTTCATCCGACAATGCTCTATGTGAATGAAAAAGCGGTTGGTCTCATTTCTGAAGCGGTGCGTGGCGAAGGAGCGATTCTCGTCACCGATGACGGTCGACGCGTGATGGACGGGGCGCATCCGCAAAAAGATTTAGCTCCACGTGACGTTGTATCTCGAGCCATTGATCGTGAAATAAAAAATAGTCATCGTGTTTTTTTAAATATTTCTACGATCCCACACTTTTCATCTCGGTTTCCAACGATCACATCTCTTTGTGAGCGCTATCATATTGATTGGCGTAACGGTCTTCTTCCTGTTGTCCCGGGTGCTCATTTTTTAATGGGGGGTATCGTTGTAAATACGGATGGAGAAACGACGTTACCGGGATTGTATGCCGTTGGCGAAGCGGCATGTACAGGTGTGCATGGGGCGAATCGTTTGGCGAGCAACTCGTTGCTTGAAGCGCTTGTTTTTAGTAGAAGATTAGCTTTTCACTTGTTGCAAAAAAGGGGACAACATCAGACGTTAAAGAAAAGCGAGAGGAAAGGAACTCACGTACGTATCACGTTACCAACAAAAGAACAAATTCAACAAACGATGACACAATATGTTGGGATTGTGCGTGATTATGATCAACTGTTACAAGCGAAACGATGGTTTGAACAATACGCGATCCATGAACTCGTGGATATGGCACCTGAACATGACGATGAGAAACGGACGATCATATACATGTTAATCGTTGGATGGCTTATCACGACTTCAGCTTTGCAACGAAAAGAAAGTCGCGGGGCTCATTATCGAAGTGATGAGCCGTTTGAAAAAATGTATTGGGAAAAGCGGCGCATCATGCGCACGAAAGCAGAGCATCTCATAAAGGAGGGTTTGAGTTGAATGAACTAAAGTTAAAAGAGCTATTGAAGCGGTTTTTTTTAGAAGACATTGGGGAACGTGATATTACGAGCGAAACAATTTTCTCTCCTTCAAATGAGGGAAGAGCGATATTTGTTGCCAAAGAAGATGGGATCATCGCAGGCGTTTCCATTATTGAAATCGGATATCAGTTATTACACCCATCTATCGCATGTCAATTATATAAACGAGACGGGGAAAGCGTAAAAAAAGGAGAGGTCATCGCTGTCGTTTCAGGTCCAATCATCCCGCTTTTATCAGGTGAGCGCGTCATTTTAAACTTACTTCAGCGTATGAGTGGTATTGCTACATTGACAAATCAAGCCGTTCGGGCACTCAACAGCAATCACACTCGCATTTGTGATACACGAAAAACAACGCCAGGGCTTCGCATGTTAGAAAAATATGCGGTGACATGCGGTGGCGGCTATAATCATCGCTTCGGTTTGTATGATGGGGTGATGATTAAAGATAATCATATTGCGTTTTGTGGATCGATTAAAAAAGCGGTCGAACGTGTTCGTTCCCAACTTGGTCATATGGTAAAAATTGAAGTGGAAACGGAAACGAAACAACAAGTCATCGAAGCGGTTGAAGCAGGGGCGGATATCATTATGTTTGATAACCGTACACCCGATGAAATTCGCGAATTTGTCCAACTCGTCCCATCGTCTATCATTACAGAAGCGTCAGGTGGGATTACCCTTGAAAATATTGCACAATATCGGGATACAGGGGTTGACTACATTTCGTTAGGGATGTTAACGCACTCAGCGAAAGCGCTGGACATTAGTTTAAACGTGCAATAGGAGGAATGAACGATGAACGTATTACAACTCATGCAACAACACGACACGATGCCAGAGACATATAAACAGTTGTCAGTTGAAGAAATGGAAAAACGAGTCGCTCGTGTCAAACGGGAGCTCGGCACGCGTTTATTTATTCCAGGTCATCATTATCAAAAAGACGAAGTCATTCAATTTGCGGATGCGACAGGTGATTCATTGCAACTCGCACAAGTAGCAGCGAAAAATAAAGAGGCTGAATATATTGTATTTTGTGGCGTCCATTTTATGGCGGAAACAGCGGATATTTTAACGAGTGATGAACAAATCGTCATTTTGCCAGATATGCGCGCGGGCTGTTCGATGGCTGATATGGCAGAAATTGAACAAGTGGAACGAGCATGGCCTATATTACAACAACTGTTTGGCGATACGATTTTACCGTTAACGTACGTCAACTCTACAGCTGCGATTAAAGCGTTTGTCGGTTTACATGGCGGTGCAACAGTGACATCATCAAATGCGAAAAAAATGGTCGCATGGGCGTTTACCCAAAAGGAGCGTATTTTCTTTTTGCCTGACCAACATTTAGGAAGAAATACAGCGTACGATCTCGGTGTTCCGCTAGAACAAATGGCTGTATGGGACCCGATAACAAATACATTGCAATATGAGGGAGATGTTCAACAAATTAAAGTAATTTTATGGAAGGGGCATTGTTCCGTTCATGAAAACTTTACAGTAAAACATATTGAACATATTCGAAAAACGAAGCCAGATATGAAAATTATCGTTCATCCAGAATGTAGCTGGGAAGTCGTGCAACAAGCGGACGATGCAGGTTCAACAAAATATATCATTGAAACGATTGCAAACGCGCCAGCAGGGAGCAAATGGGCCATCGGAACTGAAATGAACTTAGTAAATCGCATCATCCAGCAACATCCAGATAAAGAAATTGTGTCATTAAATCCGTATATGTGTCCATGTTTAACGATGAATCGCATTGATTTACCACATTTACTTTGGGCGCTCGAATCGCTTCTTGAAGGAAAAGTGGTAAACCGCATTACCGTGCCAAAAGATGTAGCAGAAGGAGCGATGTTAGCACTTGAGCGCATGTTAGCACGCGCATAAGATCGGCATTTTTTTGCCGGTCTTTTTTATTTTTATCATAAAAAAAGCTTTCTGTTCATAAGTTATGTTGAAGCCTAGTAGCGACAAGCTAAACATGACATACACGTCACGTCTGAACATAGGAGGGGGAAACACGTGAAAATTCATATCGTTCAAAAAGGAGATACCCTTTGGAAAATTGCGGAGAAATATGGGGTTGATTTTGAAGAGCTAAAAAAAATGAACGCTCATTTAAGTGATCCAAATTACATTATGCCGGGGATGAAAATTAAAGTACCAACACCAGCCGCACCAGCGAAACCAGTCAAAAAGGAAACGCCAAAAGTTTCTGTTGATGTTGACATTCATGTAAACAAAAAAGAGCAACCATTACAACAACCGCAAAACGTGGAACCGATCGCAAAAGAAATTCCAATTGCAAAAGCATCGGAGAAAAAAGAAGAGCCGAAACAAGAGATGCCGCTTTTGCCGCCAAAACCGCCAAATATTATGCCGAATATGATGGAACCTGACGAAGAGATACCAATGCCGCCATTTCCGGATATTCCACCAATTCCAACAACGCAAGCGCCAGTGATGGAAGAACAGCCACAACAACCGATGCACCCGCAGCCTGCTCCAATGCCTTTGCCGATGCCAATGCCGTGCATTCCTATTTCGCCAGTGATGCCAGGATACGGTTTTTATCCGTGGTTTCCGCCAATGTATCCAATGATGCCGTGGACATATCCACAAAACATGGCAAACAACGATGATTGCGGATGTGGCGAACCGAAACCGACACCTTATATGCCACAAATGCCAACAGGTGAATATTCTCAACAGTCGCAACCGATGATGCCGCAGATGCCAACAGGTGCAGGGGAGTATTCACAACAACCGCAACAAGCATCATATCCACAACAAATGTATGGTGAAAACGTGCCGATGATGCCACAGCAAATGTATATGCCACAGCCAGCTATGCCATATGGTCCGTACGGATGGCAACAAGGGTGGCAGGGGCAACCGTATGGAATGAATCCATATTTTTCTGTTCCTTATCGTGAAGAAGAAGAGGGGCAATAAGTCGCCTCTTTTTCTTTTTGCTTTTTGTGTGATAAAATGAACATGATGATGTAAAGAGAAAGGGATGTACATACATGGAACAAAAAATTGAGAAGCTAATTGCATGGCTTCGTGAACGCGTACAGGAAGCAGGGATGAATGGAGCGATTGTCGGGATTAGTGGCGGCATTGATTCTGCGGTCGTTGCCCATTTAATTAAGCGGGCATTTCCTAACAACTCGTTAGGGCTCATTATGCCATGTAAAAGTAACCCAAAAGATAAAGAAGATGCATTAAAAGTTGTAGAAAGTTGCGGCATTGATTATCATGTCATCGACTTAACAGAAACACATCGCGTATTATTCGGTGAAATTGAGAAACAACTAAAAGAAAAGGGGCAATGGAACGAGCAAGCTGCACGCCTTGGTGATGCGAATACACGTGCACGTCTGCGTATGACGACGTTGTATGCGGTCGCAAATAATTATGGTTACCTCGTCGTCGGGACGGATAATGCAGCGGAGTGGCATACAGGCTACTTTACAAAATACGGCGATGGTGGCGTTGATTTAGTTCCGCTCGTTCATTTCACAAAAGGAGAAGTGCGTGAAATGGCTCGCATTCTCGGTGTACCTGAAGAAATTATTACGAAAGCGCCTAGCGCAGGTCTTTGGGAAGGACAAACAGACGAAAACGAAATGGGTACAACATACGACATGATTGACAAATATTTAAAAGGTGAGCCAATTCCAGAACGCGACCGCGAAATTATTGAACGGCTTCATGAACGTTCACATCATAAACGACAGTTAGCGATCGCTCCGCCAAAATTTTAACAGCGATAAAACTCCTTTTTTGCGCCAAGCTAATGATGTAGACGCATGGTCTACAAAAGCAAAAAGGGGGTTTTTCCTTTGCGGAAGCGAATTGTTGCTCTTGGGGCAGTCATCGCACTTAGCGGGTTAGTTGCTTGCAATAACCAAGCATTTGATACACGTTATACGGATCGCACACGCCCCATCGGATATTACTCGAATGAGAACGATATGACGGGGTTTCAATACGGCCGTTATGGTACAGAGCGTTTAAACGGAAACGTTCGTCAAGTGCGTGACAATGATGGACCGATTACGGAAATGCTCGATCGTGGCATGAACCGAACAACACGAACACCGCAAGTGGATCGAAATTTTAGTCGCGCTGATCGCAACTATCATGGACATTTAAATGCGATGGATGAACGCACGCGCCCGTCGTATTACCGTAATTATAACGGAGCGTTAGCTGAAAAAATTGCAAAACGTGCTACAAACGTTGCAAACGTAAAAGATGCACGTGCCGTCGTCTCAGGTGACCGAGTTGTTGTTGCTGTATCGACGACAGAAAAAAATACAGCGCGCATCGAACGTCTCGTTCGTGAAGCGATCGCTCCATATACCGCGGGCAAAACCGTTCGTGTTGTAGCAAATGAAAGCATGTATAACCGCATTCGTACGCTAGATAATGACATTCGCGATGGTGGTCCGATGGATCAACTAGAGCGCGATATTCGCGATATATTTAACGATATGGGCGATATGATCGAACGGCCATTTATGAATCGCGGCTAAAGAACAGGGGCTCACCCCTGTTCTTTTTTATCTATTTTTGTTATAGTTTTTATGGACATTTTTCACATATGAGAGGGGATCCGAATGGCAGGACATTCTAAGTGGAAAAATATTCAACGGCGCAAAAATGCACAAGATGCGAAACGCGGAAAACTATTTATGAAGTTGGCAAAAGAAATTTATGTAGCGGCAAAGATGGGCGGTGGCGATCCAACAACAAACGCTACGTTGCGCCTTGCGATTGAAAAGGCAAAATCAGCGAACATGCCGAACGAAAATATTGAACGTGCCATTAAAAAAGCAACAGGAAATCAAGAACATACACATTATGAAGAAATTCGTTATGAAGGATATGGACCAGGCGGCGTAGCGGTCATGGTGATTTGCTTAACAGATAATAAAAATCGTACAGCCTCTAACGTTCGTGTCGCATTTTCAAAAAATGGCGGAAACTTAGGGGAAACGGGATGTGTTTCGTATTTATTTGATCGAAAAGGATTAATCGTTATCGCACGTGAAAATTTACATATCGATGAAGATGAGATGCTGTTACAAGCGATTGAAGCAGGGGCAGATGAAATGGAAACAACGGAAGATTCATTTGAAATTTATACATCCCCAGAACAGTTCGAACAAGTAAAAAATACGTTAGCTGCCCAAGGATTTACGTTTGCGACAGCCGAAATAACGATGATTCCGCAAACGTATACGACGTTAACGGGTGACGATTTAACGAAAATGTTAAAACTCATTGATATGCTTGAAGATGATGATGATGTGCAAGAAATTTACCATAATTTAGATGAATCTATGTTAGAATAACGGTCTTGCGGTAGCAAGACCGTTTAATTTTGGAGAAAATGGTCAACATATGAATGAGGTGAAAATCATGATACTTACATTACTGTTCAGTTTATTTGTTTTGCAACATACGTCTCCTGTGGAGATGACAATTATTTTAGAAACCGTATATATGGATGGGGAAGTGGGCGAGGAAATTAGGGAAGAAACGGTAACATCAATGAAAGACATTTGGAACAAATATAAAGATTGGCACCTAATCAATATGGATGACGAGCAAATTGTTTTTCAACGATATGTTGACGATTTATCTCCATTAACGAAAGCAGGGTATTTCGGTCTTACTGAAGATGGCACACTCTCGATTTTTGAAGGGAAGCCAGGTGAATCATCTCGCGTCATTCAATCGTTTTTTCAAATTGATGTAAAAAAACTAGAAAGTCATGAACGAGAGAAATTGAAAAAAGGCATTTCAGTTCGTTCCAAGAGAAATTATGAACGTGTCATCGAAGCATATAAACCGTTTGGAAAATAAGTCCGCGCACGAAAGCGGACTTTTTGTGTTTGGCGTATGAGTAAAATGTTTGTGGGAGAAAAAAAGACAGGTTCCTGATTTGGTATAATAAGGAACCTGTCAGATATGTAAGCAAAATAGATGAAAAACGGGCTCTCCTCCTGGTAAGGTAGTAAGTGCGAAAAAAATACAACCAAAGAAAGGAGTGGAGCCCATGCAGGATTATATCACAGATGGAGTCACATGGAAAGACATTGAACAGTTATTGTTTCGGCATATGCAAAAAGAATATGGTCAACTGCTTCAACAGGTGTTGGAGGATATCGACCGCACATTGGCAGAACAGCGGGACAAGAAACGATATGCGCTCAAAGATAAGCGGACGATCCGACTCCAAACGCTATTTGGAGAGGTGGAAGTGAAGCGAAACTACTACTTTGACCGTGAAA